>JAYTVA010000109.1:0-14094 GCA_043744255.1 Burkholderiales bacterium | reverse complement strand
GCATGAAGGCCGTGGTGTCGGCGTTCAGGTAGTGCGCGCCGGTGGTGTGGAAGCACGCGTTGCAACTGGTGCTGACGTGGATCATCGCGGGGATGTCGAACTCGACCATCTTCTCGTAGATCGGGTACCAGCTCTTGTCGGACAGCGGCGGTGAGTTCCAGTGGCCGCCCGACGGATCCGGGTTCAAGTTGATGCCGACGTTGCCAAATTCTTTGACGCATTTTTCCAGCTCGGGAATGCAGGTCTTGGGGTCCACACCGGGCGACTGCGGCAGCATCGCCGCGCCGATGAAGTGGGCCGGGAAGAGCTGGGCCACGCGGTAGCAGAGTTCGTTGCAGATCGCCGCCCAGGTCGAACTCACCTGGAAGTCGCCGATGTGATGCGCCATGAAGCTCGCGCGCGGCGAGAAGATGGTGAGGTCGCTGCCGCGCTCCTGCATTTTCTTGAGCTGATTGTTGATGATGGATTCACGTAACTCATCGTCGCTGATTTTGAGGTCAGAAACTTTGGGGCCGCCGCTCCCGGTGCCGAGCGCGGCAATTTGCAAATTGCGCCAGTCTTCGAGCGATTTGGGGGATGTTGTGTAGTGGCCGTGGCAATCAATAATCACTTGGTGTTTCCTTTCCAGATAGAGGCGGGGATCATCACTTCGCCGCGCATGATGAGGCGCGCGGTGCGGAGCAATGCAGAACGAATGACGCGTTGCGAATCGGCGGGATCAAGCTCTAGCTCGACACTGAATTCGCCGGTGGGATGCTCGACGGAAATTGACTTGATGTTGCCCGGCTTGACCTCGGCAATGCCTGCCGTCACCGAGCCATCGAGGACGCACGCGGTGCCAACCGTGACGGCCGCCAACACGCCAATCGCGTCGTGGCAAACATGCGGAATAAAGCAGCGCGTGGCAATGCTGCCACCGGCGACTGGCGCTGCGACCAGACACATCTTCGGGAAATTTTTCTTACTCACGTCACCCAAACCCATGAGATGTCCGCATTGCAAACGCAGCGCTTCGATTCTGGTTTTCAATTCGCTATCGGCATTCATTTCTGCGACCGACTCAGCACCTGTGCGACCGAGGTCGCGCGCGCGCATCAACACCATCGGCATGCCGTTGTCGATGCAGGTCACATCAATGTCGAATGGCACCAAGCCATTTGCGGCGACATGCAGGCGATCAAGCACCTTACCGGTCGGCAGCAATCCCGCGCACACCGAGCCGGCGGTATCAAGGAAATTAATCGACACCGGTGAAGACGTACCCGGCACGCCATCAATTCGCGCCTCGCCGTCGTAACGCATCTGGCCGTTCGGCGTATCGACGGTGATGTCACATTGCATGTCGGTGTTGAGGGTAAGCACACGCAGGGTCGTGGTCTCGCCCTGCGTCTTAACGAGGCCGCGCTCAATCGCAAACGGCACCACGGCGGCCAACATGTTGCCGCAGTTGGGCGTGGTGTCTACGGTCTCGGCATCGGGCTGCAACTGCGCAAACAAAAAATCCAGATCCACGCCCGGCGCAGCACTCTTGCGCACGATGCCGACCTTGCTCGTGAGCGGATGCGCGCCACCCATGCCATCGATCTGGCGCTTGTCCGGTGAGCCCATCACGGCCAACAGCACGCTATCGCGTAGCGCTAATTCCACAGGCAAGTCGGATTCCAAAAAAAATGGCCCGCGCGAAGTGCCGCCGCGCATAAAGAGTGTCGGGATAGATGTTTGCATAGCCGAATTGTGCGCTGACGTCGCGCATCAATGAAGACTTCATCACCGCTATCAGTTATGTGTTTTTGTAATAGCATGGCGATTGTTATTATTTTTGTGGATTCTCGGCATGGAGCTCAAGCAACTCAGCTATTTCGTGCGCATCGCCGAACTCGGCAGCTTCACGCGCGCCGCTGCAACGCTCGAGGTCGCACAGCCCGCATTGAGCCGACAAATTCGTCTGCTTGAAGTGGAGTTGCGGCAGCACCTGTTTGTGCGCAACGGGCGCGGCGTGGTCGCGACCGAAGCGGGCAAACTATTGCTCGAACACGCACGCGGCGTGCTGCATCAGATAGAGCGTGCACGCGATGACCTCGGCCGCATGCGCGGTGCGCCCGCTGGCCGCGTTGCGCTTGGCTTGCCACCCACGCTGTCAAAAATTCTCACCGTGCCGCTCACGCGCGCGTTTCAGTCGAGTTTGCCGGAGGCGAGCCTGTCGATTAGCGAAGGGCTTTCGGTAACGATGAAGGAGTCGTTGCTCGCGGGGCGTTTGGATATTGCGTTGCTCTACGACACTGGTGCCGCGCCCGGTATAGAGACCATTGCGCTGCTGGAGGAAGATTTATTTCTGGTCGGCCCACGGCAAAAAAAGGCCGACGCAACGCCAATCACCCTGCGCGAAATTGCGGGCAAGCGCCTCGTGATCCCCAGCCGCCCCAATGCAATTCGCATGCTGGTCGAAACCGAGTTGGCGCGCATCAATTGTCATCCGCAAATCGCAATGGAGATTGATAGCGTCGCGGTGATTTTGGATTTGGTGCTCGATGGCGCAGGCTTCGCGATTTTGTCGCGAAATGCAGTGACAATTTCTGGAAAGACGGCGGCGTTTACCGTGCGTCCGATCACGCGGCCGAGGTTGCGTACCAAACTTTCAGTTGCAATGAGTTCGCAACGCCCCACCACGCTAACGCAGCAGGCGGTGGTGGCGTTGATACAGCGGATTGCGAAGGTGACGTTGCGGGCGCGGTGAGGTCGTCATGCGCCACGCTGCCCGCAAGTGAAAACGCGCCAATCTCTCGAAAGGCGCGTCGTTATTGGTGTTTTCTGGTAGGCCGTGCTGGACTTGAACCAGCGACCAAAGGATTATGAGTCCTCTGCTCTAACCAACTGAGCTAACGGCCCACACCACTATTGTCGCATGGCGGTCTTAAACCGCTGCACCGAGACCGCTAAATATGCGCAAAGACTAACTCGGTCAAATTCGCATCGAGCCCGTTCATACGCGCAAACGTCAACAAAAACGCAGTTTGACACCACTTTTGTAACACATATAATGCATTGTATTACAACTTCACTGTGGAGTACATCATGCCCGCCGAACCCGCCAAGTCTGCTACCCGTACCATCAACGTGCGCGTACCCGAAGCCATTTTTAATCAGCTCGAAGAAATCGCCCAAGCCACGGCGCGCACGAAGAGTTATCTCACGCTGACCGCTTTGAGCAATTACCTCGACGAGCAAAGCTGGCAGATACGCGATATTGAAGCGGGCATCGCCGAAGCCGATCAAGGCAAGTTTGCGACGCAAACTGAGGTCAGCGCGGTTTTTGCTAAACATGGAGCTTAAATGGACACTGGGTGCGCTGGCAAACCTCGATAGCATTGCCACCTACATCGCCGAGGACAACCCCGTGCGTGCCACTTCATTCGTTCAAGAATTGAAGGAAAAAATTGACGGCCTCAAGAAGTTTCAGGTCGGCCGTGCCGGGCGTATTTTTGGCACCAAGGAACTGGTGCTGCACCAAAACTATCTGGTGATTTACCGAGTCAAAAATAAGCAGGTGCAGATACTGCGTATCCAGCATGTGGCGCAGAATCACTAGTGGCTTGATGCAACAATGAAGGGTCTTCTGCGCTAGCCGACTTGGCTTACCGGTGGTTGTGTCGCGTGCACTTGTTGCCATGCACGCGAGCCTCCGATCACGAAATCAGCTATCCGTTTCCAGAAAGCTCTTCAACTTCTCACTACGCGTTGGATGACGCAATTTGCGTAGCGCCTTCGCTTCGATCTGACGAATACGTTCGCGCGTCACGTCGAATTGTTTGCCGACTTCCTCGAGCGTGTGATCGGTGTTCATCTCGATACCGAAGCGCATGCGCAGCACTTTGGCTTCGCGTGGCGTGAGGGAATCGAGCACGTCTTTGGTGACATCACGCAGTGAGCCGTATTGCGCAGCGTCCATCGGTGCCAGCGAATTGGTGTCTTCGATAAAGTCGCCCAAATGCGAATCGTCGTCGTCGCCAATCGGCGTTTCCATGGAGATCGGCTCCTTGGAAATTTTCATGATCTTGCGGATTTTGTCTTCCGGCATTTCCATCTTGATCGCGAGTGTTGCGGGGTCCGGCTCGATGCCGGTTTCCTGCAAGATTTGGCGCGAGATGCGGTTCATCTTGTTGATGGTTTCGATCATGTGCACGGGGATACGAATCGTGCGCGCCTGATCGGCGATGGAGCGCGTGATGGCCTGACGGATCCACCATGTGGCGTAAGTCGAAAACTTGTAGCCGCGACGGTATTCGAACTTATCCACGGCCTTCATCAAACCGATGTTGCCTTCTTGAATCAAGTCGAGGAATTGCAAACCACGGTTGGTGTATTTCTTGGCAATCGAGATCACGAGGCGCAAGTTGGCTTCGATCATTTCGCGTTTGGCGCGGCGGGCTTTGGCCTCACCCGTGCTCATCTGGCGCGCGATTTCTTTCAAGTCCTTAATCGGCAGGCCGACTTCTTTTTGCAGACTGATGAGGCCTTCTTGCTGCTCAACAATGGACGGCTTGAACTTGGCGAGGCCAGCGGCGAACGCTTTGCCGCCCGCGATTTCGTCCGCAACCCACTTCACATTGGTTTCGTTGCCGGGGAACGATTTGATGAAATGCGGGCGCGGCATGCCGGAATTTTTGACGCACAATTCTTGAATCTCGCGCTCACGACGACGCACGCCTTCCACGAGGGAACGCAATGAACCACACAGCAGTTCAACCTGCTTGGCCGAGAAACGAATTTGCATCAATTCGGCGGAAACTTCGTCCTGCAAATCTTTGTAGGCGCGTGAGCGATGGCCTTTCTCGACCAACACTTTTTTCATGCGCTTGAAGGTTTTGCGAATGGTGTTGAAGCGCTCTAGCGAATTGAGTTTGAGTTGCTCCAGATTCGCAGCAGCAATGGAGCCGTCTTCGTCTTCTTCCTCTTCTTCGAGCTCTTCGGTGTCCTCGAGCTCTTCTTCGGAGAGCGCCGCTTCGGCGACTTCGGCTTCGTTCGGATCGACCAAGCCATCGACCACTTCGTCGATACGCATTTCGTCGTTCTCGACCTTATCGGCGAGCGTCAGAATGTCCTGAATCGTGGTTGGGCACGCGGAGATGGCTTGAATCATGTGCTTCAAGCCGTCTTCGATACGCTTGGCAATTTCGATTTCGCCTTCGCGGGTCAGCAACTCAACCGAACCCATTTCGCGCATGTACATCCGCACGGGGTCAGTGGTACGACCGAATTCGGAATCAACGGTCGAGAGCGCGGCAGCAGCAGCTTCTTCGGCATCATCATCGTCGGCACCGCTCGGTGCGGCTTCGGCAAGCAACAACGTTTCGGCATCAGGCGCCACGTCGTAGACTTGGATACCCATGTCGTTAAACGTAGTGGTGATGGATTCGATTTGCTCGGCATCAACCACGTCCGGCAGATGGTCGTTGATCTCCGCGTAGGTCAGGAAACCGCGCTCCTTGCCGAGTGCAATCAGGCTCTTCAGCTTGGTTTTTTGCGCTTCCACATCGACCTTTACGGCCTCATGCTTTCCCTTGAAATTGGGGAAGGGAAACTCGTCGTGGTCGCGAGCGCTTTTGGGTTTGCGTGCCATAGTAGGTCAGGGTCCTGTCGGGGTGGCACCTGATGAGGTGCCACGCGGGTCGAAAATGAAGCGGGGAACCCTCAATTATAACAAAGAGGGCGGTTTTTCAATAGCGGTTTATGCTAATTGTTTGATTTGACGGGGTTTCTTTGCCTACGACCGTCCGCTTTTAGACCGAACTTGAATCACGACATTCAAAACGACCCGAGTTTCTAGATCGACTAATTCAGCCCAAGTTCCCGCGCCCGACGATCAATTTCAGCGCGTTTTTGTGTCGCGAGCGCGGTCTCGTGCAGCTTGGCCAGCGCTGCGTCAAAATCGGCATCTACATCGCGCGCCGACATGTCTTCGTCAACGATCAGCGGGTGCCCGGCCATGCGCTGCAACAACTCGCCATCCGTGGTGCCGCGAAAGTGTTCGATGATGGTTGCCATGTTGACCTCGAAATCGTGGTCACGCACGAACGCGGCCACACGTGAGGCAATACCGACAGCACCTGCTTCATCGCCAGCGGGCGCGAAATCAAACCGCCCGGCGAGCTGCGGTTTACACAGCATATCGACGATGAGTTGCTCGGCCGGGGTGAGCTTGGCGACTTTGCGTGCGCCGACCGATAACGTCGGTTCACGACGATTTTTCGCATCCCACACGGCGCGCTTGTCGCCGGGCGCATATTGGCGCGGTTTGGGCGAGCCGTCGCGATAGGTTTCGACCGGCGCGCGCGGCGCTTTGCGAAAACCACCGTCCGAGCCATCGCCGGGCATCGGTGCGTTGCCGCCAGCGGCGAGCGGGATCAGACGCTCAACTTCCATCGCGCCGAGCCCCACCGTGTCGGCCAATCGCCGTCGCAACATGAGCGCGAGTGCCGGTGCGGTGTGTGCAGAAACTTGCATGATGAGCGGCTTCGCGTTCGCGAGCAAGCGGGCGCGGCCTTCTTCGTTGGCAATATCGACTTCGCTCGCCAAATGATCGAATAAAAATTGTGAGAGCGGCTTGGCGTTTTTGAGTTCGGCCATGAACGCGTCTTTGCCGAGGCGGCGCACAAATGTATCAGGGTCATCCTCGGCGGGCAAAAACAAAAAGCGCACCTCCTTACCATCCATCACCACCGGCAACGATTGCTCCAACGCACGCCACGCGGCGCGGCGTCCGGCTTTGTCGCCGTCGAAGCAAAACACAAGGTTGTCGGCCATGCGCAATAGTTTTTGCACATGGATCGGCGTGGTCGCTGTGCCGAGCGTGGCGACGGCGTTCTCGACACCACTTTGCGCGAGCGCCACCACGTCCATGTAGCCTTCGACGACGATGGCGGTTTGCGAATCGCGAATCGCGCGGCGGGCTTGGAAGAGGCCATACAACTCACGGCCCTTTTCAAACAGCGGCGTCTCGGGGGAATTCAGATATTTCGGCTCGCCCTCGCCGATCACGCGGCCACCGAAGCCAATGACATTGCCGCGCTGATCGAGAATCGGAAACATGACGCGATCACGGAAGCGGTCGTAGCGGCGACCTTCGTCGTTGTCGATCACGAGGCCGCATTCGGCGAGTGCGGCGACGGTGTAATCGTCCACTGCGCCTTTCAAGCCTTGCCAATCGTCTGGTGAATAGCCGAGGCCGAATTTCGCAGCGATCTCGCCGCTCACACCACGGCCTTTGAAGTAGTCGATGGCGCGTGAAGATTTTTTTAGTTCACCCCGATAAAAATCGCGCGCCGCTACCATCACTTCGGCGAGGCTGGCGGCTTCTTTGGCGCGCTCGATAGATTCGCCGCGATCCGCTTCCTGCGGCATTGGCAGCCCGACCGTTTCGGCAAGCTCGGACACGGCATCGCGAAAGCCCATGCCGGCATATTCCATCAGAAACGTAATCGCGCTACCGCTAACGCCACAGCCGAAGCAGTGATAAAACTGCTTGACCGGGCTGACTGAAAAACTCGGGGTTTTCTCGTTATGAAACGGGCAACAGGCGGAATAATTTTGTCCCGCTTTTTTTAGCTTCACGTGCTTGTCGATCACATCGACAATATCGACGCGCGACAACAACTGCGAAAGAAAATCGGCCGGGATCATGCTGCGATTATAGGGGGCTTGCGATTAGCCCAATCGTGCTTTGACTACTCCTGATAACTTGCCCATGTCCGCGCGTCCCGCAACTTTGGGTCGTAGCGCGTTCATGACTTTGCCCATGTCTTTTGCGCTGGTCGCACCGACTTCGGCGATCACCGCATCAAGCACGCTTGCAAGTTCCGCATCAGTCATTTGTGCAGGCATGTAGACCTGCAATACGCCGACTTCAAATTGCTCTTTCGCCACCAAGTCAAGGCGATTACCCGCAGTGAATTGTTCGATAGAATCTTTGCGTTGCTTCAACATTTTTTCGATCACGCCCAGCACGACATCATCAGTGATCTCGATGCGCTCATCGACTTCGCGTTGCTTAAGCGCCGACGTCAAAAGGCGAATCGCGCCGAGCTTTTCGGCCTCGCGCGCTTTCATGGCGGCTTTCATGTCATCGTTAATGCGGTCACGTAGGGTCATGTCTATATCCTTCAGAAAGAAAAAAGGCAGAGAGCTTTCGCAGTCTGCCTTAAAAAATTTCGGAACAACGAAATCTTAGTAGAGCTTTGGCGGCAGCATCTGGCTGCGCAGGCGCTTGTAGCGACGCTTAACGGCAGCGGCATGTTTGCGCTTGCGTTCGGCGGTGGGCTTCTCGTAGAACTCGCGCGCGCGCAAATCCGTCAAGAGACCGGTTTTTTCAATAGCGCGTTTGAAGCGGCGCAGGGCGACGTCAAACGGCTCGTTTTCTTTCAGGCGAATCAATGGCATTGTGAAACCTTTCTAGTTATGCCCAACCAACGCGGCCATGATGGCTCAACGCTGAGGGTCTGAAGATAAAAACTCAATTGCACCTGCTTCAATGAAGCAAACGCAGAAGAGCCCAATATAATAACCACTTACGTCGCATTTGCCAAGTTTCTGGGGATGCGCATTTCTATTTTGCGGGCACACTCCCTTGTTGATTCTTGGTATCGAAACATCTTGCGACGAGACCGGCGTAGCACTTTACGATACCGATGCCGGTTTACTGGCCGAGCGCCTACACTCGCAGGTGGCGCTACATGCGGCGTACGGCGGCGTGGTACCCGAGCTGGCCTCGCGTGACCACATCCGTCGTCTTATTCCGTTAATTGAAGAGACGTTCCGCGCGAGCGGGCGCTCACTTGAACAGCTTGATTTGATCGCCGTGACCGAAGGTCCCGGCCTCGGCGGCGCACTCATGGTGGGCACCAGTGTTGCGGCGGGATTGGGGTTGGCGCTCGGCAAACCGGTCATTGGCATTCATCATTTAGAAGGCCACCTGCTCTCGCCATTGTTAGTCGAAACGCGCCCAGCATTTCCGTTCATCGCCCTGTTGGTTTCCGGCGGGCACACGCAACTCATGTCGGTTGCGGGCGTTGGCCAATACACGCTGCTTGGTGAAACGGTGGACGACGCGGCTGGCGAGGCATTCGACAAAACCGCGTCATTACTCGGCCTCGATTACCCCGGCGGTGCCGCGTTGAGCAAACTTGCGGAACAAGGTGACGCAAAGAAATACAAACTGCCGCGTCCCATGTTGCATTCCGGTGATTTGGAATTCAGTTTCAGCGGGTTGAAAACAGCGGTGCTCACGCTGGTCAAACAACAGAACCAGGAACACGCAATCTCGGATGCCGTTCGCGCTGACATTGCGGCGTCGTTTCAAGCGGCCATCGTCGATGTCCTCACCGCGAAATCGTTGGCGGCGTTGAAGCAAACCGGGTTGCGCGCATTGGTCGTTTCCGGTGGTGTCGGCGCGAATAAATCGTTGCGTGTGACGCTAGTGCGTGAGGCCGCACGACAAGGTGCGAAGGTGTTTTTTCCGCCGCTAGCGCTGTGTACCGATAACGGGGCGATGATCGCGTTTGCGGCGGCGCTGCGGTTGCAGGCAGACCCGACATTGCTGCAAAAAACGGCGGCGGGGTTTAGTGTGCGGCCGCGCTGGGATTTGGCGACGAATCGCATTTAGTGCTGCGCGTTGCTCGCAATTCTAGGCCAACCCAGCACTGTCATTCTGAGCGCTTCATGCGAAAAATCTCATCGGCGCGCGCTGAGGCAACGCCTCTATTTGACGGGATGAGATTCTTCGCCGAAAAGCGCGGCTCAGAATGACAAGTTTTGGTTGGGTCGTAAATTGGTGAAGCAGTACTAGCACGCCCAACTGCGCGGCGAAAAGAGTGGCGGCGCTGCGGTAGGTCGGGTTGCGCAGCTACCCGACACTCGTCGCGCTAGACAGAATGTCAGGTAGCTGCGCAACCTGACCTACCGATAGTGCGGGCACCGCCATCCTTCACACGCATCAACGCGTCAAGACACCCGACGGTGTTAATGTCCCTCAATGTCCTCCATCCAAACGGTGTCATCCGACGTGCCCCGCAAGCGCATTTCACCGCTCGCGTTCATCGCGCTCTCCCTCGCGGCGTTTTTTAGCGGCGTCTCGCAACGCGTCACCGATCCGCTACTACCCAGCCTCGCCACCGAATACGTGGTCACACTCGGCGCGGCGTCATGGGTGGTCACGATATTCACCATCGGCTACGGGTTTAGCCAACTTTTCTTCGGCCCCGTTGGCGACCGCTTCGGGAAATATCGCGTGATCGCGTGGGCGTGCATGGCGTGTGCGTTCGCAACGCTCTTGTGCGCGCTCGCGCCCAACTTCGAGGCACTACTCGCCGCGCGCATGCTGGCGGGTGCGACCTCGGCAGCACTCATTCCATTATCGATGGCGTGGATCGGCGATGTAGTGCCCTACGAAAAACGCCAACCCGTCCTCGCGCGGTTTTTGATCGGACAAATTATCGGCGTGGCCGCCGGACAAATTCTTGGTGGACTTGCCGCAGATTACTTTGGCATGCGCGTGCCGTTTTTTCTAATGGCTGCCGGCTTTCTCGCGGCCAGTGGCGTACTGTTTTCGACGCAACGCAAATTGCCCCCGCACGCGCTGGAAACACGCCGTTCAGAAGGCCACGCATTGCAACGCATGTGGCACGAATTCGGCGAAGTGCTCAAATCACCATGGGCGCGCGTGGTCGTCCTCTCCGTATTTCTCGAAGGTGCCTGCGTCTTCGGTAGCCTCGCATTTTTTGCCACGCATTTGCACACCGTGCACGGGTTATCTATGTCCGCAGCGGGCTCCGTCGTGATGCTGTTCGGCTTCGGTGGGTTCTTGTTTGCGAGTGGCTCCGGCACGTTCGTGAAAACGCTCGGCGAAACCGGACTCGCCCGTTTTGGCGGCATCGCGATGCTGATCGCCATGACGCTTTTCGCCTTGGCCAGCGACTGGCGCTGGGCAATCCCCGCGAGTTTTTTGACTGGCCTCGGTTTCTATATGCTGCACAACACCCTACAAATCAACGCCACACAAATGGCTCCCGAGCGGCGCGGTGCGGCGGTGTCAGCGTTTGCGTCCTGCTATTTTTTGGGGCAATCGGCGGGGTTGGCGTTGGCGGGTTTTGGCACCGCCTACATCGGCACGCGCGGGGTGATCTTGGCAGGCGGAATTGGCGTGGCGGTGGTGGCGATTAACTTTGCGCGGTTGAAGGGGCGGGGGTAGTGCAGCAGTCGCGCATCGATCACGCTTGCGTACAACGATAGTTTGATCGATACTACTTGAGTTCAATTCAGGAGCCGATAATGGAAACCGTCACTATCTCGCCAAAATTTCAAGTCGTTATCCCGCAAACCATCCGCGAGGCACTCAAACTGTCTCCCGGCGAAAAAATGCGAGTGCTCCAATTCGGTAACCGGGTTGAGTTCATTCGCGTACGCGGGCCCAAAGAAGTACGTGGACTCCTTGCCGGGATGGACACATCCATCGAGCGCGACGGCGACCGGGCCTGAACGATGGCAATTGGCGCGGTAACGCTCAATGTCGTCGATTCATCCGCGTGGCTGGAATACCTTACCGGCGGCACACAAGCAACACCTTTCGCGGCGGCCATTGAAGACAGCAAGCACCTGATCGTGCCCGCAATTGTGCTTTACGAAGTATTCAAAAAAGTGTTGCGCGAGCGCGGCGAGCAACAAGCATTGCAGGTTGCTGGAGCCATACACGCTGGTAGAGTCATCCCTGTCGATTCCGCGTTAGCGCTTGATGCCGCGCGCTATCCGATGCCACTAGCCGATAGTTTGATTTACGCGACCGCGCAGCGGCTCGGCGCAATTGTTTGGACGCAAGACGATGACTTCAAGGGGCTGCCCGGTGTGCAGTATTTCGCCAAGCCTACAACTGCGCCTGTACCTAAGGCGACGGGAAAGCGCGCGTCAACAACAAAATGACGAAACCCAATGCTGGCGGCGCACTTCAGCCATATCTGGTTTACCAGATTCACAGACTGAACTAGTACCCCCCAGCCCGCTTAGCCTCACGCGCCTTCTCCAAGTTTTCCTCCGCCGCCGTCACCGCCGCTTCCAACTTGGCGATGCGCTGTGCATAGTCCTCGGTCGTGGTGACCACATTCACGCCCGTCGTCTCGGTCGTCGGCTTCCCGTCTTTTCCGATCTTGTAACCGACACGAATGCGGCGTTCGTCCTCGGTGGGCGCTTGTCCGTCTTCGAGTGCTTTCTTGGCTTTGTCGAGGTCGGCTTCGGCTTTTTCAACGGCGGCAATGAGCGCGTCCAGCTTGGCTGCGCGTTCCTGCACGCGTTTGGTGCGTAGATCGGTCGCGTTGGGTTTCTTGGATTTTTCGGCAGCGCTGCGAACGGGCGCGGGTGCGTTAAAAATATTGATGGTCGGATCGGCGTCAACCACCGTGGCCTTTTCGCCCGGCTTGGGTTTGCGGTCTGAGTAGGTGACTTTGCCGTTGGCGTCCACGTATTTGTAGAGGGTGTCGGCGTAGGCGCTGACGGTTGCGCATAGCGTCAAGGCAAGTAAGAGCTTAGACGGCTTCATACGCATTCTCCGTTCGTGTCTCGCGCGCGGCGTGTTGCGAACAAACCGTGCACGCTGAATCACGTTTGTACTTCACGGTTTGCCACGTCATGTTGCGTGCGTCGAGCATATGCAATCGCCCAGTGAGCGGTGTGCCCACCCCTGTGAGGATGCGCAGCGCCTCGGCGGCTTGCATCGCACCGATGATGCCGACTAATGGCGCGAATACACCCATGACAGCGCAGCGTTCTTCTTCGGCGTCCAATGAATCTGGGAATAGGCAGTGGTAACAAGCACTGGCGGCGTCACGAAAATCGAAGCTGGTGATTTGTCCGTCGAAACGAATAGCGGCACCGGAGACCAGCGGCGTTTTTTGCTCAACGCAGGTGCGGTTGATGGCGTGACGCGTCGCGAAATTGTCGGTGCAATCGAGCACGACGTCAGCAGCGCACACATGTTCGGCGAGGCTAGACGCATCGAGACGCGCGGCGATGGTGTGAATGGTGATGTCGCTGTTGATCGCTCGCATGGCGTCGCGTGCGGACTCGGCTTTGTTGATGCCGACGCTCGCTTCACGATGGATGATTTGGCGTTGCAGGTTGGTGAGGTCAACGACATCACCATCGGCCACAGTGATGGTGGCGACACCAGCGGACGCGAGGTACATCAACGCACTTGAACCCAAGCCGCCCGCACCGATCACGAGCGCGTGGGCACGGGCTAATTTTTCTTGCGCCTCGATGCCGAATTCATCGAGGAGGATGTGGCGGCTGTAACGCAGTAGATCCTTATCGTTCATGGAAGGAGATCTCTATCGTTTACCTCAGCAACCAAGGCAAAATCAAGGCTTGCTGTCTGCCTTCGCAGCCGGCACTTTTGCATCAACTTTTGCGTCAACTTTGGCTTCGACCTTAGCGGTCTTGGCCGCCGCACTCGCATTCGCCGCCAACAACTCACGCGGATTGGAGGCGACCGGCAAACCCTTCAAATGATTGAATGCTTGCGCCAATACGAAATCCACTGGCTTGCCATCGGCACCGTCGAGCGCTTTGTATTCGACGGGTTTTTCGTCGGCCTTCGCGTCTGTTTTCGTGGTTGCGTTTGTGTCGGCAACTTTCGCAGCATCCTTGGCTTTTTCGTCTTTCTCACCAGCGGCAATGGATTTCTTCAACGCTTCCACGGCCTTGCGCTCCTCGTCGCTGCTCAAGTGGCGATCCAGATCGGCTTCGCGCATTTCGGCGCGCTGCGAACCATCGGTAACGATTTTGTCTGGCGCGATACCCTTGGCCTGAATCGAGCGGCCATTCGGCGTGTAATAACGCGCCGTTGTGAGCTTGATCGCGGTGTTATTGGCCAGCGGCACGATGGTTTGCACCGAGCCTTTGCCGAATGTCTGCGTCCCCATCACGATTGCGCGTTTGTGATCTTGCAGCGCACCGGCAACGATTTCCGATGCCGAGGCGGAGCCCGCATTCACCAACACCACCATTGGCACTTTCTTGATGCCTTCGGGCAATTTGGCGATGTAGTCGTCGCGG
>JAYTVA010000108.1:0-53290 GCA_043744255.1 Burkholderiales bacterium | reverse complement strand
CACGCACACGTCGGCTCGTGGGCACGCTACGCTTTGCCCACCCTACCGGTTGCCGCGATTTCAATTGATTGCCCGATGACTACTTGCGGTTCATTGCCTGCATCAAGCCAACGCCAACTTCACCCTTGCCGGTGTCATCGGCGCGCGCCGTAACCGTACCCCGGTCGCATCAAAAAACGCATTCGCTAACGCGGCAGGTACCACGCGGCAAGTCGCTTCACCGGCACCTGTAGGAGCGGCCTCGGGGTGATTCAGCAGCACCACATCAATCGTCTCGGGCGCATCCTTCATTTCCAAAATCGGGTAGCTCACCCAATCCACACTCGTCACCTTGGTGCTGTCGAATTGCACTTCTTCAAACAGGGCGCGTGACAAGGTCTGCACCAGAGCGCCTTCGATGGTGTAGCGCAGTCCCTCGGGATTGATGATGAGTCCGCAATCGTGCGCAACGGTAAATTTGCGCCCCCAGATGCGCCCCGTTTTGCGCTCGACTTCAATCTCGGCGACTACGGCCAAAATCGTGCCGCCGCGTTGCGCATAGGCGATGCCTCGACCCTTCAACACGTCGCCATCACGCTTGGCTTGCGGCGACACGCGCGTGACCCACCCCGCCTTTTGCGCAGCCGCTTTCACCACCGCCTGATCGCGCGCGCCAGTGAGATATTTCAAACGAAACGCCACCGCGTCTTCGCCGGTCGCCGCCGCCAACTCATCCATAAATTGCTCGCTCGCGAACTGAATTTGCAACCCGACCGGATCACGCATGTGTGAAGTGCGCAACGGCGACGCGCGCGCGATGAGGGCGGGTACCACTTCCCAGCCGAGCAGTTTATTTTCAAAGCCGTAGCTCTCCAGCGGCGTGCCGAAGCCAATGCCCGCCTTCGGTGCTAGGCCCGTCTCCATCCCGACCAAACTATCGCGCGGATCGGATTCGTTGCTATCAATATCGGCGCGCGAAAATCCGCGTGAAATAAATTCGTAGCCGATCACTTTGCCGCTCGCATCCAGCGCCGCACGCGCGCGATGAATCGACGCTGGTGCTTTCGGATCCCATGCCGTCCCGTCGTGGCGCATGCCCTGCACCCGCACCGGACGCCCAGTGAGTTTGGATAGCATCGCCGCGTCCATCGCCGCGTCGCCCGCATCGTTACGGCCATACGAGCCCGCACCGATCACCCAATGTCCCTGCACTTTCTCTCGCGGCAGGCCAAGAATTTTGGCGACGCCATCGCGCGCGTAATGCGGCTTTTGTGTGCCCGTCCATAACGTCGCGCTATCAGCCTTCGCATCAACAATCGCGCAGCCTGGCCCCATGCTCGCGTGCGACTGAAACGGCCACTCGTACTCGGCCTCAATCACGCGTGCGGCTGATTTGAACGCCGCCGCCACGTCGCCTTTTTTCGCGGACTCGTCGCGCTTCACCACGGTGGCCGCGCGAATGTGTTCGTGAATCTTTTCATGCGTGGGCAGACTATTTTTCGGCGCCGACCACGTTACCTTCAACAGTTGTGCGGCGCGTACGGCGTCCCATTCGCGTTCGGCCACCACCGCCAAAAAGTCTTTGTCATGCACCACGCGTGCACCCGTGATGCTGGCAATCGACGTCGCATCCGCAGTCACTGGCACGCACCCCGCATTGGGCGTGCGAATCACCCGCGCATGCAACATGTTTGGCACCGTCACCTCGGTGATGTAGCGGTCAGTGCCAAACACTTTCCACGCCACATCGCGGCGCGGGAACGGCTTGCCCACCACTTTGTATTGCGCAACCGGCTTCGGTTTTGCCGTGCCCTTCACGTCGAGCTGATTGCCAATCTGCTTGTTCCACTCGACCTTGCTGTTAAAAAATTTCCCGCCAATCAGCTCGGCGTAACTCACGCGCTTAGTGGCGTCATCGAGCGAGGCAATCACGCCGCCGTTCACACCAAGGCGCGCCGCTGGCACGTTCAGTTGCGTCGCGGCCATCTCGATCAACAATCGGCGCGCTTCGGCCGACGCGTTGCGCAACGGCGTCGCGCCCGCCTGAATACCCAACGCACTCGATGCGCCGCCCTGATTCAGCGACGTTGCCGTGTCACCCATGATGACCATGACTTTATCCAACGCAACATCGAGTTCGTCGGCCACGATTTGCGCAATCGCCACTTCGAGACCCTGCCCAAGATCGACCTTGCCGTAGTACGCCAACACGCCGCCGTCACGCTGAATCGCGATCCATGAATCGAGTTCATCGGCGCTGAGTGCGGGTTTAGTGGATGCAGCAGACTGCGCAAACACCGCGCCAGTCAACGAGTTTGCGGTAATCACCAATGCGCCGGAGGCCTGCAAAAATTCACGACGGTTAAACATGATCGCGCTCATTTCAGCATCTCCAACCGCAGCATTTCAGTTTGTGCGCGCTTGATCGCCCGCATCATCGACACATGCGTGCCGCAGCGACATTTCAATCCAGTCAGTGCGCCGCGAATTTCCGCGTCGCTTGCCTTCGGTCGCTCCTTCAAAAACGCCGCCGCCGTCATCACCCAGCCGCTGATGCAATAGCCGCATTGTGGTGCCTGCTCGGCGATGAATGCGGTCTGCAAGGGGTGCGGCTTGTCCGCTGTGCCGAGTCCCGCGAGTGTGGTGATTTTCTTGCCCGCGACTGCTGCGACTGGCAACACGCACGACCGCACCGGCTCGCCATCAAGATGCACGGTACACGCGCCGCACTGCGCTAGCCCGCAGCCGAATTTCGGGTTCGCCATCTTGAGATCGTTGCGCAGCGCGTACAGCAAGGGCATGGCAGCGTCGGCATCCACGGTGACTGGTTTGCCATCGACGATAAAGTTTGTTTGCGGCATTGCGATTTGCTCCAGTGGGGATTTGAATTCGGTGGAACGACTTCGGTGTTCGCGTGATGCACCACTCTCAACACTGTCTCCCCGGATTTAGTCCGGGGCCTAATTTCGTTTCGTACCCGCGCGGCGAAAATTAGGCCCCGGCCTGTCGATGGAGACCACCTTTCGGTGGCGCCAGGGAGACAGTGCGGGGTTTAGCGCGACCTCAAACACTTTCGCGGGAAAAACGCTACTTCTCAAACACCTTCAACAACGGAATATCCTTCGCCGCCTTTCCCGCCGGAATCGCCGCAACATAAGCGTAAATATCCGCCAACTCCTGATCGCTCACAAATTGCGCCGGATAGCGCGGCATCACGCTACGCGGCTGCCGCATCTGCATGGCAAATGCGGCATACGGAAACGGATTCGGTGCCAGCTTCGGCCCCGCGCCTCGCTCGCCACCTTGGCCAATTGTGCCGTGACAACTGAAGCAAGTGTGCTTGGTATAAAGCGCTTTGCCGCGCTCGGCCGAGCCTGCGGGCGCGTCGTTGGCGTAGCTGATGGATACCAATGCGCTGATGAAAGCACCGGCGATTGCGCGAGCGAGTAAAGATTGCATGAGGATTCCTCTGCGGGGTCTGATTGAATGCCGCATCATCTTGCTTGACACACCACGTCAACCAACGCGGGCGCGCCACGCTTCACCACCGCGAGCGCGCGCTTCAATGCGGGCCCGAGTGCGTTCGGGTCTCGGATCGGCCCTTCCGCCCACACGCCATGCGCTTCGGCGAGCTTGGCGAAATCAATCGCGGGACGGTCGATTTCGTTGCCGATCAACGCGGTGTCGGTGCGGCGATTGTGTAGCGAAGCCATGCGTTGCAGGTGCATCACTTCCTGATAGTAGCCACGGTTGTTGTGCATCACCATCAACAGCGGAATTTGGTGATGCGCGGCTGTCCACAACGCGCCCGGCGCATACAGCGCGTCACCATCGGGCTGAAAGGTCACGGACAACAATCCTTTTTGCTTATTCGCCAGCGCCGCCCCCACCGCGCCCGGTAGCGAGTAGCCCACGCCCTGCCCGCCCGAGCCGCCCAGCATCTGATGAAATTCAGTCGCAGGCCAAAGCCGCCGCGCCCAGCTAATGCGATCACTCACCACCAACGACCACGGCTCGGCTTTGATGACTTCATACGTTTCGGCGGCGAGTCGAGCAGTAGACACAGGGGTCGCATCCCAGCCCACGGCGGCGGCTTCGCGGGCACGTTTTTTCATGGCGTCAAAATCGCTACGCAATGCAGCGGCACGCTCGGTGAACACCGCCCGGCGCGCGCTATCGGTCGCCTTGCGAATCAGCGCGGTGAATTCCGGCAGGCTCGATTGCGCATCGCCTGTGATCGCGAGATTCACCGGCAGAAAGCGTTGAAAATCCTGATAGTTCGACTTCAAATACACGTCGCTAAACGACAGGCTAATCGTCTTCACGTCCGCTTTCGCGTGACGGCGATACTCGTGATGCGGGTCGGTCACCGTGTTCAGTTGCCCCCACGGGTCAGCCACTTCGAGAAACAGCACGACATCCGCGCTACGGATCAGCTCGGCGCGACGATCCGAGTGATTCAAAAAATGCGTGGTCGGAAAATTCATGCGCGCGCCCAGGTCCGCCACCGGTGCATTCAACGCTTCGGCAAATTCAATCAAGCGCCGCACGCCCTCCTGATCGCGCGCGGCACGCTCGA
Organism: Burkholderiales bacterium; assembly: GCA_043744255.1. Lineage (GTDB taxonomy): Bacteria > Pseudomonadota > Gammaproteobacteria > Burkholderiales > Usitatibacteraceae > UKL13-2. The sequence goes on along the minus strand of JAYTVA010000108.1, from coordinate 48,732 downwards.
CAATAATCAGCGGCGCATTGGCAAACACCAGCATCCGCGCGGCCTCCGCGAGAGCGTCGGCATCGCCCTGCGAGGGCACGGAAGGCGACAGCGGGGGAATGTTCAGCGCCGACTCGTGTTCAACCGGCCGCTCCTGCAAATCGATGTCAGCCATTAACAGCACCGGTGCCTTCGGCGTGGTGGTGGCGATTTTGTACGCGCGCACCGAGGACTCCGCAAAGTGCTGAAGTGACGCAGGGTTGTCATCCCACTTCACGTAATCGCGCACCATCGCCGCCGCGTCTTGCACTGAGTGATACCACTCCGTGCCGGGCCGACGGGTGGCCGCATCCATACCGTTACCAGCAAACATGATGATCGGCACACGGTCGCACCACGCGTTGTAAATCGCCATCGAGCCGTGCTGCAAGCCGACCGTGCCGTGCATCATCACCGCCATCGGCTTGCCCGCCGCCTTCGCATAGCCATGCGCCATCGCGACCGATGTTTCTTCGTGCAGACAGGTGATAAGTTCCGGTTTTTTGTTGCCGCCGTAATTGACGAGCGACTCGTGCAGGCTGCGAAAGCTGGAGCCGGGATTGGCCGCGATGAAATCGATGTTCAAGGACTTGATGACATCAACCATGAAATCTGAACCGGGGCGGGGAATCAATTTCTCGGCTTTGGGCTTTGCTGCCGCGCCCGATTTGGCGTTGGTTTCGGGCGTCTGCGCATTGGCTGATGCTGTGGTCACCGCTGCCACGGTCGCGGCTGCACCCTTCAAAAAATTGCGCCGATCAAAATTACTGCCAGACGATTCTTCGCTCATCTTGATCCTGTTCTTGGTGGTCGATGTTGGGTCGATGTTGGGTCGATGTTGCGTCGATGTTGTGTTTATGCGGGTGCCAGCTTCTTCTCGTCATACGCCGTACACAATAGCACCCGCCATCCCGCCGCTTTACGCATCAAATTGTATGCCGTGTTGAATTGCCACGGTGGCTGTTGCGCGTTGCGGGTGATCGTCCACGCGAGCGTGGCGACGGCGAAATTTTCGCCCTGCGCAAGAAACGCAACCGGCGCGAAATGCGCCGCCGCATAACCACCTTGCCGATACTGCTGGCACAACGCCACCATATTGTCGCGAACGGCTTCGAAGGTCGGCCAGTGCGTGTAGCCCCGATCATGCGCGATGCCCGATGGCACATGGTAAAGCCGGGCAATTGCGCTGCCGTCGAGTTGATTGAACGCGTCGCGGTATTCGTCGAAGAAGGCCGCGATGTTTGGCGGGAAGCGAGCCGCCTCCGCGCTCTGATGGGTCGCTGAAAAACTGTTGTCGTTGCGCATTCGGCTCCTCTCAGATTGCCCAAACCCCGCGCCAATACTGCCTCTCCAGCCATTGCACAGTATCGGCCCCTCGACCACCTACCCCTGCAACAACAAAATTTCCGCCTTCGCCAACGCCTCCGGTGTCCCGGCAAGAATCAATATGTCGGCGGCCTCAATGCGCGTGCCGACTGCCGGGTCTGTATCGCGCACACCGGATCTGCGCAGCGCCACCAGCGTCGCGCCCGCGTCCTCGAGACCGAGGCTCGCGATGTCTTTACCCACCGCCGCCGCGCCGCTGTCGATCATGATTGATTGCAGTCGCAATTGTTGGCTGTCGAACGCGTTGTCGGCCGCGTCAGTCGCGCCGGGGAAGAAGCCGCGCATGAGTTGATAGCGTTCGCTGCGCACGGCGTCGAGGCGGGTCATCACTTTTTGCCGGGGCACGCCGAGCAGCAGCATGGTGTGGATCGCCAGCATCAGCGAGCCTTCGACCACTTCAGCGACGATTTCAGCGGCACCGGCTGATTTGAGCTTCTCAACATCGGTGTCGTCCGACGTGCGCACAATCACGGGCACGTCGGGACGCAGCTCTCGTGCATGCGCGAGGATGGTCATCGCCGCGTGGGTGTCTGCGAACGACACCACCACGGCGGCGGCGCGTGCCAAGCCGGCGGCAGTGAGCACCTCTTTGCGCGTGGCGTCGCCGAACATCACGGCGTCGCCAGCGGCGGCGGCTTGTTTGACGCGCATGGGATCGCCGTCGAGCGCGATCACGGAGATTTTTTCTTGCTCCATGAAGCGGGCGAGGCTTTGCCCCGAGCGGCCATAGCCGCAGATGATGACGTGACTGCGTTGCGCCATTGAGCGAATCGCGAGTAGTTGTAGTTGTACGGCGCGCATTTCCCACTCACTTTTCACCAGCCGCATCACCAGTTTTTCGCTGTAGGCGAGCATTAGCGGCGCGAACAACATTGAAGTGAGCATGGCGGCGAGTACGATTTGCAAGGTGCCGTCCGGGATCGCGTTGATCTTGCCGGCGAGCGAGAGCAAGACAAAGCCGAACTCTCCCGCCGGGGCGAGTGCCAAGGCACAACGCAATGCGACACCGCGATCATTTTTGAACGCCAGCGCGAGGGCGACGATGATGAAAAATTTCAACACCATCAGCGCGATCAACACCGCCAGCACCACCCACCAACGATCCGCGACTGCGCCAAGATTGAGCAACATGCCGATGGTGACGAAGAACAAGCCCAGCAACACATCGCGAAACGGTTTGATGTAGTCCTCGACCTGGTAGCGATACTCGGTTTCGGAAATCAACATGCCGGCGAGGAATGCGCCGAGCGCGAGCGACAGGCCAGCCACCTCGGTGGCGAGTGCTAAGCCAAGCGTGACCAGCAACACGGCCAAGACAAATAACTCAGAAGATTTCTGCGCAGCGATCAAGCCAAACAATGGCCGCATGATGCGTTGTCCGACCAACAAAATGACCGTGAGTGCGGCCACCGCTTTCAACAGTGCGATGCCAACCTCTAGCACCAGCGCGCCTCCCGAGAGTGCTAGCGCTGGAACTAGCACCAGTAGCGGTACCACCGCGAGATCCTGAAATAGCGCCACACCCATGATCTGCCGACCATGCGGCGAGTGCAGTTGGGTCTGCTCGGTGAGCATTTTGGTGATGATGGCGGTGGACGACATCGCCAGCACGCCGCCCAAAATCACGCCGGTCTGCCACGATTGACCAATCGCGAGCGCGATGGCGATCACCACTAGCATCGTCACCAACACTTGCAAGCTGCCGAAGCCGAGCACGATGTGACGCATGGCATTGAGTTGCGGCAACGAAAATTCGAGGCCAATGCTGAACATCAAAAACACCACGCCGAATTCGCCGAGATAGCGGGTGGCGTCCGAATCCGGAATGATGCCCAACGCATGCGGGCCGATGGCGGCACCGACGATCAAGTAGCCCAAAATCGGCGGCATGTTGAAGCGGCGGAACACGACCACCGTCACCACGGCAGCGGCGAGTAAGGTGACAACGAGAGCGAGTGTGGCGTGGGGCATGAATTTTTTGGTGGAGTTGTTAGCGACGCGTTGGATTTGAGTGGAGCGCCTACATTACAATCGAAGTATGCAAAGTCTATTACAACCTCGCTCGATTGCCGACACTGAACGCACACTAAAACTCGCGCGCGAAACGCTCCTAATTGAAGCCGACGCGGTGCAGAGCCTCGCCGCCAAACTCGGCGACAGCTTTATCGCTGCGCACAAATTGTTGTTTGAAGTCGTCGAACGCAAAGGCCGCGTGGTCGTCACGGGCATGGGCAAGAGTGGCCACATCGCCGGCAAGATCGCCTCCACCCTCGCCTCGACCGGCACCCCGGCGTTCTTCATGCACCCCGGCGAAGCCTCGCATGGCGATCTCGGCATGATTACCAAGGACGACGTGGTGATCGCGATTTCGAATTCGGGCGAGTCCGATGAAATTTTGAAAATCATCCCGCCACTCAAACGGCGCGGCACCAAGATCATCGGCATTTCCGGCAACCAAGATTCGACGCTCGCCACGGAAGCCGATGTGCATCTTGAAGCCCATGTGGCAAAAGAAGCCTGCCCGCTAAATCTCGCACCGACTGCGAGCACCACCGCCACGCTGGCGTTAGGCGATGCGCTGGCCGTGACGTTGCTCGATGCGCGTGGCTTTGGCGAAGACGATTTTGCGATGCATCACCCCGGCGGCGCGCTGGGGCGGCGTTTGCTGGTGCATGTGAGTGACGTGATGGTCACGGGTGATGCGCTGCCGAAAGTATTGGCCGATGCGCCGCTGCCCGCCGCGATTTTGGAGATGACGCGCAAGGGGCTCGGTATGACGGCGGTCGTCGATGCTGGCGATGTGTTGCTCGGCGTATTCAGTGACGGTGATTTGCGCCGCACCTTTGAAACGCACGATAACGTGAAGTCGCTGCGCGTGGCTGACGTGATGACGCGCGCACCGAAAACGATGACCACTGACAAGCTCGCCGTAGAGGCCGCCGAATTGATTCAGCGCCACAAGATTGCCTCGAGCGGCTTGCTGGTGGTGGATGCCCACGGCAAGCTGATCGGCGCGGTACGCATCCACGAACTCATGCAATCGGGCGTGCTGTGATGCCCCTTGATCCGGCCATCATCGCGCGGCTGCGCGCAATCAAAATCGCGGTCTTTGATGTCGATGGCGTCATGACCGATGGCTCGCTCATCTTCGGCGCGGACGGCGAAACCACTAAAATTTTCAACACGCTCGATGGTCATGGCATGAAGATGCTGAAGGCCAGCGGGGTTGAGTTGGCGATCATCTCTGGTCGCCAATCGCCAGCATTGGCGCGGCGTTCCAGCGATTTAGGGGTTACGCATTTGTTTCAAGCAGTCGAAGACAAGGGCCGCATGTTTGCGCATTTGTTGGCGAAAGTGAACCTCACACCGGAGCAGGCTGCGAGCATTGGTGACGATGTGGTTGATCTGCCGATCCTTTCGCGCTGTGGATTTGCAGCGGCGGTGCCGGGTGCGCCAAAGTTCGTGCGTGAGCGGGTGCATTACGTGACCGAGGCGCAGGGTGGGCGTGGGGCGGTGCGCGAGTTTTGCGAAGTCATCATGGCGGGGCAGGGGACGTTGGATGGGGCGCTGCAACACTACTTGCGATGAAGTTAGGCTTCCCCCTTTGCAAAAGGGGGACGGGAGGGGGATTTGCGGTGGTGGAATTTTCGGCCAAGTATCTTTGAAAAAACGCCTAGCATTTACGACCGTAAATCCCCTTCAGTTCCCCTTTTACAAAGGGGAAAGTGCATTGCCATGATTGCGACTACGGTTTGATTTTTCGCAAAACACTCGTTTGTTAATCTACGGAACTTTCCATGCTCTACATAAAATCCGCCCACATCATTTTCATGGTCGCTTGGTTCGCGGGTCTTTTCTACATGCCGCGCCTGTTCGTTTATCACGCGCAGGCAGAAGACAAAATCTCCATCGAGCGCTTCAAGATCATGGAGCGCAAGCTCTACTACGGCATCATGACGCCGTGTATGGTGCTGACCTTGATTCTCGGTATTTGGCTGATGGCGGGATACCGCATCGGTCTTGGCCAAGGCTGGATGCACGCCAAGCTGTTGCTGGTGGCGATCATGATTGCCCAGCATTTTTATCTCGGTAATCTCATGCGCGACTTCAAGAACGACCGCAACACGAAGAGCCATGTTTTTTATCGCTGGCTCAACGAAATCCCGACGCTACCGGCACTGATTGGCATCGTCATCTTGGTCGTCGTTAAACCTTTCTAGGCGCTATCGTGCATACATTTTTCGCGCCCTGTCCGCGTGGGTTGGCTGCTCCGCTTGCGAATGAGCTGACCGCGCTCGGCGCGCACAACGTCAAAGCCATTGAATCCGGCGTCGCCTTTGAGGGCGAAATGCTGGACGCGTACCGGGTGAATCTGCATTCACGCATCGCCACCCGCGTGCTGTGGCAGGTCGCGCATTTTCCGTACGCCAGCGAACACGAAATTTACGATACGGTGATGTTGCTGCCGTGGACGCAATACTTCGATGTGTCGCGCACCATCAAGGTGGAGATGAATGCGCAACGCTCGCCATTGAAGAGCCTCGACTTCACCACGCTCAGAATCAAAGATGCGATTTGCGACAAATTCCGCGAGGTGATGGACAAGCGACCGTCGGTGGCGACCCGCGAACCGGACGTTCGCATCCACGCGTTTCTTGATCCAACGCATGCCACGATTTATCTCGACCTGTCTGGAGAGCCTTTATTCAAGCGGGGGTCCAGAGAGCACACGGGGGTTGCGCCACTGAAAAAAAATCTCGCGGCGGGCATCATCGCGTTGTCCGGTTGGAAACCCGGCGAGACGTTTCTCGATCCGATGTGCGGCAGCGGCACGTTTTTGGTGGAAGCGGCCGAGATGTCGCTCAACATTGCTGCCGGGGTTGCACGCGAGTTCGCGTTCCCCAAACTTAAAAATTTTGATGCGGCTGCGTGGGCGCAAATGCAGGCCAGCGCGCGCGCTGCCGAGAAGCCACGTACTGCACTGCCAATTTACGGCTGCGACAAATTTGGCTACGCGCTCAAGGATGCCGAAGACAATCTTCGCGCCAACAATCTGCTTGATTGCGTGTATCTCAAGCAAGCCAATATTCTGGAAATTTCCGCGCCGACCGACCGCGGCGTGATGGTCACCAATCCGCCCTACGGCGAGCGCCTTGGCGAGAAGGATGAGTTGCTGGAACTCTACCCAAAGCTGGGTGATGTGCTGAAGCAAAAATTTGCCGGTTGGCGCGCGTATTTTTTCACCGCCGATCCAGCACTGGCGAAAGGTGTACGGCTGTCAACATCACGCAAGACCCCGCTGTTCAATGGCAAGATTGAATGTCGGCTCTACGAATACAAAATTATTGCGGGTAGCAATCGCAAAGAAAACCTCACCGGACAATCGTAGGTCAGGTTGCGAAGCTACCTGACAATTCGTACGTCGGACAGTGTCGGGTAGCTGCGCAACCCGACCCACCAAGTTCCGCAGAGCTACTTGACGATTTCTAGGTGATCGAGACCTGACGCGAGGTCGCGATCCTTGGTCGATTTACCTTCGAGTTTGATCTTCAAACGCAGGTCGTTGAGCGAATCGGCGTTACGCAATGCGTCCTCATACGAAATCTTGTCGGCTTCGTACAAATCAAACAGCGCATGATCGAACGTCTGCATGCCCAGCTCGCGCGAGCGCTTCATGATTTCTTTGATTTCGTGCACTTCGCCTTTAAAAATCAGATCCGAAATCAATGGCGAATTCAGCATGATTTCTACCGCCGCGACGCGGCCCTTGCCTTCTTTGATCGGGATCAGGCGCTGCGAAATAAATGCCTTTAAGTTCAGCGACAAGTCCATCAACAACTGCTGACGACGCTCTTCCGGGAAAAAGTTGATGATGCGATCCAGCGCCTGATTGGTCGAGTTCGCGTGCAAGGTCGATAGACACAAGTGGCCCGTTTCCGCGAACGCAATCGCGTAATCCATGGTCTCGCGATCACGAATCTCGCCGATCAAAATCACGTCGGGCGCTTGGCGCAGGGTGTTCTTCAGCGCAGCAAACCAGTTGTCGGTGTCGACGCCGACTTCGCGCTGTGTCACCACGCAATTTTTGTGTTCGTGCACGTATTCCACTGGGTCTTCGATGGTGATGATGTGGCCGTAGGTGTTCTCGTTTCGATAACCCACCATCGCCGCCAGCGAAGTCGATTTGCCGGAACCGGTACCACCGACAAAAATCACCAGACCGCGCTTGGTGAGCGCCACATCTTTCAACACCACCGGCAAATTCAAGTCTTCGAATTTTGGAATCGTCGTCGTGATCGTCCGCATCACCAGCCCGATGCGGCCCTGTTGCACAAACGCGTTCACCCGAAAACGACCAATACCGGCGGGGGCGACCGCGAAGTTGCACTCTTTGGTCGCTTCAAATTCGGCCGTCTGCTTGTCGGTCATGACTGAACGTGCAATCTCGGCGGTGTGTACGGGGGTCAGGCTCGATTGCGAGACCGGGGTCATCTTGCCGTCGATTTTCATTGCCGGCGGAAAGCCTGCCGTCAAAAAAAGATCGGAGGCGCGCTTCGCGAGCATCGCGCGTAACAGTTCGTGGACAAATTTCAGGGCTTGTTCGCGTTCCATGGAAATTCCTTTGTGATCGCTGCTTGTCGGCGAATGTCTGCAGACAAATCGACTTAGTTAAAGGCGTCTTTGTTCGCGGCTTTGTTACGCGCTTCCGCAACGGTGATGATGTTACGACGCACGAGGTCAGCGAGACACTGATCCATGGTCTGCATGCCCAAGCCCTGACCGGTCTGAATTGCTGAATACATCTGCGCAATTTTCGCTTCGCGAATCAAGTTACGAATGGCCGGCGTGCCGATCATGATTTCATGCGCGGCGACGCGACCGGCACCATCTTTGGTTTTGCACAAAGTTTGCGAAATAACGGCTTTTAAGCTCTCCGACAACATGGCGCGAATCATTTCCTTTTCAGCGGCGGGAAACACGTCGATGATACGGTCTACCGTTTTCGCGGCCGACGAGGTGTGCAACGTGCCAAACACCAAGTGACCTGTCTCTGCAGCGGTCATCGCCAAACGAATCGTTTCCAGATCGCGCATCTCGCCGACTAAGATGATGTCCGGATCCTCACGCAATGCCGAGCGCAACGCATTGGAAAATGACAAGGTGTGCGGGCCAACTTCGCGCTGGTTGATCAGACATTTCTTCGACTCGTGTACGAATTCAATCGGGTCTTCCACCGTCAGGATATGCCCGTACTCGCTTTCGTTGATGAAGTTCACCATCGCGGCCAGCGTGGTCGATTTACCAGAGCCGGTCGGACCGGTAACAAGAACAAGGCCGCGAGGCTGATTGGCGATTTCCTGGAAACTCTTCGGCGCATTCAGGTCTTCGAGTGACAACACCTTCGACGGAATCGTCCGCATCACGGCAGCCGAGCCGCGTTGTTGTACGAAGGCATTCACACGAAAACGCGCCAGGTTCGGAATCTCAAACGAGAAATCGCACTCCAGATTTTCTTCGTATTGCTTGCGCTGACCGTCGTTCATGATGTCATACACCATGCCGTGTACGTCCTCGTGAGAGAGGGCGGGGACGTTGATGCGGCGCACGTCGCCATGTACGCGAATCATCGGTGGCAGACCCGCCGACAGGTGCAAGTCGGAGGCTTTATTCTTAACGCCGAAGGCCAAGAGTTCTGCGATTTCCATTTATACTTTTCCCGGTTGTTGCGTCCGTCGCGCGACTTGCTGGCGACCCACAAAATTTGTTGCAGCAGCGCGTGGTTTTCACTCTGAAACGCTGGCACTTTTTCCTACTGGATTATGTCCTCAATTGACGCGAACTTGCAACACGTTCGACGCGAGATCGAGGCCGCGCGCCGCTCGTGTGGCGCTGAGGTGTCAACCTCTGTGTCTTCTGCCGCAGCTTCTGCTGCGTCTTTTGCCACGGCTTTTGCCACGCCTTTTGCCACCTCGCAGGTCGTCACACTGGTGGCAGTATCCAAAACCAAGCCAGCCGCATTGGTGCGCGAGGCGTTCGCTGCTGGCCAACGCGCGTTCGGGGAAAACTATGTGCAAGAGGGCGTGGAAAAAATCAACGTCCTCGCTGATTTGCGTGAGCGCGGTATCGAGTGGCACTTCATTGGTCCCCTGCAAAGCAACAAAGCCAAACTGGTCGCGCAGCATTTCGACTGGGTGCACGGTATTGATCGCGCGAAAATTGCCGAGGCGCTCGCGCGGCATCGAGTCGGCATGCCGCCGCTAAACGTCTGTGTGCAAATCAATGTCAGTGGCGAAGCCACCAAAAGTGGCGTTGCACCTGATGATGTAATTTCGCTCGCGCGCGCCGTGATGCTGCATCCCGAACTAAAATTACGCGGTTTGATGACCATTATTGAAAACACAGTTGACGAGCGGGAACAGCGCGCGCAATTTCGTCTGCTGCGTAATCTACAAGCCACACTCGCCGCAGATGGAATCGCCACCGACACGCTGTCGATGGGCATGTCACAAGATTTTCGTATGGCCATCGCCGAAGGTGCGACGATGGTGCGCATTGGTAGCGCCATTTTTGGGGAACGCACATGATGGGAGAGCGCGTGAAAGTTGGATTTATCGGTGGCGGCAATATGAGCCAAGCCATTCTCGGCGGGTTACTCGCCAAAGGTCACGCGGCCAGTGCGCTGTACGCCATCGAACCGATGGAATCCGCGCGCAGCAAACTTGTCAGCATCGGCGTGGCTTCTGCTAGCGCCTGCGACGCGCGCCTGTTGGCCTGCGATCTGATCGTGCTGGCCGTGAAGCCGCAGATGATGCACGAAGCGCTGGCACCCCTCGCGGGCAAATTGACCACGCAACTCGTGATATCGATTGCGGCTGGCATTCGCTGCCAAGACTTGTCGCGCTGGCTTGGTGGCAGTGTAGGCGACAACGCACCCTACACCCGCCTGGTGCGCACCATGCCGAACACGCCCGCGCTGGTGCGTGCGGGCATCACCGGGCTGTACGCGATGCCTGGCTTAAGTGACGCAGAAAAGACCAGCGCCGAGCAATTGCTCGCGGCTGTCGGCAAGACGGTTTGGTTCGACGAAGAGTCGATGCTCGATGCGGTCACGGCTGTTTCCGGCAGTGGTCCGGCGTATGTTTTTTACTTCATCGAAGCGCTCGAACAAGCCGCGCTGGAGTTGGGCTTTGCACCGGAAGCCGCGCGGATGTTCGCGCTTGAGACCTTTAATGGCGGCGCGCTCCTTGCGGCGGGGAGTTTGGATTCGCCAGCCACGCTGCGAGCGAACGTCACTTCCAAGCGCGGCACCACCGAGCGCGCCATTCAGAGTTTCGACAATGACGCCCTCAAACAAAAATTCGTCGCCGGGGTGAAAGCAGCAGCGATGCGGTCAGCGGAGTTGGGTGCTGAATTAGGCAAGGATAGCTAACCGCCATGCTTCACACCACACTCATCTACGTCCTCGAAACGCTCGTTAATTTGTTCGTCTTGGCCGCTCTCACTCGTTTTTACGCGCAAGCGTTTCGCGCCTCGTTTCGCAATCCTATCGCGCAGTTTGTGGTGGCACTTACTGATTGGGCCGTAAAGCCCCTGCGCCGCGTGTTACCCAGCGTGATGGGTCTCGATACCGCGTCATTTGTGCTCGCGTGGCTCACGCTAGTGGTGTTGTGGTGGATCATATTGATGATCGCCCAGACGGCACCGGTGGCGCACCCGATGTTCTGGCCGAATTTAGCGGCACTGGCCGCAGTGAAGCTGGTAAAACTCTCGTTGTATTTACTGCTCGGCGTGGTGATCGTACAGGCGGTGATGTCGTGGATGAACCCGTATCATCCGGTACGACCGTTTTTTGATGCGCTGTGCAAACCATTTTTGCGACCCTTTCAACGGGTGATTCCATTGATCGGTGGCGTTGATTTGTCGCCGCTGTTTTTGCTGATTGTTTTACAGGTGCTGTTGATGTTGCCGGTCGCCTACCTCGAAGCAGAGAGTGTTAATCAGATACAAAGATTGGCGCACCAATAATTTCCGGGTAAGCTGCAAAAAAAGTTTATCCACCACGCTATTTTGCGACGCACATTTTTCTCAACCACCTACTGACCTGACGACGTGGATTCCAACGCCGACTCCGCCCAATTCCAATCCGAAGTCGCACGCTACCGCGTGTGGCGCGAGGAGCTGTCTGCGGCCGTCCACGAGTATCACGACTGGCTGGAACGCACCGGCCAGATTGAGGTTGCGCAATCGATCCGGTTCTACGATTTGCTGGAGACGATGAAGCGCGAGCGCCTGATGCTGGCCTTCGTCGCCGAGTTTTCGCGTGGTAAATCTGAGCTGATTAACGCGCTGTTCTTCAGCAATTTTGGTGATCGCCTGCTGCCCTCGGACGTGGGTCGCACCACCATGTGCCCCACTGAAATTTTTCATGATCCCACTGAAGAGCCGTATCTCAAGCTGCTGTCGGTCGAGACGCGGTACCGTGATGAGTCGATTGCGTACCTGCGCAATAATCCGGTCGAATGGTCAAAAATCCGCCTCAACATCAACGATGTGGACGCGATGCGCAAGGCGCTGTCTGCGCTCACCGACACCAAGCGCGTCTATGTGCAAGATGCACGCATGATGGGCATGGTGCAGCAAGTCGATGAGACCGGCAAGACGCTTGAGGATGAAGACGTCGTAGAAGTCCCCGCTTGGCGCTACGCGATCATCAACTATCCGCATCCGCTGCTGACCGCAGGACTGACGGTGCTCGACACGCCCGGCCTGAATGCGCTGGGGCTGGAGCCTGAGCTCACCATCTCCACGATACCCAGCGCGCAGGCAGTGTTGTTCCTGCTGGGGATCGACACGGGTGTGACCAAGAGCGATTTGGACATTTGGAAGCGGCATGTAAACGTGCCGCCGACCGCAAAGATCGCGGTGCTCAACAAAATCGATTTGATGTGGGACGAAATCAAGCGCGAGCCGGAAATCAGGGCCGCGATAGAACGCATGATTGCGGGTACCTGCAAGCAGCTCAATTTACCGCCAGAGCGCGTGTTCGCGCTGTCGGCGCAAAAGGCGTTGGTTGGACGGATTAAAGGCGATGCAGCGGTCATTGCCCGATCCGGGATCGCGCAGCTCGAACACTATCTCGCCAACGATGTGCTGCCGGTGAAACGTCAGTTACTGGCACGTGCGGTCGCGCACGAAATTGGCGCGATGATGAAAAATAGCCATCACAGCTGCCAACAAAATCTACAGGCCATCAACGCGCAATTGCTCGAACTCAACCAGCTCTCGGGCAAGAGCCGCGATTTGGTGACCAAGCTATGGCAGGAGGTGAAGGTCGAAAAAGATTCTTACGATCAGGCCTTGCGCGAGTACAAAACCCAGCGCGCGACCTTCAATACTCAGCGCAATGCACTCATGGACGAATTCCATCCCAGCAAAGTGGATGACGTATGCGCGCGCAGTCTGAAAGCGATCAACGACTCGTGGAATACTGTTGGGCTCACGCGCGGTATGCGCGAACTGATCCGCTCAATCAACGGCAACTTTGCCCATTGCGCAAAGGCAGGCGAAGAAATTTTGCAACTGATGGAGGGTGTTTATCGCACTTTTCACGAGCGCTTCAAATTTGAGCAGATGGAGATGCCGCCGCTCGATTTCGATGGGCCGCGCAACAAACTGAAACTGCTGGTGTACGAGACCGAAAGTTTCTGCAAGGACCCGGTCAATATCGTCATGACCGAAAAACGCTTTTTAGTGCGCCGCTTTTGGCGCATGCTGGTCGAGGAGAGCCGCAACATCATGAGCGAGGCGCGCAGCGTTACGGACACGTGGCTGCAGACGGTGCCGCTGCCCTTGGAAACGCGCATCAAGGATCACAAAACGCAACTCGATGCGCGACTCGCGTCCTTAGCCAGCATCAACAGCGAAGGCGGCGCAATCAAAGACGAAGTGGCGAAACTCAAAGAGCAGCAAATTAGTCTTGAAGAGCATCTCGCCTTGATTCGTCGTCTTGCCGACAAGATGCGTGATGTGGCGAAGACGACGACTCCGGCGGCGGCTGGTGCCTAGGTTCGTGGTGGTTCGGTAGGTCAGGTTGCGTAGCACCCTGACATTGGCGGTGGCAGATGACGCGAGCCGCGTGGTTGCGCAACCCGACTGACGCGCCTGCGCCCAAACTCAAACCAAAATAACGTCGTACTGCTCCTGCGTATACGAGGTTTCAACTGACAGCGAAATTTGTTTCTTGATGAAATCTTCAAGGTCAGTGAGGCTTTGTGATTCTTCGTCCAAGAAACGATCAATCACCGTCTGTGACGCGAGGATGCGAAATTCTTTCGCATCGAACTGCCGCGCCGAGCGCATCACCTCGCGCAAAATTTCGTAACAAATAGTTTGTGCAGTTTTAGTTTCGCCGCGTCCCGCACAGGTAGGGCAGGGCTCGCACAGTACGTGGGCGAGACTTTCGCGGGTGCGCTTGCGAGTCATTTCGACCAAACCCAATTGCGTGAAGCCGTTCACCGTCAAGCGCGTGCGGTCGCGCAATAATGCTTTCTTCAACTCGGCGAGCACCGCTGTTTTGTGACCATCGTTATCCATGTCGATGAAATCAACAATGATGATGCCGCCCAGATTGCGCAGGCGTAGTTGGCGCGCGATGACTTGTGTGGCTTCGAGGTTGGTCTTGAAAATGGTGTCATCAAAACTGCGGCCTGAAACGAACGCACCGGTGTTTACGTCTACCGTCGTCAGTGCTTCGGTCTGGTCGATGATGACATAGCCGCCCGACTTCAAATCGACGCGCCGCTGCAAGGCCAACTCCAACTCGTCCTCGATGCCAAACAAATCAAACAGTGGCCGCTCGCCGCTGTAATGCTCCAACACCCCCAACGATTTTCGTGTGTAGTGCTCGGCGAAATCGCGCAACTTCAAATGCGTCTCGCGTGAATCAACGATGATGCGTTCGGTATCGCTGGTCACCAAATCGCGTAGCACGCGTAAGGTCAGATCAAGGTCTTGATAGAGCAAGGCTTGTGCGGCAGCGGTTTTGGATTTTTCTAGAATGCCGCGCCACAGCTTGATGAGATATTCGATGTCCGAATTCAATTCGTCATCGGACGCGGTCTCGGCTACCGTGCGCACAATAAATCCGCCAGTCTCGCCGGGCGGCACCAGTTCATGCACGCGCTCACGCAGTTGCTCGCGCTCGGCCTCGTCTTCAATGCGCTGCGAAATGCCAATGTGCTGATCGCCCGGCAGATAAACGAGCAGGCGACCCGCGATAGAAATTTGCGTCGACAGCCGCGCACCCTTGCTGCCGATCGGATCCTTGATGACCTGCACAATCAAAGTTTGACCTTCGTGTAACAACTTTTCGATGGGTTTTTGCTCGGCGTTTTTGTCGCCGTTTTTTTGTCCTGACCACACTTCGGCAACGTGCAAAAATGCCGCGCGCGCCAGACCGATTTCAATGAACGCCGACTGCATACCTGGTAACACCCGGCCGACGCGCCCCAGATAAACATTGCCGACCAAGCCACGATTCGAGCCGCGCTCGACATGAAGCTCTTGTACCGCGCCCTGTTCCATGATCGCCACGCGTGATTCCTGCGGCGTGACGTTGATTAGAATTTGTTCGTTCAAGTGGCAGCCCGGAAATTTTTTGATTGCGCAGAGTGTACCGTATGCCACCAATGCTAGATGACGAGTCCTGCCTTCTGCAATAGCCCAGTGGTCTCGAACAGCGGCAAACCCATCACCCCTGAATAGCTGCCGGAAAGCGTTGAAATCCACTTCGCCGCATGGCCCTGAATGCCATACGCACCGGCCTTGTCCAGCCATTCGCCAGTATCGATGTAGCGTTTCATATCGGTGGACGTGAGCGGCGCAAACGTCACTGCGCTCACCGACTGCGCGAAGTGCGTCTCGCCCGCAAAGGTCACCGCCACGCCGGTCAGCACTTCATGCGTCTGCCCGGCGAGTTTGCTGAGGATGCGGGTAGCGTCGGCGCCGTCATGCGCCTTGCCGAGAATTTCACCCGCGAACGTCACGGTCGTATCGGCCGTTAGCACCGGGCGTTGCGGCAGCTTACGATCCTGCACGATGCGCGCACCCGATTGCGCCTTCAGACGCACGATGCGCTCGACGTAGGCGTGCGGATTCTCGTTCGGCAATGGGGACTCGTCCACATCAATGCGCAACGATTGCTCGCGCATCATCAGCAATTCAAAATGCACGCCGATCTGCTTCAACAACTCGCGGCGGCGCGGGCTTTTCGAGGCGAGGTAAATGATCGTGGGCGCTTGCGTCATTCGCGATGATACGGATGATTCTGCGTCAATGTCCATGCCCGATACAACTGCTCGGCTAGGAGTACGCGCACCATGCCGTGCGGCAACGTGCAGCCAGAGAGCGCAATCGTTTTACTGGCAGCCTGCTTGATGCGCGGTGACAGCCCGTCAGCGCTGCCGATTACGAAGCACGGGCTGCCGCCATCACTCATCCATGCGCGCAGCCACTCAGCAAGTTGCTGCGTCTTGACCATGGTGCCGCGTTCGTCGAGAACGATGAGCGTCGCGTTTTTGGGGAGGGCGGCTTCGATCCGCGTGGCTTCTTGATTGAGAATTTTTTCCGTGGTTTTACTGGTGCGGTCTTCGGGCTTGAGTTCGATCAGCTCGATGCGCGCTTCGGGGGGCATGCGTTTGGTGTATTCCTCGAAGCCTTCTTGCACCCAGTGGGGCATTTTGTGGCCTAGGGCTAGGATGGAGAGTTTCATATTGTCGTTTTAGCGCTTGGTGGCAGCGCTAGGCGTTTCGCGGTTGGCTCCTTCCCCCGGCAGGGGGAAGGCGGGGGATGCGGTTGTGTGCTTGGTGGGAAGATGTTCCTCTTGCCGAGTGGCCGGGGTTGCCCGGCGGCAGCTCACTTTCTTTGCTTCGCCAAAGAAAGTAAGCAAAGAAAGGCGACCCCAGGCTCGGCGTTTTTGTCACGATAAAACTGTGACAAAAATTCCTTGCGCTACTCACAGACACGGGCCGCTGCGCAACCCGTCGGGCGGAAAGCTGCAGGTGAGTGATGCGCCAATCGTGGCCGCCCTCCTCAGACAGTGCCCGCGGACTGCCCCCGTGTCTGCTGCGTTGCTCAGCGCCTCGCATGGGGCCCTCCATTGTGACGAACCCGGCACTCGCGGGCTAGGCCACACCTGACCTTTTGGCGATAGACTTTTTCACTACTGGATTCTTGGCCGCAGTTTTTTTCGCGGTTGGCTTGTTCGCCACAAGCGTCTTCGCGGTAGTTACGTTTGGCACCAGCTTTTTCGCGACCACCTTCTTCACCACTGGTTTCTTAGCAGCGGGTTTTTTGGCGACCGCGACTTTCACTGCGGGTTTCTTCGCGGCAGGTTTCTTGGCAACCGGCTTCTTCGCCGCAGCGACTTTCACTACTGGCTTTTTCGCGACGATTTTCTTCACCGCCGGTTTTTTAGCGGCGGGTTTTTTCACCTCCGCTACCTTTGCTTTCGGTACCTTTGCCTTAGCTACTTTTGCTACCGCAACCTTCGTTACGGGTTTCTTCGCCGCCGGTTTTTTAACGGCTGGCTTTTTCGCCACTGGCGTCTTCGCCACCGGTTTCTTGGCGACGGCAACTTTGGCGGCGGGCTTCTTCACGGCGGGTTTTTTCGCTACCGGCTTCTTCGCTACCACTTTCTTAACCACCAGCTTCTTCGCCGCCACTTTCCGCAGCGCTTTTTTCACTGGCATGACTACTTCTTCAACTTTCGGCAATGGATATTCAATCGTGCCTTCGCGCCAGAGGTCTTCGAGTTTGTAGTATTCGCGGACTGCTGGTTGCATGATGTGGACGATGATGTCGCCGCAGTCTACAAGCACCCATTCGCCGGTGCCTTCGCCTTCGCTGCCGATGACGGAGTAGCCCGCTTCTTTGACTTTTTCGATCACGTTGTTGGCGAGTGCTTTGGTTTGCCGATTGGAGTCGCCGGAGGCGATGGCGATGTAGTCGAACACGGGGGTGATTTTGGCGACGTTGACGACTTGAATGTCGCGTGCCTTGATGTCTTCCAGCGCATCGATGACGATTGCCAATAGGGATTTTTTAGCCATTGTTTGGGTGTTGCTCCTGATAGAGGTGATGTTGCTCAATATAGTCGCAAACGGCGTTCGGAACTAGGCCGCGTGCGGAGAGGTGTTGTGCGAGTTTGGCGCGGATGTCGGTGGATGAGATCGGTGGCGGGATGGTGGCGAGTGTCGCCCAAGCGCCCGCCGGGTAGATGTGCAAGTTCTGAATCGTAGTTTCGCGTGCGGCCAGTTCATCGTTTAGTGCTTCGCTGCGCGCCATTACTACTCCGTCTGCGCGCGCAATCACTGCGAAATTGGCGAACAAAAACAATTCCTGCCAACGATGCCAGCTATCGAGTTTGGCAAACGCATCTGCGCCGATTAGCCAGATCAACGATTCATCCGTAGCGCGCTCACGGCGCAATTCTTCGAGCGTGGTGACAGTGAACGTGGGTCCAGTGCGTTGCAATTCACGTTCATCGACCGTGGCAGCAAACGCCAAGCGCAACATCGCCGCACGATCCGCACCTGACGCCAACGGCGCGCGGCCTTTTTGATATGGGTTACCGGCGGGCAATACAACGAGTGACTTCGCGTTGAGCTGCGCCATGCCCGCTTGTGCCAACGCGACGTGACCCAGGTGCACCGGATCGAACGACCCGCCGAACAGCAGCGTGGGTCTAGTTGCGGATTTGTCCGTCACCAAACACAATCCATTTTTGCGAAGTCAAGCCGTCGAGCCCGACTGGGCCGCGCGCGTGCAGCTTGTCAGTGGAGATGCCGATTTCGGCACCGAGGCCATATTCAAAGCCATCGGCAAATCGGGTCGAAGCGTTGACCATCACGGAGGCCGAATCGACTTCGCGAAGGAAGCGCATCGCGAGTGTGTGATTTTCGGTGACGATGGAATCCGTGTGCGCGGAGCCGTATTTGGCGATATGCGCCATCGCTTCATCGACATCGCCAACGATACGAATCGCGACAATCGGTGCCAAATATTCCTCAAACCAATCTTGTTCGGTCGCTGCCTTGGTGCCTGAAACCCAAAGCAGGGCGCGGCTTTCCAGGCAACAGCGCATCTCCACACCTTTGTCCGTGTAGATTTTTGCGATAGCTGGCAACACACTGTTTGCGATGCCACGCGCGACCAGCAAGGTCTCCATGGTGTTGCACGGCGAGTAGCGGTGGGTCTTGGCGTTGTCAGCGATGCGCACAGCTTTTTCAATATCGGCACTGTCGTCGATGTAGACATGACACACGCCATCGAGATGCTTGATAACCGGCACTTTCGCTTCGTCGGCAATTTTAGATGTGAGGCTTTTGCCGCCGCGCGGAATCAGCACGTCGATCACGCCTTTCATCGCCAGCATTTCCGTGACCGCCGCGCGATCCGTGGTCGGCACCAGTTGCACGCTGGTCGCGGGCAAATTCGCTGCGCTGAGACCTGCCACCACGCAGGCATGAATCGCGCGATTGCTGTCCAGCGCCTCCGAGCCGCCGCGCAAAATGCACGCATTGCCGGATTTCAAACAGAGCGCAGCAGCGTCGGCAGTGACGTTCGGCCGCGATTCATAAATCATGCCGATCACGCCCAGCGGCACGCGCATCTTGCCGACTTGAATGCCGGTCGGACGAAATTTCAATTCGCTCATTTCACCAATCGGGTCGGCCAAGGTCGCCACTTGGCGCACGCCTTCAGCCATGGCGGCGATGGATTTTTCCGTGAGGGTGAGGCGATCCACGAATGCTTGGTCTTGGCCGTTCTCACGGGCACGCGCGACGTCGCGGGCGTTGGCGGTCAGGATGGTGGCACTTTGGGCAAGCATCGCGTCCGCGGCGTGCAACAGCGCAGAATTTTTTTGCGCAGTCGATGCGCGCGCCAGTTCGCGCGCGGCCGATTTCGCGGCGGCACCGATGTCACGCATCAGTTCGTTGATACTGACTTCTGGTTGGAAAAGATCGTTTGCCATATCGATATTTTACGCCGCAGAAGCCTTCAGTCCACCGCCGACACCTGCCAAGCCGCACGCCAAATGCACCAATGCGTCCCACGAGTCGCGCTGATCGAGACCTTTAATCATGCGATCAATGTTGGCCGCCGCGAGGTTCAGCTTGGCGAGACTCGCGGTGGTGTGTCGCTTGGCGGTGCGCTCCAACTCACGCGCTTTGGATGGATGCGGTGGTCGCCCCGCGCGGGTCATGTTACGTACGCGCATGAGCGATCTAAGTTCATTGGTTAATACCCACAAAATCAACGGCGGCGCTTCGCCTTCGGCCTTCAAACCTTTCAGCATGCGGTGAATGCGCGCGGCCTTGTCGGCTTCCGCGCCATCGTGAATCGCTGACACCAACTGAAACGGGCTGAAGCGCGAGACATTGGTGACGCTATCGGCAAACACGTCGATAGAAATTTCGCCGGGCGGGCACAGCAGCGCGAGCTTTTTGATCTCTTGCACTGCCGCGAGCAGATTGCCTTCGACCCGATCCGCGAGTAACTCTAGCGCGTCAGCGCTGGCGCTCTGCTGTTGCACCGCCAGTCGCGCGCCAAGCCAACGCGGCAGCTGCGTCCGATCCACCGGCATCGCCTCAATCATGGTCGCGCGGCTCTCCAACGCGGCGAACCATTTGGTTTGCTTGGCCTGCCAATCCATCTCTGGCAACGAGATTAACGTGATGGTGTCGTCGGGCAAACGCGCGCAATATTGTTCAATCGCCTGCGCGCCCTCTTTGCCCGGTTTGCCAGTAGGGACGCGGAGTTCCAGCAATCTGAGATTAGCAAATAGTGATAACGCGTTACTCGCGCCGAGCAAACTTTGCCAATCAAAACCCGATTCAGCGGTGAACACTTCGCGCTCGGCGTAGCCCAAGCCACGCGCGATTTCGCGAAACTTGTCGCTGGCTTCCAATGCGCCCAACGGCTCGGCACCGTAGATTGCGGTCAGCGGCGGCAGCGTTTTTGGCGGACGCTCGAGGAACTGTTCTGTGGTGAGTCGAGCCATAATTTACGAAGCGCGCATAACCGCAACCATGCGCCGCAACATCTGCCCCACGGCATCGCGTTCCATATCGGCATACAGCAGCGCTTCCTCCTGTTGCTTGGCGATGATCTGTGCGTCGTCGTAAGCGAGAATGCGCGTGAGCTGAATTTCGCTGGTGGGAATCAGTACGCGACCACTGGCATCGGCGATCTGGTACACCACCGAAAAACGCAATTGATATTCGCGCACGCGTCCAGCACCGGATAACGACAAAATTTGCCGGTCGCGGCGCTCGTTGGAAATCGTGATTTCTGCTTCGGCAGCTTTGGCGTCCGTCAAAACCTTGATCTTGCTATTGCCGAGTTCGCGGCGGATATTGGCCGCGACCGGCGACGTGCCCGCTGCCGTGATGTGCACGGATTGATACGGCAATTCGTACGAGCCGCGTAACGCAAACCCGCAGGCGCTCAGGCTTGCAGCGATGCCAACAAACAGTGCGGCTTTAGACCACGACATTGATGAGCTTTCCTGGCACCACGATGATTTTCTTGATCGCTTGTCCGTCGGTATGTTTGGCAACCCCGGCGTCGGCTAGCGCGAGTTTTTCAATCGCTTCCTTGCTGGCCGTGGCGGGTACGGTGATGTGGCCGCGCAGCTTGCCGTTCACCTGCACGACGATTTGCAACTCGTCCTGCACCAACGCGGCGTCATCGACTTTCGGCCACGTTGCGTCGATCAATTCGCCGTGCCGCGCGGCGAAGCCGAGGTCGTCCCAGAGCTGAAATGCGAGGTGGGGTGCGATGGGATAGAGCATGCGAATCAAAATCGACACGCATTCGCGCGTCACGGCGGTGTCCGCATGCGCCTTCACATCCTCAAGCGCATTCAACATTTTCATCGCCGCAGAAACGACGGTGTTGTATTGCAAACGCTGATAGTCGTGCGTGGCTTGTTTCAAAATCGAGTGGATGGTGTGGCGGAGCGCTTTCGCGTCGCGTGACAATTCGCCGAGTTTTTCGGGTGCCGTGGACAGCGCCGCGCGCTCGGCTTGCACGTACGCATACAGGCGGCGCAGGTACCGGAACACGCCCTCCGCGCCGGAATCTGACCATGCCGCACTCTGATCCGGCGGCCCGGCAAACATCACGTACGCACGCGCCGTGTCGGCACCAAATTTGGCGATGATGTCTTTGGGTTCGACCACGTTGTTCTTCGACTTGGACATTTTTTCCATGCCGCCGAGCATCACGGGCTGGCCATCCGCCACAGCGGTTGCGCCCATTGGGCGGCCCTTGTCGTCGTGTTGTACCGTGACTTCATCGGGGTAGAACCAGCGCTTCTTGCCGTCAGCGCCCTCGCGATAAAAACACTCGGCCGACAACATGCCCTGCGTGAACAAGTTCGTGAACGGCTCATCAAATTTCACCAGCCCGAAGTCGCGCATCACCTTCGTCCAGAAGCGCGCGTAGAGCAGATGCAGCACCGCATGCTCGATCCCGCCGATGTACTGATCCATCGGCATCCAGTAATCGTTGCGTTCGTCCACCATGCTGGATTTGGCATCCGGCGAGCAATAGCGCATGTAGTACCACGACGAATCGATGAACGTGTCCATCGTATCGGTCTCGCGGCGCGCGGGTTTAGCGCATTTCGGACACGCGCAATGCAAAAATCGCTCGTCCTTGCGCAGCGGATTTCCCGAACCATCCGGCACCAAATCTTCTGGCAACCTCACCGGCAGATCGGCATACGGCACCGGCACCGCCCCGCAGTCCTCGCAATGGATGATCGGGATCGGTGTGCCCCAATAGCGTTGCCGCGAAATACCCCAATCGCGCAGGCGGTATTGGATTTTCTTTTCGCCGCCACGAGATTTCAGTTGGGTGGCAACGTAGTCGATGGCCGCGTCGTAATTGAGGCCATCGAGCGCACCGGAGTCAATGCATACGCCGTCGTCGGCATAGTGGTTTTGCCACGCATCGGTCGAGTAGGGCTTATTTACATCGACCACCTGCTTGATCCGCAAACCATATTTTTTTGCAAACGCAAAATCCCGCTCATCGTGCGCCGGCACACCCATCACCGCGCCATCGCCATAGGTCATCAACACATAGTTGCCGATCCAGACGGGGAGTTGCTCCTGTGTCAGCGGGTGCGTAACAAACAACCCCGTCGCCATGCCCTTTTTTTCCATCGTCGCCATGTCGGCCTCGGCGACGCCACCTCGTTTGCATTCTTCAATGAACACGGCGAGCTCGGGCTTCTTCTGCGCGGCGGCGCTCGCCAACGGGTGCTCTGCGGCCACCGCACAAAACGTCACACCCATGATCGTGTCGGCGCGCGTGGTGAAGACGAAAAGTTTGCCGTCTTGCACGAGTTGTCCGCTGGCGTCCTTCACGTCGTGCGTGAACGCAAAGCGCACGCCGGTCGATTTGCCGATCCAGTTTTCCTGCATCGTGCGCACTTGCGTCGGCCAGCCGGTGAGTTTGTTCTTTGCGCCGTCGAGCAATTCTTCAGCGTAGGCGGTGATGGCGAGGTAGTAGCCGGGAATTTCTCGTTTTTCGACCACCGCGCCTGATCGCCAGCCCCGTCCGTCAATGACTTGTTCGTTCGCGAGCACGGTTTGATCGACCGGGTCCCAATTCACGACTTGGGTGTTGCGATACGCGATGCCTTTTTCCAGCATCTTCAAAAACAGCCACTGATTCCATTTGTAGTAATCCGGGCTGCACGTGGTGATTTCACGCGACCAGTCAAACGCAAGGCCGAGCGGCTGCATCTGCGCTTTCATGTCGGCGATGTTGGCGTAGGTCCACTGGGCGGGCGGCACATTGTTAGCGATGGCCGCGTTTTCAGCAGGCATGCCAAACGCATCCCAGCCCATTGGCATCAACACGTTGTAGCCGTTCATGCGCAGATAACGCAGCATCACGTCATTGATCGTGTAATTGCGCACGTGGCCCATATGCAGCTTGCCCGACGGGTAGGGCAACATCGAACAGGCGTAGAACTTGGGCTTGATTTCCCCCCGAGCGTTCTTTGCGTTTTCTGTTACTTGATAGGCATTGGTCGCCTGCCAATGCGCCTGCGCGCGGGCTTCGATTTGTTGGGGGTTGTAGGCGGGAGGCGTGGCGGCGGTCATTGGCTCGCGGTCTAAAAGTGGCGCAAATACGCGCTTTTTGGAGGAATTTTGCTCGATTGACATTATACAACGGACGGTTTTTGGCCCTGACCCGCGCACCTGAAATTCTCCTAGGTATCGTCAGCCCGGCAAAAAATTTGCAAGCGTGCGGTAATCAGAACCGCTTTGCTTTCAAGCGCTTACAACTTGCACATGGCTGGTGCAGTGCAACAAAAACGGTTGACGCGAGGCGAGATCGGCGCTTATAATCGTCAGGCTTTGTCGGGTGTTTTTGACAGGTCGGCGCAAACGGTGTTTCGACGAGGTTGCGATGTTGCAGAATGGGCTTGATCGACTCTACCTGAAAGCGATTTTGGTGCAGGCGGTAGTTGGATTGCCGATGGCGCTGGCGGGTTTTGTCTGGGGCGCTGACGGTGCAGGGTACTCGGCGCTGGTGGGCGCAGCGGCGGTTGTGATCGGTACGTTGACCTACGCAATCCTCGCACGCCAATCCAAAGTTTCCGCCGTCGCTGGCTCGACCGTTTTCCGGCGGCACTTGGTGGCGGAAGTTGCAAAAATTTTTGTAGTGGCAGCGCTCATGTTCGGCGCGCTTGCCAGTGGTTGGTTCGCTGCCGGTTGGTTGGTGGCAGCGATGGTTGTGGCTCTCTTGGGTCATGGGTTGTTGGTTTTTCTTATCCGCTAAATAAAACGAATCATGGCGTCTGGCACAGAACCCCTTACCCCCTCTGGATACATCGAGCACCACCTGACGAATCTGCGGATCAGCGTCGGTGAAGGCGGCTTTTGGAAGCTCGACCTCGATTCATTGATTATGTCGATCATCGTTGGCGTGGTTGGCCTCGGCGTGTTTTGGATCGTTGCGCGCCGCGTCACCGCTGGCGTGCCTGGCCGCTTGCAAGGTTTCGTCGAACTCGTGCTGGAATTCGTCGACAACACGGTTAAGGATGTGTTTCCGGGTGATCGCAAATTTCTCGGCCCGCTCGCGCTCACGATCTTCGTGCTGGTCTTCATGATGAATCTGATGGATTTGATTCCCATCGATTTTGTCGCGACCGTGATGGGCTGGTTTGGTGTATCGCACTGGAAAGCGGTGCCGTCGACCAACCTGAGTGTGACCTTCGCGATGTCATTCACGGTCTTCATGCTGATCATCTTTTTTAGCTTCAAAGCCAAGGGGCTCGGCGGTTTTGTGCATGAGCTCTTTACCGCACCGTTCGGCGCGAGCCCGTTCTTGTGGATTCCAAATTTCGCCATCAACATCATCGAGTTGATTGCCAAGCCGGTGTCGCTCGGTATGCGGCTGTTCGGCAATATGTACGCCGGCGAATTGATTTTCATGCTGCTCGGCCTGCTCGGCATGTTGGGCGGCGTATTCACGGCTGGCTCCATGGTGCTGAGCTTCGGCTGGGCCGTGTTTCACATCTTGATTATTCTGCTGCAAGCGTTCATTTTTATGGTGCTGTCCTGCGTCTACATCGCGATGGCGCACGAGCATCACTGAACCGAATCTGTTTCAAATCCTCGCGTTTCAAATCCTCATACTCCACGCAACCTCGCAATCGCTCTCGTCAACGAAAGGAAAACAAAATGGCACAGTTTATCGCCCTCGTTCAATCCAACATGGCTCTGGCCATCGGCATCATTATCGGTCTTGGTGCCTTGGGTGCTTGTATCGGTATCGGAATCATGGGTTCCAAGTTTTTGGAATCCGCCGCGCGTCAGCCTGAGCTGATTCCCCAGCTGCAAAAATTCATGTTCTTGCTCGCCGGTTTGATCGACGCGGCTTTCTTGATCGGTGTTGGTATCGCCATGTTCTTCGCGTTCGCCAATCCGCTGCTGTCCGCAGTCAAGTAATTCCCGATCCACTGATCTAGAGAAAGGGTCGTCGCCATGATGCCCAATGCGACGTTGATTGCGATGGCAGTGTGGTTCGCACTGTTGATCGCATTTGCGTACAAATTCATTTGGCCGCCGCTGATGTCGGCCATTGATACGCGCAACAAGAAAATCGCTGATGGTCTCGCCGAAGCCGAAAAAGGCAAAGCTGCACTCGCCGAAGGCCAGAAGCAAAAAGACCAGCTGATGCAGGAAGCGCGCGTGCAGGCGACCGAAATGAAGGCGCTGAACGACAAGCAAGCGCAATCGCAAATCGACGCCGCCAAGGTGCAAGCCAAGGCCGAGGCGGATCGCATCATCGCGTCTGCGCAAGCGCAAATCGAGCAGGAAAAGCAAAAAGCCAAAGAGCAATTGCGTGAGCAAGTTGCAGCCTTGGCGGTGGCTGGTGCAGAAAAAATCCTCAAGCGCGAAATTGATGTGAAGGCGCATGCCGACATGCTCAATCAGCTGAAGGCGCAACTGTAATGGCTGAGCTGACCACCGTTGCCCGGCCCTACGCGGAAGCAATTTTTCGCGCGGCTATTGATGCCAAAGACGTGGCCGGTTTCGGTACGAAGCTGAAGGCATTGGGTGCTATTGCGGGGAATGCCCAGATGGCATCGTTGCTCGGCAATCCGAACGTCAGCGTGGCTGAAAAATCGGGCTTGATGGCGTCAGTCGCGGGCGGAAACGTGCCGGTGGCGCTTGGCAACGCGGTGTCCCTGTTGATCGGTAACGGTAAGTCGAAGTTGCTGCCCTTTATTGGCGAGCATTTCGAGCGTTTACAGCGCGATCACGAAGGCGTGGTCAAAGCGACCATCACCAGCGCGTTTGCCTTGAGCGACGCAGACAAAGCCGGTCTCGTCGATGCGCTCGCCAAAAAATATGGCAAACGTGTTGAAGCTGTGGTGGTGGTTGATGCATCGTTGATCGGTGGTGCGCGTGTGCAGGTGGGTGACGATGTTGTTCACGCCTCGGTGCGCGATACGCTGACCAAGATGGCACAGGCGCTTACGCAGTAACGCAAACACAAACGCAAGCGCAAAAAATTTAATCGCACTCACGCGAAAACAGAATTCAAGTATTGGAGTTGAACATGCAAATCAATGCGGCAGAAATCAGCGAACTGATTAAGACCAAAATCCAGGGCTTGCCGGCAGCGGCAGAAAAGCGCTCCGAGGGCACCGTGATTTCCGTCACTGACGGTATTTGCCGCGTCCATGGCCTCGCTGATGCGATGCAGGGCGAGATGCTTGAGTTCCCGAACAACACGTTCGGCCTCGCGCTGAACCTTGAGCGTGATTCGGTTGGCGCGGTGGTGTTGGGCGAATACCAGCACATTTCCGAAGGCGATACGGTCAAATGTACCGGTCGTATTTTGGACGTGCCGGTCGGCCCTGAACTCAAAGGCCGCGTGGTCAATGCCTTGGGTCAGCCCATCGACGGCAAGGGTCCGATCAACGCCAAGATGACCGACATTATTGAAAAAGTCGCGCCCGGTGTGATCGCGCGTAAATCGGTGTCGCAACCCGTGCAAACGGGTTTGAAGTCGATTGACGCGATGGTGCCCGTGGGTCGTGGTCAGCGCGAATTGATTATCGGTGATCGTCAAACCGGCAAGACAGCCGTGGCCATCGACGCGATCATCAACCAAAAAGGCAAAGACGTGACCTGCGTGTACGTCGCGGTTGGCCAAAAGGCGTCAACAATTGCCAACGTGGTGCGCAAGCTCGAAGAACACGGCGCGTTGGCCTACACCATCGTGGTGGCGTCATCGGCGTCTGAGTCGGCGGCAATGCAGTTCGTGGCACCGTATTCCGGCTGCACCATGGGCGAATATTTCCGTGATCGCGGCGAAGATGCGTTGATTATTTATGACGATCTTTCCAAGCAGGCCGTGGCTTACCGGCAAATTTCGCTGTTGTTGCGCCGCCCACCGGGTCGCGAAGCGTATCCCGGCGACGTGTTCTATTTGCACTCGCGTTTGCTCGAGCGTTCCGCGCGCGTGAATGAAGACTACGTCGAGAAATTCACCAAGGGTGCCGTCAAAGGCAAGACCGGTTCCTTGACCGCGTTGCCAATCATCGAAACGCAAGCCGGTGACGTGTCTGCATTCGTGCCGACTAACGTGATTTCGATTACCGACGGCCAAATCTTTTTGGAAACCGACTTGTTCAACGCCGGTATCCGCCCCGCCATTAACGCCGGTGTATCCGTGTCGCGCGTCGGTGGTGCTGCACAAACCAAGATCATGAAGCGCAAAGACACGGGTGCCGGTGTGCGTTTGGCACTCGCGCAGTATCGTGAGTTGGCCGCGTTTGCCCAGTTCGCATCCGACCTCGACGAAGCTACCCGCAAGCAGCTCGAGCGCGGCAAGATGGTCACCGAATTGATGAAGCAATCGCAATACGCGCCGATGCAAGTGTGGGAGATGGCGTTGATTCTGTTCGCCGTCAACAACAACTACATGGATGACGTCGAAGTGCCGAAAGCGCTGAAGTTCGAGAAGTCGCTGCGCGATTTCATGCTGGCCAAATACGGTCCGCTGATCGATTCCATCGACAAAGCCAACAACCTGTCGGAAGCCGACGAAAAGGCACTGCACACTGCTGTCGCCGATTTCAAGAAAACCGGCGCGTACTAATTGCCTATCAATGAAATTTGCTGAGGCATAAATGGCAGGCTCCAAAGAAATTCGCACCAAGATCAAGAGCGTCGAAAACACGCGCAAGATCACCAAAGCCATGGAAATGGTTGCGGCCGCGAAAATGCGCAAGGCGCAGGAACGCATGCGCGCAGCGCGCCCGTACGGCGAAAAAATTCGCAGCGTGTGCGCGAATTTGTCGCACGCCAATCCGGATTACAAGCACCCGTTCTTGGGCAAGCGCGATGAAGTGAAAAACATCGGCGTCATCATGGTGACCTCCGACAAAGGTCTTTGCGGCGGTTTGAATACCAACGCCATGCGTCTGATGGTCAACAAGATCAAGGAGTGGGAAGGCACCAATGCCAAAGTTTGTGCGACTGCCATCGGCACCAAGGGCATGTCGTTCTTGAGTCGCTACGGCATCCCGCTCGTCTCGCAAGTGGTCGGCCTCGGCGACAAACCGCACCTCGACAAAATGATTGGCCCGGTGAAGGTGCAACTTGATTTGTTCACCGAAGGCAAGATCGACAAGCTCTACCTTTGCTACACGCAGTTCGTCAATACGATGAAGCAAGAGGCGGTGTGCGAGCAGTTGCTGCCGCTGACGGGCGACAAGCTCGGCGCGCCAGATTCGACTTGGGATTACTTGTACGAACCCGATCCGAAAACAGTGCTCGATGAGCTGTTGGTGCGCTACGTCGAAGCGATTGTGTACCAATCGGTGTCGGAGAACATCGCCTCGGAACAGTCCGCACGGATGGTCGCGATGAAGTCGGCGACCGACAACGCGAAAAAAGTGATTGGTGATCTCAAGCTGACGTACAACAAAGCGCGTCAGGCGGCGATCACCAAGGAATTGTCAGAAATTGTTGGCGGCGCGGCTGCGGTCTAGCCACGCCAGCGCAGTGCAAAAATTCGAATTGCAAATTTAGCCCAGGAACAAATCATGAGCCAAGGAACAGTCGTTCAATGTATCGGTGCGGTGGTGGACATTCAGTTTCCCGCCGGTTCGATCCCCAAAGTGTATGAAGCGCTGACGCTTGACGATTCGGCCACCGCGAGCTTTGCGGAAAAAGGTCTCACGTTCGAAGTCGAGCAACAACTCGGCGACGGCGTGGTGCGCTGCATCGCGATGGGTTCATCCGACGGCATTCGCCGGGGCATGAAAGTGAGCGGTACGGGCGCTGGGATTAAGGTTCCCGTCGGTCTGGGCACCTTGGGTCGCATCATGGACGTGTTGGGCCGCCCGATTGATGAGCAAGGCCCGATCAAGTCTGACGAGCGCCGCGAAATCCATCAGGCCGCGCCGAAATTTGACGAACTATCCCCGTCTGTTGACCTGCTCGAAACCGGCATTAAAGTTATCGACTTGATCTGCCCGTTCGCCAAAGGCGGCAAGGTTGGACTGTTCGGTGGCGCGGGTGTGGGCAAGACCGTGAACATGCTCGAACTCATCAACAACATCGCCAAAGAACACTCGGGTTTGTCCGTGTTCGCGGGCGTGGGTGAGCGGACGCGCGAAGGCAACGACTTCTATCACGAGATGACAGATGCCGGCGTTATCAACAAAGACGACCTCTCCAAATCCAAAGTGGCGATGGTGTTCGGTCAGATGAACGAGCCACCGGGCAACCGTTTGCGCGTGGCACTTTCCGGTTTGACGATGGCTGAAAAATTCCGTGACGAAGGCCGCGACATTCTGTTCTTCGTGGACAACATTTACCGCTACACGCTGGCCGGTACCGAAGTATCCGCACTGTTGGGTCGTATGCCCTCCGCCGTGGGCTATCAGCCAACGCTCGCCGAAGAAATGGGCGTGCTGCAAGAGCGCATCACCTCCACCAAGACCGGCTCTATTACGTCCATTCAGGCCGTGTACGTGCCCGCAGACGATTTGACCGACCCGTCGCCCGCCACCACGTTTGCGCACTTGGATGCGACGGTCGTGTTGTCGCGCGACATCGCCTCGCTCGGTATTTATCCAGCCGTCGATCCGCTTGACTCCACCTCACGCCAGATCGACCCGAACGTGATCGGCGAAGAGCACTACAACGTCACGCGCGGCGTGCAGGCAACCTTGCAGCGCTATAAAGAACTGCGCGACATCATCGCCATTCTGGGCATGGACGAGCTTTCGCCCGAAGACAAATTGGCCGTTGCGCGTGCGCGCAAGATTCAGCGCTTCCTGTCGCAACCGTTCCACGTCGCCGAAGTGTTTACCGGCTCGCCCGGCAAGTACGTCTCGCTCAAAGAAACCATCCGTGGCTTCAAAATGATCGTGGATGGCGAATGCGATGCACTGCCCGAGCAGGCGTTCTACATGGTTGGCGGCATCGATGAGGCGTTTGAGAAGGCGAAGAAAATGAATTAATTGAGTTTCGAAGAAAGTACAAACCTACTTTCTTCGAGCTTGATTTGTAGAAATGACTGGCGGAGCCAGATCATTTCTTGTTTGACGAAAAACCGTAAAACCGAAAAACTGTAATAGCGTAAAACCGAAAGCCCGCAGTCATGGCAACTTTGCACGTCCAAATCGTTTCTGCCGAACAGGCCATCTTTAGTGGTGATGCCGACATGGTCGTTGCGCCCGGCGAGACGGGTGAGTTGGGCATTCTTCCGGGGCATGCGCCGTTGTTGACGCGCATTCGTCCGGGCACGGTTAAGGTAAAACTCGCGGGCAAGGCTGACGAAGAATTGGTCTACGTTTCTGGCGGCATCATGGAAGTTCAGCCGAAGAACCTCACCATTCTCGCGGATACGTCCATTCGGGCACACGACCTCGATGAGGCCAAGGTCATGGAAGCCAAACGCAATGCAGAGGAAGCACTCGCTAACCGCGCAAGCGGCCAGGATCGGGCACTTGTCGTCGCAGAACTCGCGCAATTGGCTGCACAGTTGCAGGCCATACAAAAATTACGCAAAAAATAATTGTTTGGGATATACTCGCAGTACCGTAACGGTTTAGAGGCGCAACACAATATTGGCAGCGGGGGTTTTTCCCTGCTGCCTTTTTTTTCGCCCAAATTTGCCGGTGTCATCGTCGCGGGCACTGATGACAAATGTGCCGGCTATCGCGGGATGTTCACTCTCCCATTCGCGAACACTAAATCGCCGCCGCGTGGCGAGCCCGCAAGCAGTCTCACAACCAACTTGGGACTGCCGTGGGACTACCTTGGGATGGCCTTGCCGCTCCGTTGCGGCGCACGATGCAAAACCAAAGCGGCATCACTCGTCCAGCCCAGCGCTAGCGTCGAAGCCGTCATCGCCTGCATTCTTTTTTCTTGCGCGATCGACCTGCGCCTTTCGCGCTGCCGTGCGCGCGCTGTATTCGGCCAGTGGCACCGGCGCTGCCACGCGCAGCGCAGGATGCTCGACGGCATGCAACGTTTGCACATCGGTTAGGCGCTGATGCGAAATCCAATGCTGCAAAAGCGGGACGATGATGCTGAGGGTTGCGACGAACGCCACGGCATAGCGGGTTGTCGGCCAGTGGCGCGGATCGGCGAGGCGCAGGTGCATACGAACCGTCAGTGCTGCCACCAATACCACCACCGGCTGCGTGATGCGCACTGGCCAGAGCCAAGACACCGAAAACGCCAGCATTTCCAACCCGCTCAGCAAAATCGTTCCCGCCAGAAAACCGATTGAGGCAATCAGCAGATGCGAAAAAAACCGGTCAGCCCCGCTGATGAGTCTGCCAAACAGCGCATACATCGCGCTCCAGAAGCCGAACAACGCCGCCTGCCCGCTCAAGTCATACAAGTACGCGGGCGGCTCGCTCTGCACGTCGCGCAACCAGATTTTCCACGCACTGTGCAAGAGCACGCAGGCGAGCGCCACCAGCGCGATGGGCCAGATTGCGCGTCGCGACAGCGAGCGCTCTGGCGCGAGGGTCCATGCGCTCGACCGAATGCGAATCAGCGATTGGCCAAGGCGAAACGGTGCATCGCTCGTCACCGTATGCACCGCCGCGCGCTGGTTGCGCGCGCCGAGAATGCCGTTCTGCGTGCCGAGGTCAATCAGATGCGCGTGACCGGTCGCATCCACCGCGAATTCAGCGTGGTGAGGCGCGCAGTGCGGGTCATCCAAAATCAAATCGCTATCGAGCGCACGACCAATGCGCACCACCCGCGTCGTGTCAGCGGCCTCGCTGAGCGCCACGCGCGCGAGCACCGTGCCATCGCGATGCAAATGCTCCACCAGCCAGCTCATTGCAAGCGCTCCAAAAATGCTTGGCTTAACCGTTGGCCATTCTCAAACGACACGCCGTCAAGCGACAACGAACTCGTCAATCGCTCGCGCGCATCGTCGACTTGTACCGCCTTGATCGCGAAATCATAAAGCGCCTCAAATTTGCGGTAAGCGCGCACGCACGTTGACACCCGGTACACGTGCTCGGTGGTCCGCACATACGCGTCGTGGCACTCGTCAGCCGTCATCTCAGTAGAGCCGCGATGGCTATATCGCCGCACAAGGAAATGGCTGCGGTCGAGTTCGAGAAACTGCGCGGTTGCCAATTTGTCATTTCGCAGCAACGTGTGATGCACGCTTAGGCTACCGGTCTGCAAGTTGCCGCGCACGAACAACGACGAGCGCAAGTTGCAATTTAACGAATCGCGTTGATAGCGAAGCCGCTCACCGTCGCGGCCACCCGCCCAGCATTTGGTCAAACTGCCATCGAGCGTGGGCACAACACGCCCGGCCAAATTCTGACTCGCGAACCCTGCGCCGCCACTGGACTGCTTCGTCGGCGCGGCGTCAGTCGCCACCGCTGGTTTCGCGGGCACCTGAAAAAACTTGCTCGCCACAAAATCCTGATGATGCAATAACTGCCGCGCGATCTCGGTCCGCCACTCTTTGCGTGGGGGTGCCTCGCGTGCCTCACGTGCACGCGCCAGCAACTCACTCGCATAGCGCACCGGCACCAGAAAACTCAGCAATTCCCCGCCGCGTCGCGTCGCCACATTCACGCCCACCACCTGTCCCAACTCATCAATGGCCGGCCCACCGCTCATCCCCGAATTGAGCGCACCAGAAAAAAGTAGCTGATCGTAAAGGCGCGATTCGACCAGACCGTTGTAGATGCCCTCGGAAATCAGGAAGCCCAATTCGAGCGGATTACCCAGGGCGAAAATGCGTTCGCCCTGGGTGAGAGGGGTCTCGCGCAAACTAAACGCGGGCCACGGTGGCGAAACCCCAACGGGCTCAGTACGCAATACCGCCAGATCGTGAATCACATCCACCGCCACCAGCGTCGCCTTCACCGCGCGCTCGCTGGTCGGGCGCAATTCGATGCGAAATTTTTCTGGGTTGATCGCCAGCGACGACACCACATGGTAATTCGTCAACAACCACGCGCCTTTTGCGCCATCATCGTGCACCACGAAACCCGAGCCGAGCGACGATTGCTCGTTCGCGCTATTGAGCAACACGCGAACTTGCACCAGCCGGTCTTTGTAGCGCGAAAACAATTCGCGCGCAGAAGCAGAGGGCGGGGGGAGTGGGGTTTGTGGTGCTGCTGCTGCCGCCTCGGCCGTGCGGGCTTTTATTGGCACGTCCTGCGCGTCGGCGGGGCGCAGGCAGAGACTGAAAATGGCGAGACAGAGCGTAAGTGCGCGATGCAACATCGTAACAACCTTACCTTGGTAATGAGGTCGCTGCACTATGCCCGAATCTGCGCGGCATCGCGTGAACACGCGAGCCCGGATGGCAAACACTGAGCTCGCCCTCCAGCGCGTGCAATGTATCAAGCCTGGGTTGGGCCGAGCGGCTGACGATGCCGCATGTGCAAGCCGACAAATTGAGCGGTCACGTAGGCTGATACAAAATCACAGACCGATATAGAATCGCACACCGATACAAAAATGACGTTTGGAGACAGTGGTATGGTGAACAGCATCGACATCGGCTGAAGACCGTGCTTTCACCGTAGATTCATAGGAACATAAACGCAGTTTCAACACTGCTCGGCTAGAGCTCACAGCTTAATCGGGCGGGGAAAAAGGATCATGCGATGAGGCAAGTTGGGAATCGTATCGAACGTCAGATGGTTGCCCGCGCCAGCGGGGCATTGCTTGCTGAGGGTGGGCGTTTTAATGAGACGGTAGCTCGCTTTTCCAATATCTCCTACATCCCGAAAGGTGTATATCGGTTTGCATCGCACCTAGAGGCCAACGCGCACGATCAAGACTGTCTTGTCAGCGCGATGGCGGCGTTGGCGTTGGCGCGCAAAAATGGATGAGTACAGCCGCCCGGCAACCATAGATGATCTAAAGCTCTTGTTGGGCAGCCTGCGCGATCGTGGTGTCGAATATCTATTGATCGGTGGTTGGGCGCTTGCCGCGCACGGGTACAGCCGGGCAACAACCGACATTGATTTGATGGTGCCCTCGACCTCGGAGGCGGGGCAACGGGTTAAAGCCGCGCTGATGGTACTGCCGGACCAGGCGGCTAAAGACATCAAGCCTGAATGGTTTGACGAAGGCGAAAACATAAGAGTTGCCGATGCGTTCGTCGTTGACATCATGCTCAACGCCAACGGTCAGACCTATGAAACCTTGAGCCCATATGCCGAGACAGTTGACTTCGACGGCATCCCCGTGCGGACTGTGACCCTTGAGGGTCTGCTGCTCACGAAGCAGACGCTGCGAGACAAAGACATTCCTGACCGCATCATCCTCGAACGTGCCCTTGAAGTTATCAGAGCAAAGGCTCGCGCCGATGATGATTGAATGGAGCCTTAATGTATCGACCGTTCGTAACAGCTGGTTGAAACGAGATCGATTCATCAAGGGGGATAGAACCTCCTCAAGGGCATTCCTACTAGCGTTCAATGACTAGATAAGAGACACGACCCTATCTTTTCTCTTCGTTCCAGTGGCCGCGCGAAACCGCGACCGCCAATGGCACACAGCGCTACAGCGCTCGATAGTAGTACGTCGTCGAACAAGGCTCACCTGTTGGCATAAGCGCGTAATTCGGAATATCGCCGCACTTTTTCCAGCCAAGGGTCTCGTAGAGTTTGGCGGCGACACTGCCGGTGACTGTGTCGAGCACCAACAGCGACTTGCCATGATCGCGTGCGGCAGCTTCTGCGGCCAGCATCAATTGGCGCGCATGACCTTGCCGCCGCGCGCGCCGGTGTACCAACATTTTTGCGACATCGGCGCGATGCGGTTGATTGTCTGGCTGCGACAGCACCACCTGCACGGTGCCGACAATCAACCCATTCTCGTCGCGCGCCAGCAACAGCACGCGCTCGCCGCGCTGGGTTGAGGCGACGATCTCCCGCCAGAACGCTTCTGCCTGCGCGCGCGAAAGCCCCTGCATGAAACTCACCGATGCGCCGCCTTCCACGCAGTCGATGAGGATGTCGGTGAGCGCGGCAATCACATCGATCACTTGCGATGCGTTGTCGGCAGAAAATTGTTTGATCGTGAACATGGTGGGCGTCTTACGCTATCAACCGATTTGCGACGCCATCCGCTGCAATTCGGCAATCACCGCCGCATCCAAGCTAATCCCGTCTCGCCGCTGCCGAGCCAGACAATTCATCTCGATCTCACCTGGGACTAGCACCGGCCGCGCTGCATCGCTCGGCGGCGTGTCATGGAGAATCGAAATGAAGTCGCGCATGCGTGCGGCCAGCCATTCCGGTGAACCGAGCACGCGTGTGTCGATGACAAAAAAGAAATGGCCGAGGTCTTGCGCGCGCTCCGGGTCCGCTGACCACGATTGCACGTGCGTGAGGTAGGCGGCACCGGAGAGCAGACCCGCGAACAGATCGACAATCAGCGCAAGACCGTACCCTTTGTAGCCGCCAATCGGCGACAGGAAGCCATCGAGCGCGGCGGCTGGATCAGTCGTGGGCTTGCCATGCTTGTCGGTCGCCCACGTATCGGGGATAGATTCGCCGCGCGCGAGAGCCGCACGAATCTTCGCGCGCGCCACGACCGTGACCGCCATATCGAGAATGATCGGCGTGCCGCCCGGTTGCGGTACGCCGATACCCATGGGGCTATTGCCAAGCCGTGCCTCGCTGCCGCCGGTCGGTGCGACGGTGACAGTCGCATTGCTGCCGATGATGCTCGCAAAGCCCGCTTCGGCGGCGAGATAGTTGTACGGCCCCACCGGGCCGAAGTGATTGCTGCCGCGCGCAAATGCGATGCCGGTGCCGTGCTCCTGCGCCATCTCCATCGCAACTTTCAATGCCCGCATGCCGACCAGTGTGCCGACGCCGTTGTCGCCGTCAACGCGCGCAACGGTGTTGGCCACGCGCTCAATCTGAATGTTGGCGCGCGCATTGATGCCGCCGATTTTTAAGCGTTCGCCGTAGGATGCGACGCGGCTCACGCCATGCGTATTGAGCCCGAACAAATCGCCAAGAACCAGTATTGACGCGGCTTCCCGGGCATCGGTCGCGGTCAGGCCGAAGCGCTCTAGTGCAGCGGCAGCGAGATCATGCAGCGCGCCCTCGGTGATCAAAGTTGGCAAATTCACTCCGCCGTGATCTTGCCGTCACGAATCACCTGCGCCCAAGCTGCTGACTCGCGCTTGATGGTCGCGGCGAGTTCGTCGCGCGTGCCGGGCATCGGCGTGAGGCCGTGCTTGTTGAGTTGTTCGCGCACGTCTGGGGCGTTCAACACCTTCACCAGCTCGGCATTCCACCGCTCAAGAATCTTCGCGGGCGTTTTGCCGGGCGCCACAAACGCGTACCAGTTGGTCGCTTCAAATCCGGGGAAGCCAGATTCGGCAATCGTCGGCACGTTCGGCATCGACGGCAAGCGCGTCGCGCCGGTGACAGCGAGCGCGCGTAGTTTGCCGCTTTCCAGATGTGGCCCCGCCGTCGACGGCGTCGAGTAATACGCACTGATGCGCCCACCGAGCAAGTCGATCATCGCCGGTGCGCCACCCTTGTAGGGCACATGCAAGATGTCGATGCCGGCACGTTGCTTGAACATTTCGCCCGCGAGATGCGATGCCGAGCCGATGCCGGTCGAGGCGTAATCGAGCGCGCCCGGTTTGGCTTTTGCCAGCGCCAAAAATTCAGCAAAGGTTTTCGCTGGCACACCCGCATGCACGACCAGCACGTTCGGAAAACTCACGCCCATGGTCAGTGGGGCGAGATCGCGTTGCGGGTCGTAGGGCAGCTTCGCGACCAAGTGCGGCGCGATGCACAGCGGGCCCACCGAGCCCAACAAAATCACCGTGCCGTCCGCAGGGGCAGTGGCGACTTGCTGATGCGCGATGTTGCCGCCCGCGCCGCCGCGGTTATCCACAACGATGGCAAGCCCGGTGTTTTCAGTCAGTTTGCGCGCGATGATGCGTGCCGCGGTGTCGGTCGCGCCACCTGCCGCAAAGCCGACCACCATCGTTACCGTTTTGGTCGGGAAGTCTTGTGCGCGGGCGACGCTAGTCGAGAGTGCAGCGGCGATGCAGGCAATGCAGGCAATGATAAAAGTGCGTTTGTTCATGTCGATCTCCAAGTATTTACGTGGTTCATTCTTTACCGAGCGAAATGTTATTCGCTTGGCGTTTCTCAATCGCGAATTTTAGTAGCGCCGCGCACCGATAGCCGGCGTGCGCAAATTTTCCGTAGGGCAGGGTCAGGAACAACGCCATCACCACACCGAGATGAATCGCCAGCAACGCGGCCATCGCGCCGGTGTCGCGCCATAACATCAACGCGAGACCCGTGAGGCTCACAAAGAAAAGCAAGGCGATAAAGCCGCGATCCATCGGCCTTTGTGCGGCATCGCCGTGATCGGGATGACGCCGAAAATTTAACCACAACAGCCCAACCGGGCCGATCAACAAGCCAATGCCACCAACGATGCCAAGCAACACCGGAATGCTCGAAAGCCCATAAGGGGCGGGCAGTTTCAGCCCATAGTGATAAAACGTTGCGACACTCGTCGAGGCAAAGCAGAGCATGAAACCGTAGAACGTGAGGTGATGGAACCAGCGACGGCGTTGCGTGAATGCATCGTCATCGTCATTGCAGCCCGCGCCGTCGCCGCCATCCAGATATTTCAGTGTGAGGGCGTCGTGGCTCGCTTCGACAATGGCCGCACTTGGCACAACACCT
The DNA here is from genome assembly GCA_043744255.1 of Burkholderiales bacterium. Lineage (GTDB taxonomy): Bacteria > Pseudomonadota > Gammaproteobacteria > Burkholderiales > Usitatibacteraceae > UKL13-2. Next base: position 10,535 of record JAYTVA010000108.1, on the reverse strand, counting down.
GGCAACGCGTCTAACTTCAAGCTCCGCCAAAAGCGCACGCTGCCGATGGCGATTGCCAACATCGCAAAGCCAAACACCGCACCAAACATTTGCACCATCAGGCCGTGTGGGAATACCGCGTAGAAGTTTCCCGCCAGCGGCGCATGCCACAGCGCGCCATTTTTCATCACCGCTAACAGCAAAAATAGCGCGAGGCCCGCTGCCGTCGCGAGTGACAGCGTTAAGCCATTCTGGCGATACAGCGCGCCGAACGCAGCAGGCCACGCATAGTCGGCGTAGGTCTGCACGCGCACTGCGGCCATCGCGCGCGGCACGTTGACATTGAATTCATGCGGTGCCGCGTATTGGCAGGCGTGCAAACACGCGCCGCAGTTGTGGCATAGATTCGCCAAGTAGTGCACATCGTCCTTGCCGAATTCCAGCCGCCGCGTCATTGCCGGGAAGACGGCGCAAAACCCTTCGCAGTAACGGCACGCATTGCAGATTTGCAAGACACGGCTAACTTCGGCCTCGGCATTTGTCACGCGCTCGCCCTGGCCCGGCGCAGCGGCGTTTTGAGCTAGCGCAGCCGCATCGCGCACCAGCGCTTCAAGCTGCGACATGTTGCACCTCACCCGTAACAGTGGCGGCAGCCGAATGTCCAGCGATGCGCCCGAACACAGTGCTGATGGTCATGCCCACACCGGCCGTATAGCCCTTGCCCAAAATATTGCCCGCCATGATTTCGCCCGCCGCGAACAAGTTGTCGCTGGGCACGCCGCCAAAATGCACGCGCGCATGTTCATCCACCTTCAGCCCGAGATAAGTGAAGGTGATGCCCGGCCGCAGCGCATAACCAAAAAACGGTGGCGTATCAATCGGCCGCGCCCAATGGGTTTTTGCTGGCGACACGCCCTCGGTGTAGCAATCATCCTGCACGGTGTGATCGAACGTACCGGCGTGGCAGGCGGCATTGAAATCGTTGAGGGTCTGCATGAATGCCGCTTCATCAAGGCCAAGTGCTAGAGCTAGTTCCGGCAGGGTATTGGCTGAAACACCCCTAAAGACGGGCGGCATGAAGCGCCCTACTGCCTTCGCGTCGATCACGCAATAACCAATCTGCCCCGGTTGCCCCGCCACCAAGCGACCCCAAATCGCATAGCGCTTCGGCCAAAAATCTTCGCCCTCGTCGTAGAACCGCTTCGCATCGCGATTGACCACGACGCCAAGCGACACGCAATCAATGCGCGTGCAAATGCCGCCATCGTAGAGCGGCGCGCGCGCATCCACCGCCACACAGTGCGCGGCGGATGGCTCGCCAATCGTGTCCGCGCCAGCCTCGATGAGGCGCTTCAACATCACGCCCATATTGAAGCGCGTGCCGCGAACCAGAAAATTGTCAGCGGGCCATTCACCCGCTTCGTTTTGTCCCCACGCTTCACGCAGCCATTCGCGATTCGATTCGAAACCGCCGCTGGCGACCACACAGGTGCGTGCCGCGAAGCGTTGTGCGCCAGCGTGCGCCGCGACGAATCGTGCGCCGTCCAATTCCAGCGCATCTACCGGTGTGTCATAGCAAATTTCGACACCGAGCAACTCCGCACTGCGGTAATACGCATTCACCAACGCCTTGCCGCCGCCCATGAAACTCGCATTGGTGCGGCCAAGATGCAGCGTGCCGGAGAGCGGCGGCTGAAAGCGCACGCCATGCCCGCGCATCCAGTCGCGAAAGGTAGACGATTCGCGAATCGCCAACCGTGCCAATTTCTCGTTGGTGAGGCCGCCCGTCACTTGCAGGATGTCGCGCCAATATTCGTCCTCCGGGTAGGCGTCGCTCAACACGTCTTGCGGCGCGTCGTGCATGCAGCGCACATTGCGCGTGTGTTGCGAGTTGCCGCCGCGCCAAGCGCGCGGTGACGATTCGAGCATCAACACCGTGGCGCCGGCCTCGCGCGCAGTCAGCGCAGCGCATAGCGCCGCGTTGCCGCCGCCAATCACCAGTACGTCGTAGATCATTGGAAAGCTAGGCGTGGCGCGGCTTGCAGCAATTCTGCCAATTGCGATTTCCAAAATTTTGCTTGCCCCGTTGTGCCATGTCCCACGGTCTGCTCGCTCGCCGGAATCAACAACACGCGGCCATGCTTCACGCGCTTGATCTCGCGGTCGAGCACACCCAGCTCCGGTGGATTGCGCTCATCGTCGGCGGAATTGATCGCCAGTAGCGTCGCCTTGATCTTCTCCAAACCTGCCGATGGGTTGTAATCACGCGATGAATCCCACTGATACAAATGGTCGTTGGCGTCACCCGTGAATGGTGCCGTCAATCGCTGGTTCAGTAGCGCATCCGCCTTCTCGCGATTCGGTGCGAGTTTTTGCAGCCCCTGATTACCACCGTTGGTCGCGAGCGCAAAAAACACCGAGGCGAATTGCACGCTCTTCGGTTGCTTCGTGTAACTACCGTTCATCCACTCCGGGTCATTGCGGATCGAATCAATAATCAAGCGCCGCATCAGCCAGTTGCGCCCCGACATCTCGCTCGGCAGTGAGGCCATCGGCACCGCCACATCCATAAAGTCCGGATACTTCTGCGCCCAAATCCACGTCTGCATCCCGCCCATCGAATTACCCAACACCAGCCGCAAATGGCGCACGCCAAGGTGCTCGCGCACGAGCCGATATTGCGCATCCACCGTATCGTCATAACTATATTTCGGAAAACTCATGCGCAGTCCGTCGGACGGCTTGCTCGATTTTCCAGCGCCGATGGAGTCCGGCAAGATGATGAAATAGCGACTCGCATCCAGCGCCCCCCCCGGCCCAAACAACTCACCGGCAAACGCAGGCGACAACATGCCAGTGCCCGAGCCGGTGGTGCCATGCAGAATCAACACCGGCTCACCGGTGGGTGCGCCGATGGTCGTGTAATGCAAACGCAGTTCCGGCAACGTCTCGCCCGATTGAAACCGAAAATCGCGCGCGACCCATGTGCCGGTTTTGGCGGCAGGGTAATCGGCAGCGAAGCTGATGCAGGCTGTGAGTGCAAACGCAAAGCCGCAGACGGCGCGTGTGAATACGATGACGAAATTCATATTGGTCTCCAATATTATTTTTGGCGAACTGAATAACTAAAGCGACGTGCATGATGACTGAGAATTGCAGTCACGTGTGCGATGCCACTCACAGGGGCTGGTACTTAGAGTTTGGGTTGGCGTGGGCTTACTGGTGGTTACGGGCGAATGCTTCAACGCATGGTTGTAGGGTGAAGCGGCGAGAATACATATTGCCGATGCAATTGCTCAACGGCCACCGTAAATCCCCCTCAGTCCCTGAGGTTTCCCCTCAAATAGTTCTTTTGAATCAGTCTATTAGCCAACAAATCTCAAGTTAATAGTGCACACATGGAGAAAACGGTGCACCCTCGTGTTTCCACACAACGCGGGAGCACCCTCCATGCATGCAATGACGATCATACAAGACGTACTGGTTCAACGTTGTCCCCAAATCCATCGCACGCGGCTCAACGCCTTGCTCGATGCGGTTGAAGCGGCATTGCATGCCCGCAGCCACACCCTGTCCAATCTAGCGCGCGCCCTCAAGTCGACATCGGCGGTGCGTCACAACGTTAAGCGCATGGATCGGCTGCTCGGCAACCAAGCCATGCAACGCGAGTGCATCACGGTCTACGCCGCACTCGCGCACTATTGGCTGCACGACGTGCGCACCTTGCTGATTGTGATCGACTGGTCGGACTTAAATGCCGCCCGCAGCCAGCAATTGATTCGCGCTTCGGTCGCCCTCAATGGGCGCAGCTTGACCGTGTATGAAGAAGTGCACTCGATGAAGCGCGCCACGACGCCCGCCGTGCATAAGGCATTTCTGGCACGCCTCAAACAGGTATTACCAGCCGGGTGTCAGCCCACCATTGTGACCGACGCTGGCTTTCGCTCACCCTGGTTTCGTGCTATTGAGGCGCTCGGCTGGCATTGGGTAGGCCGCATTCGCAATCGTGACATGGTGCGGTCGCACGGCGGGAGTGCCGCTTGGTGCGGTGCCAAGACCCTATACGCCAAGGCCACCCGCAAAGCTCTCGATCTGCGGCAGATGGATTACGTGCGCAGCCATCCCCTCGTGTGCCGCTTCGTCATCATCAAGCGTGTGCCAAAGGGGCGGCGGATGAAAACGTTGAGCGGCGCGCGCACGCAAAGCGCGCACAGCGCCGAACATGCAAAGGCGCAGAGCGAGCCGTGGTTGCTGGCGGCATCGTGTTCGCTATCGCATTTGAGCGCGGCGGCGCTGGTGAGTATCTACGCGCAACGTATGCAGATTGAGGAAGCGTTTCGCGATACCAAAAACGCGCGCATGGGGCTGGGTATGTCCGCGAGCGCCACTCGTGGCGGTGAGCGTTTAGCCGTGCTGGCGTTGATTGCGTGTTTGGCGGAATTTATGCTGCGCTTGATTGGCCAAACCGCGATCAATCACGATCAGCAATATGATTTGCAATTGACGAATCGATGGTCACGGCCTGAAATCTCTTGCCTTCAGGTTGGTCTGTTGTTGGTCCGCAAAGCGCGCGCGGCATTCTCTAAATCCAAACTTGAAGAGACGATTCGGGCGTGGCGAGCGCCTCATTACGCCTTCCAAATTTGAGGGGAAACCTCAGCCTCAGTCCCCCTTTCTCAAAGGGGGAAGTGCCATGCACAAGATGCGGGCGAAGCAAGCGCTACCTGAAACTTATTTGAGTCCTGCCACACAGAAACCGTGTCGGGAACACTGCAATCTACTTCCCCCTTTGTAAAAGGGGGATCGAGGGGGATTTACGGTGATGAATTATGCGAGTGACTGGAATCCGACGTTTCACTCCACCAGCGGACTGCATAATGTGGATGCGGCTGCCCCCTCACCGCCCCACCGCAAACACCGCTGCATTATTCATCGCATACACCACTCCATCTGGCCCCACCGCCGTCGGCGTATAAGCTTCCGCCTGCCCATTATTCAACTGAATACGCTCGGTAAAAGAATTGCTCACGAGGCTCCAGCGATACAAATACCCATCCTCGTTGTTCAGCACCACCGAGCGCGTGAGCGGATCAACGGCGACGGTGTTGACGCACCATTCCTTCACGCCCGTGGGATAGCCGGGATCAGGCGTGACACCTAGAATCGTGAACACTTCGCGCATGACTTGCGCGTTGGAGAATGAATCCTTTTGCGCCTGATTGGGATCGAGAATGGCGACGCGATTTTTGCCGTCACCGGTGCCAGCACCGCCGTAGTTGTTGTATTTGGTGAGCAGCAAATAGGTCGAGGTGCCGGTGTACGACGGCACCATTGATGCAGGCACGATGGACGCGGCATTGTCCCAGCCGAATGAGCCGGGCGCTTTAGTTTCGGTGAGTGCAGCGTTGAAGTGCAGCATCCAGCCACGGAAATTGTGTGATGGCGCATTCGCTTCCAACACACCGTAGAACACGTCGCCATCGGGCCCGATGGTGGGCGACGCGGTGCTGTCATCAGACACCCACGCGGGCGTGCCGGTGGCGGGGTCGAGCAGCGCGACTTTGCCTTTGGCCGCGAGTGTGGTGCTATCGAGCGCTAACAAAAATCCTGCGGGTCTGCCCACACCGTTGCTCACGGCGACATACAAGGTGCGCCCATCGGGCGACAGCGCAGGTGCGCTGTTGGTGGGCACCTTAATCATCGTCGCATCGCTTGCCGCCACCGTGGTCGCGACCCATGACCCCACCCCCGCCGCCGTCACGCGCGCGATGCCGCTACTCAAGCCTGCCGGGTTGACGCTGGTGACATCGAAGCCGAAGAACACGTTGCCACTCGCGTCCACGGTCAGCGGCGTGTTGATGAACACGCGCGCGTCAAACGTGGCGGGTGCCGCGTTGTAGGCGGCCGCGTCGTAGAACACAGCGGTTTGCAACGCGCCGGTGGCCAAGTCCACATCATCGCGAAACAACAATTTTCCACCCGCGCCCGCCGCATAAACGCGGCTGCCCGCGGTGAGTGTGAGGTTATAACTCGGCACCCAGTTGTGTACCGGCACTTGGTAATCCGAATTCGCCGACCACAGCAATTGGCCATTCGTGGCGCTACGCGCATCAATGCGAAACCCGCCGCCCGCCTGCGTCTTCACGGGAAGCAGCACGGTATTGCGCGCGCTGATGACCGGTGAGCCGTAGTGAATCAGTAAGGCACTACCGCTATATTGCGGCGCAAGATCAATCGGCGTCTGCCAGAGAATTCGTGTGAATGCTTGCGTGGCAACTTCGCTAAGCGCCGCGTGTTGCGCGTCACGGCCAAAGCTCGACCATGCGGGGCCGACGATGGCGGGTAGCGCGGGCGTGGTGGGTGTTGGCGTCGGGGTGCTGACCGTGTCGCTACCGCCGCTGCCGCAAGCGGCGAGTAGAAGGAGCATTGTTGGGAACACGCGATGAAAATTTTTTTTCAGCCAAGCGCGTAGTGACGACGGTGTGATCGAAAAAAATCGCATGGCGTTACTCCGTTGCAAAAATAAAAAACTGATGACGATGATAGAAGTGATTCTCGTAGCCCGGAAGGAGCGCAGCGCATTCCGGGTTTGTACTCGCGTGACAGAAATCCCGGAATACGCTGCGCTCCTTCCGCGCTACGAAATGGCTCGAACGCCGCGCAATTGCTGGTGTTTTGCGCATTCTCACTCGATAATCGGCGTTGCTTTCTGCGATGAAACAAAAATTACCGCATCCGACAACGCCACCACATCATGCTCTTCACCTGCCTCGGTAAACAAGTAATCACCCGCGCGCATTTCTGCGCCACCGATGCGCACGCTGCCCGCAAGCACCACGACTTCTTCGTTGCCCTGATGTGCGTGACGTGGGAACCGTGCGCCACTGGTGAGCCGTACTACTGACGATCTACCGCCCTCGCTGTTGTTGCGAAACAAACAGCGCTCAATGCCGGCATACGCCGTCGCCGTCCATTCATGATCAGTGGCCTGCTTCAGCAACATCGCTCACATCCCCATGTCGTAAAAAAATTCCTCGCGCACGATCTTGCCGTTACGCACCGTGTACAGCCCAACCTCGTTCATCTGCATACGTTTACCCGATGGCTTGTTGGTCACGTCGTACTGGAACCCGACAATGAAGCGATCATCATGCGGCCACGGGCCGGTCATCGCCGCAGAATGTACTTCATGGTTTGCCAACCACCATTCGCCCTTGGCGATCACTGCCGCGAGCCCTTTCGCTTCGCGCGGCATCCCGGGTGGCGCGCCCGCTTCCACGCTCACCACGTCGTCAGCAAATAGGGTGTTGAGTGCCTCCATATTTTTGCCTTGTTTACAAAGCTCAACCATCTGTTTCGCAATCTGCATCGTGCTCATATGATCTCCTTTTGGCAGCGCAACGCTATGTGAAGTTAGTGAAGGCTCGAATAAAAGTTCAGTCTACTCTTGCCCTCTTGTCCTCTTGTCCTCGTGAACCGCCCCACCGTTACGCCGGAATCTCCGGCTCCACCAGTTTCGCCAGTTGCTCCAACGATTCCTGCCAGCCGAGATAGCACATCTCCACGGGGATCACTTCGGGAATTCCTTCTTGCACAATCGACAACTCGGTGCCGCACGCAACCGCCTTGAGCGACACCGTCACCAGCAATTCACCCGGCAAATTGGGGTCGTCGAATTTGTCGGTGTAGCGAAGGCGTGAATGCGGCACCAGTTCCAGATATTCACCGCCGAACGAGTGTGACTGCCCGTTGCCAAAATTCGTGAACGACATTTTGAAACTGCCGCCCACCCGCACGTCCATGTGATGCACCTTGCACGTAAAACCATATGGCGGTATCCACTTGCTCATGGCATCGGCATCCAGAAACGCGCGATAGACTTTCTCGGGTTTGGCGCGAAGCACGCGATGGAGACGAACGGTTCCGGTGGGCATGATGGTTCTCCTTTCAGTTGGTGGATGTTGGGTCGGAAGCGACTGGCAATTTCGCCGCAAAAAACACCATGGCAAAGTAACCCAGAATCGGCCCCGCGCCAAAGCCCAGAAGGGGCATCGGTGTCAATTGCAGATAAGCGTGTACACCGATCACGAAATAGTAAACCGCGACTGCCAATAGCGCCAGACTACGCCGAGACTTTGCGAGCCAAGCCAACGCGAGTAGCGGTATCACACACGCGAGCACGGACGCGCCGCCAGACAGCGCGCCCTTCGTAGCAGCGAGTGAAATCACTCCTTCAACGTATGTCACTGGTTGTAGTGCGTCAGGCTGGGACCACGCAGCAAAAATGCAGACAACCAACAACAGCAGCGTTCCCCACTTCAGCCAAGAAACTGCCGACGACCAAAGGAGCAACACGGTAGCCGCGAGCGCGAACGCTGTTACTTGCGCTGCATCTGGGTGCAGTGCAAGAGCCGTTGCGATGGATATTGCAGCGAGCAATGCAACGAGCCAATGCGGGGGTGATGCGCTTAGTAGCTGACCAAGAAAGATGAGTGCGCTCGGCAACACGGCGGCGGCGATATACAGGCGAAAGCCGCCAACACCTACCCACCGGTGTGGTGTGTCACCGCCACTCAGCAGCGGCAAAAATAATGCGAGCGCTGTGCAAGCGAGAAGCCAAACATAAATTGACGAGCGAAATTGGCGCTCGACCATTCGCATAGCCGTTAAACACAAGGTGATGGCCGCGATGGCAACCGTTGCTTGCATCATCAGCAATCCGCGCCCCGCGTCGGCATAGTGCATGAGTGCCACGCTACCAAGCAGCGCTGGAATTGAAGCGAGAACGAGGAATCGCATCAACCGGCGTTCACTGGCCGGGGCGCAATGGTCTAGAGCCCAGACATTTGCCGCAAACCCTAACCATACCGGCGCTTCGCTTCCGCGACAGACTCCACCACCAGCCGCTCCAATACGTTCAAATCCACGTCAGCGAGCCTGCGAATGCAAAGGCACGCCTTACCCATTTTGTGTTTGCCAAGTTTCGTCAGCAACTCGGCCTGCGGCGCGGAACCCGCGACCAAATACACGCTGATGTCACCGCTGCGCGACGAAAATCCAGTGAGGCAGGAATCTCCTTCGCGACCACTCTCATATTTGTAGTGATAGCTGCCAAAGCCAACGATGCTCGCTCCCCACATCTTCGACGGATGCTTGGTCACTTTGCTCATCAGCTTGGCCAGCGCGCGACAATCTTCACGGCGTGCTTCGTCCTCGATAGCATCGAGGTAAGCATCAACATTCGCATCAGTTTGCTTGGTTTTGTTTTCAGCCATGTTTGGTTCGGCCCTCAGTTTTGTAAAGTTACATTCGCGCCTCAGAAAAAATCACACGTCACGCGCATTGACCAACGCACATAGTTTAAGCACAGTCGCCCAGTTCCGCGTCGTGGCCGCCCGACCCGCCTTGTCTAATAGTGTGTTCCAAGCCTTGCTCTCCAAGATGCCCGCCGCGCACAGCAAATACGCCGCATCCTTACTCACCGCGAACTGCTCAGGTGGCACCACCAGAGGCGCGATGATCGCGAGTTCCGACAGTGTTTTGCTATCTTGAACGAACGCCACCAACAAGCGCGCGTGCTCAGCGACTTCGGCATGAATTGGTGGATCCGCGACGATGGCCGTTATCTCCCGCGCCGACTTCACGATCACGGGTACGTCGAACTGAAATTGCGCTGTGATCGCAGCGGCGATGCTCCGCGCGTGCGTGGCCGAGGTGCCACTGGTCGCGTGAAAGACCGCGTTACCGCTATTCAGTAACGTCGCTACGTTTGTGTAACCGAGGCTAGAGAGCAAAGCCCGCAGTTCCGCCATCGGAACACGCTTGGTCTTGCCGACGTTTACGCCGCGTAGGAGGGCGATGAATTTGGGCATGGGAGAATGCCTGAATACAGACAGCGGCGCTCTTCTCGGGACACGCGTCGTTTAACGACGGAGCATACGAGTAAGAATCCACTAAACCCGGTTTGCAAGACACCTAATTCTGCAACGAAAGTGTTGCGGATATTGAGAAACGCATTGACACGAGTAGGCAACATAAATTGCTTGCACCGCGCCTAGCGGGCAGCACGCTTTTGCACCGCCGTCGCTGCGCGCGCAGTCAACCGTTCGGCTGGCGCGGGCAGCACCTCTTTAAGAATCTTTCGAAGCGATGTCTCGGTAATCGGGCGTCCCGCGACAGATAAGGACTGCTTCAACGCGTCGTTTATCATCGTTTGATAGCCGACGCCACCGGCTTCCGCCTTCGCGCGAAATGCATCGAGCACGGCGTTGTCAATGAAGATTGAAATCCGTGTCTTGCCCTTGTTCGGCACGAGCGCTTTCCGCTCAGCCTTGGAAAAATCGTATTCAGCTCGCATATGCCCTCACCTCTCGACGGGTAGCGCGTCGCGCAGAAATGAGACGAATTTCATCACCGCGCAACGTGTAGATCACAACCAAAATTTGACCAGCACTTCCTAAGGAAGGTCTGATTAAGTGCATTGCATTCATCTTGCGGCGATATTGGGGCATCTGCTACGTTGTGCTCCTCGTGCGGTAGCGCAGGCAACGCACCTT
>JAYTVA010000107.1:0-54233 GCA_043744255.1 Burkholderiales bacterium | reverse complement strand
ATGACCTCAACTTCTCGAACCGCCCGGTGCGGACCCGCATGCCGTGGTGGTGTGGGAGGGGATCGGTCAGATACACTGGCCGCCCCTATCCCGATTGGTAAACAAAACGAGAATTTGAATGAAGAAACCAACTCCAACCGCCTACGACGCCAACTGCCGCCAGTGCCCGCGTCTCGCCGATTTTCTCGATGAAGTGAAGTCGAAATATCCCACGTATTTTTGTAAGCCGGTGCCGCCATTTGGTGTCGCCAAGCCCAAAATATTCGTCGTCGGTTTAGCACCCGGCATGCACGGTGCCAACGCGACTGGTCGCCCATTCACGGGTGACCACGCGGGCATTTTGCTTTATGAGACGCTGCACAAATTTGCCTTTTCCAGCAAGCAAATTTCGGTCAGCGCCGACGACAATCTCAAGCTCATCGACGCGCGTATTTCCAACGCGGTGAAGTGTCTACCGCCCGGCAACAAACCAACGCCCGCCGAAATAAAAATCTGCAATCAGTTCATCAGCAACGAACTCAATGCGCTGCCAGCATCGACGCGCATCTTGGCGCTGGGCGGCATTGCGCACAATGCCGTGCTGATGTCGTTCGGCTACAAAGTGGGTGCCGCAAAATTTGGCCACGGCTCGCGGCACGCGCTTGCCAACGGGCGCGTGTTGTTTGACAGTTACCATTGCTCGCGTTACAACACCAATACCAAACGCCTGACGCCGGAAAGTTTTGCCGAGGTGTTTGCGATGATTAAAGCTGATCTCGCGTAACGTAGCATTCTCTTGACGCAACCAAATGGAGCGACTCATGCAAAGCATCGTTGTTCGTGCCGTTTTTTTCATGTTGGCACTCGCTGCCACGACCACGGTGTTCGCTGATGCATCGCGCTACCGCAGCGCTGCGCCATCGCCGGATGGTATCGGCAAATCCTACATGGGTCGCGAAATCGCAGGGGTGATGGGGTGGCAGGCTGCGGGATGGTTAGAGCGCCCCGAACGTGAGCGCGAAGAACGCCCCGATCTATTGCTCGCCGAACTAAATCTGAAACCCGGCATGGTGGTGGCCGACATCGGCGCTGGCTCCGGCTATCACGCGCGGCGCATGGCGACGGCCGTGGGCGCGACGGGCAAGGTCTACGCGGTCGATGTGCAGCCGCAGATGGTGCAGCTACTTTCCGCCGTCGCGCGCGAGCCGGGACTAGCCAACATCAAACCGATCTTGAGTGCCGCCGATGACGTCAAGTTACCGATGGCGAGTGTGGATCTGGCGATCATGGTCGATGTGTATCACGAGCTGGAGTTTCCACATGACGTGATGGCGAGCATCCTCAAAGCGCTCAAGCCCGGTGGCCGCGTGGTAGTTGTTGAATACCGCGCCGAGGATGCCAAAGTACCGATCAAGGCGCTGCACAAAATGAGTGAAGCGCAGGTCAAGCGCGAAGCCGCCGCGCATGCGTTGACGTGGGAGCGCACTGCCAGCGGATTGCCATGGCAACACGTCATCATCTTCAGGAAACAGGCGTGAACCTCGTCTTCTACACCCCTGCCAAGAGTAACGAACGTTGGTTAGTAGAAATTCGTGCGCAGATGCCGACGGCGGACGTGTGGGAATGGTCGCCAGAAGCAGGTAAAAAACAAGCCGACTACGCGCTCGTCTGGGCACCGCCGCCAGAATTATTTGCTGCGCAACGTGGATTGAAAGCGATCTTCAATTTAGGTGCGGGCGTGGATAGCCTGCTGTTAAATCCCCAACTGCCGCGCGATATTCCAGTGGTGCGCGTGAATGATGGTGGCATGGCGATTCAGATGGCAGAGTACGTGTGCCATGCGCTGATCCGCCACGTACGCGAGTTCGACCAATACGATGCGCAAGCCGACAAACGCATGTGGCACCCACGTCGCGCGATTGATCGTGCGGCGTGGCCAGTGGGCGTGATGGGGGTGGGCGCAATTGGCACCAAGGTCGCCCAGGCGGTGGCCGCGTTTGAATATCCCGTTGCTACGTGGTCGCGCACGCCGCATGTGTTGCCGGGCATCACCTCGTTCGCGGGAGACGCAGGGCTTGAACCATTCCTCGGCCGCACGCGCGTGCTGGTGTGCGTGTTGCCGCTCACGCCGGAGACCGATGGCATTCTCAACGCTGACCGTCTTGGCAAACTGATGCCCGACGCGTATCTCATCAACGTCGCGCGCGGTCGGCATGTGATCGAAGCTGATTTGCTGGCGCTGCTGGATCGTGGTGCGCTGGCGGGTGCGGCGCTGGACGTATTTCAAACCGAGCCATTGCCGGAAGCACATCCGTTTTGGCACCACCCGAAGATCACTGTGACCCCACACGTTTCTGCACTTACTTTGCGCAGCGAAACAGTCGCGCAAATCGCGGGAAAAATTCAGCGCATCGAAGCTGGACAACCGATTGGCGGTATCGTCAATTTGCAAGCCGGCTATTGACGACGCGATTTTTGTTGGCGCACCGGCCCGTCAGCCACATCGCGCGTGACCGAAATGCGTTTGATCGGAATCACCACATGCGAGGTATGTACAGCGGCCATCGGCACAGCGCTGAATGATGGGCAATCGTAAACCGCGATCTCCTGAGCGCTAATCGGATAGCTGCCGCAGCTTGTTTGCCGCCAAAACCAGTTGTTATAAATTGCACAGCGCGAGTTGCCCGCCGGATCATGCTCGAGATAAACGCAGCTTTGGTGAATGCAACATCTGCCACAGTGCGTGCATTCGCCGGTGACCTGTTGCGCGACGCTGGCCTCGCGCGGTGACAGCTCCAGCACGATGCGTCGCGCCAACACGTCCGCCCGCGCCATCTCGCGCGTCATGCGCGCGCAGCGGCGCATGGTTTCGACATACCGCCGCAAATAGCGAACATCACCCGCCAGCAGTGCGCAAACAAATGGTGCCAGCGGCAAACCCAACGCCATCGCGGCGACCACGATGCCTTGAATAACCTGTGCAAACAACGCAATCAACATCTTCCCGTACCCCTGTCCTTGTGCCGTGTACTACGGGCCGTGCACTACGGGTCTTGCACCACGTGTCACGCCGCTTCCCTCCATTTTAGTGCAGGTTAGGGTAGGGAAGTTCAACCAAGGATCAGTGCGCCGTTTACGTCATAAATGGCTGAAACAGCTTGTCAGTATTTGTGTTTGCACACTAGCGCCGATAAAAATTATTCGAGTAGCGATCATGGCGGTTCGGCACCCCATGATGATCGCGATCCCAACGGCCGGGCTCCTGCACCCAGTAGTTGCTGCGTTGCACCCACTGCGGCTGACGGTAAGCGTAGCCATGACGCGCGGGCAACCAATAGCCCGTCACCCATTGGTGACGCGAGCCATGCTTGTGCGCACGCGCCTGCCAGTAGCCGGGTACCCACACATTTCCGTAGCGTGGTGCTGGCGCCACTTCGTAAATGAGTGCCGGCGGTGGCAAGCTAATGCGCACATCCACGTGCGCGGCGGCGAGCGTCGATGCGCCTGCCGTGGCGATGAGCAGCGACGCGACAAGCAGGGAAGGGATCAGGGGTTTACGCATGAACATAAGATTCTCCAAAGGCGTGTTGAGATGAGTACCAAAACCGCATTGCTCTCCAACCAACGCTCGACCAAGTCGGATGGACGACCGATCCAGTGGCCTACGGTGGCACGGACTCGACGTCGTAACTAACACCATGCGACAATGCTTATGTCCTGCCGCCTAGATCGCGCCAATGAACGACGCAGCACCACAGAGCTCTGAAGAAAAGCTGCGTTTGCAGGCGCTGCACGATGCCCACGTGCTCGACTCTGAACCTGATGAGACGCTCGATAAACTGACCCGTCTCGCCGGACAAATTTGTGGCACGCCAATCACTCTCATTAGCCTGATTGACGATCACCGGCAATGGTTCTTGTCCAATCAGGGGCTTGCGGTCACCGAAACCCCGCGTGATCAAGCGTTTTGCGATGTCGCTATTCGGGATAAAGATCGCCTCATGGAGGTGCCCGATGCGCGTCAAGATCCGCGCTTCGCAAATAATCCATTGGTGACCGGCGAGCCCAAAATCGGCTTCTATGCCGGTGTGCCGTTAGTGACGGCCGACGGACATGCGCTCGGTACGCTTTGCGTAATCGATCATGTACCGCGCCAGCTCTCGCCAGAACAACGCGACGCGCTTACCGCACTTGCGTACCAGGCTGTGCGTCACATCGAGATGCGCACCCAGTTGCATCGTCTCGCTGCATCCATCGACGGTACCCGGCACCTCGCAGGTAACGAGAGCGCCAGAAATTCCGAGCTCGCGCCACGGCTATTCAGAAGCAAAATGTATTTTGGATTTGGTAGCGCACTGTTGCTAATGCTGATGCTGGCAACCGTGGGGTACCGAGTGTCCGTCGAAGCGAGGGCATCGGCCTGGCGGGTCTCGCAGACGCACGAGGTGATCGGGCAGATTGAGACGCTGCACCGCCAGATGACCGACCTAGAGACGGGGGCGCGCGGCTACTTTGCGTCCGGTGCTGACGTTTTTTTGACGCCATACGAAGACGCGATTCGGGAGATTCCAGCCACATTATCAGCGTTGGAAACCATGATCAGCGACAACACCACCCAACTCAGCAAAGTTGCCGCTGCTAAAGCGCTGATCGCCGATGAGCAGGCCGCCCTGAGCGAGGCTGTGGGGGTGCGCAGGAGCGCACAACAAGTGCCGTTGCCGCTACTGTTGAAGGGCAAGGTAGCGATGGATCAGTTTCGCGCGGTCATCGCGGATATGCAGGCAATTGAAGAGCGGCTGCTCGTCACCCGCGCGGCGCAATCCAGTCTGGATAACCGCTGGTCTGCGTGGACGCTGGTGATTGCTGTGCTGTTGGCACTCGCGACCATGATCTGGCTGTTTCGCAATGTGTTGCGTGAATCTTCCGAGCGTGCCGCCATTGCCGCACAGCTACAACGCGCCGGTGCATTGCACAGCGCCATCCTTGACAGCACCAACCTGTCCGTCATTGCCGTCGATCTCGACGGCAAGATCACCACCTTCAATCGCGCGGCGGAAGCCATGCTGCGCTATCGTGCGGACGAAGTATTGGGACGCTACACCCCCGCTATTTTTCATGAGCCCGCCGAGGTCGCCGCCCACGCTGCTGTCCTGTCGGCGAGACTCGGTGCGCCCGTCAGCGTCGGTATGGAAACCTTCATGGCCGTGCCGCTACGCGGCGGCGTGGACGAAGCCGAGTGGACCTACATTCGCAAGGACGGCAGACGCGTGGCCGTGCGACTGAGCACTTCCGCGCTACGTGATCCGCAGAATGAAATTACCGGCTTTCTCGGTGTCGCCGCCGACATCACACAACGCAAGCGCGATTTGGAAGCACTTCGCTGCGCCAAAGAAGATGCCGAAGAAGCCGCACGCGTCAAGACTGCGTTCTTAGCCACCATGAGCCACGAAATTCGCACGCCAATGAATGGCGTCATGGGCATGACTTCGCTACTTCTCGATACCCCGCTATCGCCCGAGCAGCGCGATTTCACCGAGGTCATTCGCGTCAGTGGCGAGAGCCTCTTGGTCGTCATCAACGACATCCTCGATTATTCGCGCATCGAATCCGGCAAGATGTATTTCGATAACCAGCCGTTCGATTTACAGGACGCCGTCGAAAGCACCATCGAATTGCTCGCGCTGAAGGCGCAGGACAAGCGCTTGGATCTGGTCTACCTTATCGAGCCGGATGTACCGCGCTGGATCTACGGCGATATGCCGCGCCTGCGGCAAATCCTCGTCAATCTGGTCTCGAACGCGGTCAAATTTACCGAGCACGGTGAAGTCTTCATTAACGTCAAGCGCACCGAGATCAACCGTCCCGCGCGCGAGATGCCTGCCAGTGACGATGTGTTGGCGCTGGAATTCTCCGTGCGTGATACCGGCATGGGCATTCCGGCCGACAAGATCGACCTACTGTTTTCGGCGTTCACACAAGTAGACTCGAGCATCGCGCGTCGGTTCGGCGGCAGTGGCTTGGGTCTCGCCATCTCCAAGCGCTTGGTAGAAGGCATGGGGGGCGAGATGCGCGTGAAAAGCCGGGCTGGCGAAGGGGCGACATTTTCATTCTCTTTGCCCACGGCGGCGGCAGCCGCACTCACCCCCATTGAAGAAATCAGCCATTTCGCGCTTGACGGGAAACGCGTGCTGTTGGTGGACGACAACGCGACCAACTTGCGTATCCTCGGTCTACAGGTGGAAAGTTGGGGGCTGCTGCACGATAGTGTGAGCGAGCCGCGCGTGGCCATCGATATGGCCGTTAACGCTGCACATGCCGGTCGCAAGTTTGATCTGGTCATCACTGATATGCACATGCCAGTTTTGAGCGGCATCGATGTTGCCAAGCAAATCCATCGCGTGCGCCCAGAACTTCCGATCATTCTGCTGTCGTCCATCAACGTGCGGCAAAGCGAGCATGCCGCCAACTTTGTCGCCACCCTCACCAAGCCCGCGCGCCAATCCGCGCTGCTTGACGCAGTCGTGCGCGCACTTCACCTCGCGATGCCTAGCGCGGGTGTGGCACAGCGCCCCAACGCGCCCATTTTCGATCACACCTTGGCCGAGCGCTATCCTCTGCACATCCTGCTCGCCGAAGACAACGACATCAACCAAAAGCTCGCGCTGCGCGTGCTGAAATCGTTCGGCTACCTCGCCGACGTTGCCGCCAACGGCTGGGAAGTATTGGCCGCCGTCAAACGCCAACATTACGACCTCATCCTCATGGATATTCAAATGCCGGAGATGGATGGCCTCGAAGCGAGTCGTCGCATCATCGAAATGTGGCCCGACGAAAATCGCCGCCCCCGAGTCATCGCCATGAGCGCCAATGCCATGCGCGAAGACCTGGACATCGCCGCCGAAGCCGGCATGGACGACTACGTCACCAAACCCATTGCCATCCCCGCACTGCACGCGGCGCTGGAACGATGCGGCAAGCGCAAGCTGGATTTAGCTGAGAGAATAAAAGAACATGGGGTTGCAACCCCGCCACCTTCCCGCGCATGACACCTGGAGCCGGCTCGGAAATGAATGCTAATCCTGCGGTAAACGTGCACCAACTCATCAACCTCTGCGGTGAAGATCCCGACGGATCGTTCATGCGAGAAATGGTCGAGTCCTACGCAACCCGAGGACCGGCGCTCCTTGCCACGTTGCGCGACGCTGTGGCGCGTGCCGACCTAAATGCGCTGGAACACGCGGTGCACCAGTTTCGCGGCATGGCGGCGAACCTTGGCGCAATCGAGGTGGCGGCATTGTGTGGAGCGTTGGAAGGCGTTGCGCGGCAGAGTGGGGGTGGGGATTTTGCGGCGATGATCGCGGCGATTGAGGCGAGGTTCGTGGAGTCGCTGGAGATTTTGCGGGCGCACTGTGCGGGTGGCGGCGACTGAGGATTTTGTGACAGGTTGGAGCACCGTGGCCGTTGGATTGCTCTTGTCGATGCCCATATGTGCATTGTTGGCTCGCCGCAAAATGCCTCAAAGTGCCCGCCGATACTAGGCTTTGATCGAACTAAGAGGGATGAGCGCGCTTGGTGCCGCGGTAAATTTCATCTGCGCAACATCAGTGATCGCATCGTCGCTGTTGTTAGACAAACGATCAAACTGTTTGCCCAACCTGCGGGCGAGGCAGAAGGCAAAAAAATCCCGCCACTAGGCGGGATTGTTAGTACAGTTACGGCTGGTTCAGCCCAAGTTAACAATCGCGCCGCCACCGCCAATGGACGCCAACACTGGCGCGGGCAGCGCGATCAACTGCACGTCGGTTGAGTGATCCGCACTATCGATTACCGAACCGTTGTGGCAACGCGTTTGCTGATGTTGGGCAAATGCGGGCTGCCCAACTTACTAACTACGGGCTGCGCGCGGGGTATTAGCATGGGCGCGGTGGCGGCATTTGGGTCAAGCACAAACACGAGAGTTCGTTTGCTGAAGTGAATTTTCAGAAACGATTCAGAAAGTTGATATGAACTGGATGCGGCTGGTGCCGAGGTCGATAACGCTTGTGCTGCTCGCGAGCTTGATAGGCGTGAGCGCGACTGCCCAAACCACCTTTTCTGCCCGCACGCTGACTGCGTCTCAGGCTCTCGCCGATGTTGCGCTCATGCGCCGCGCGCTGGAAGAGGCGCATCCTGGCTTGTACCGCTATCTGCCAAAGCCACGCATTGACGAGGCTTTCACGAAACTGGAGCAACGCGCCGCCAAACCGATAAGCGATGTCGAGCTTTACGGCGAAATATCACTGTTGCTGGCGACTATTCGCTGCGATCATACCAAGGCTGAATTTTCCGAAGCGCTGACCGCGTTTCGGCAAGACAATCCGACCCATCTACCGTTTCGTTTCAAGCTATTTGATGGGCGCATGTTTGTGTATTCGGGCGACCCGGCGCAAACGAAACTCAAGCGCGGGACAGAAATTTTGTCGATCAACGACGTCGCCGTGGGCCAGATCATTCAGCGCCTATTGCCCGCTGTCTCGGTCGATGGCTTTACCGACGCTTCGCGTATCACCAAATTGGAAGTCGACGCCGATCTGATGGGATCTGATTTTGACCAGTTCTACCCGGTCTTTTTTGGCTTTACCAACGCTTATAAATTGACGGTTCGCGCGCCGTCAGAGTCCGTTGATAGCGCAGTCACCATGCGTGCGATCCCATATCAGGAATGGCTCAATCTTCCATGGACTTTAGCGGTGCAGCGCGGGGAATTCTACAACGGCGTCAGCTTTCGCATGGCCGACAAGAGCGCAGTGCTGAAGGTGGATACGTTCGTCAATTATCGCAATCCGGTTGATGCCAATGCGTTCTATGCTGCTTTTTTCAAGACCATGAAGGCGCGCAAAATAGAGCATCTAATTTTGGATTTGCGCGAAAACCGCGGTGGCTCCACTGATGCCACCGTTGCCCTTGCTGCCCATCTGCTCGACAAGCCATTCGTGTGGAACAAACCGGTTTGGCAGAAGGCGATTCGTTTTGGCGATTGGACCAAGTACGTCAATATCTGGGGCGATCGAAAAGAAATTTTTGAGCCCGCGACTGAAAACTTCACCAAGCGCACGGACGGTTGGTACGAGCACATCACCGGTGCGAATACCCCCGAACAGTTGCCAGCGCCAGTTTCGGCAGATCGGTTCGCCGGCAAAGTCATCGTGCTGGTCAGCGCAACCAACGGCTCTGGCGCGACGATGCTGATCGCCAAACTCAAAGATGCCAAGCGCATCACCACGGTAGGGCAATCCACCGGGGGCAGCGCAGAAGGCCCAACGGCTGGGCGAATATTTTTTCTGAAATTGCCCGCCAGTGGCATCGTCGTGCGTGTGCCCAACCATTGGAATCGCATGAACATCGAATCATTTGAGCAGGGCAAAGGCGTTACGCCTGATGTCGAAGTAAAACTGACCATGGCTGATTTCTTGGCAGGCAGGGATGCCGCACTCGATACCGCAAAAAAACTGAGCAAACCGTGAGTTTGAAGGCTGAGGTTGTAGGTTGGGCAAGTTTCACCTGCCCAACATCGCTGATCGCATCGTCAGTGTTGTTGGGTAACCGACCAGATTGTTTTCCTAAGCCACGCCCGGGCCGTTCACCATTCCACTCTGCGCCATTCACAGGATACAGCGGGAGTGTTCATCGGGAGTGTTCATGGAGAAGCCTCAGCCGCCCTTTATTCGCCGTGGGAAGGACTCCGCCATAAACTCAACAAACGCGCGCACCCTAGCTGCCAGTTGGTGCCGCTGCGGGTAGACCGCATAGATGTAGGCGTCGGGTGGAGTGAAGCGATACCCATCAGCGGTGGCGGAAACGATGGGTATCGCTTCCCTCCACCTACCCTACAAAAGTCGTATTGCGTGCTGAGCAGACGGCATGAAGTACTACATTAATGGTGTAGAAATTGAATAAGCTTGAACCCCGAACCCCGAACCCCGAACCCCGAACCCGACCCCCGGAGAAATTCATGAAAACCTATCGCATTGCCACCATTCCTGGCGACGGCATCGGCAAGGAAGTCGTTCCTGCCGGGCAAAAAGTGCTGGAAGCGCTTGCCGCTCGAAACACATTCAAAGTTGAATTCGAAAACTTCGATTGGGGTGGCGATTACTACCGGGCGCACGGCGTGATGATGCCCGCCGATGGCCTCGATGCGATCCGCGACAAAGACGCCATCCTGTTCGGCTCGGCCGGTGACCCGCACATTCCCGATCACATTACGCTGTGGGGTCTGCGCCTGAAAATTTGCCAAGGCTTCGACCAATATGCCAACGTCCGACCAACGCGCATCTTGCCGGGTATCGACGCACCGCTGAAGCGCTGCAAACCCGAAGACCTCGACTGGGTGATCGTGCGCGAGAATTCAGAAGGCGAATATGCCGGCGTCGGTGGCCGTGTGCATCAGGGGCACCCGATTGAAGTCGCCACCGATATGTCGATCATGACCCGCGCGGGCGTGGAGCGTGTGTTGCGCTTTGCGTTCAAGCTCGCGCGCTCGCGCCCGCGCAAGCTACTCACCGTCATCACCAAAAGCAACGCGCAGCGCCACGCGATGGTGATGTGGGACGAAATCGCGTTGCAGATCTCAAAAGAATTTCCTGACGTGCGTTGGGACAAGGAACTGGTCGACGCGGCCACCGCGCGCATGGTCAATCGGCCGGCGAGTATGGACACCATCGTCGCCACCAATTTGCACGCCGATGTATTGAGTGATCTTGCCGCTGCACTGGCGGGCAGCTTAGGCATCGCACCCACTGCCAATTTAGACCCAGAACGCCGCTTTCCATCCATGTTCGAGCCCATCCACGGCTCGGCTTTCGACATCATGGGCAAAGGTCTCGCCAATCCCATCGGTACCTTCTGGTCCATCGTGATGATGCTCGAACACCTTGGCGAGCAACCCGCCGCCGATGAGCTGATGCGCGTGATTGAAGGCGTCACTGCGGATAAATCGCTACATACCGGTGATCTGGGTGGCACGGCCACTACTGTCATGGTGACGGCGGCGGTTTGTTCGCGATTAGTTGGGCAGCGTCAGGCGGCGTGATGAAAACTTCCGCGTGACGAAGCGTGTTTCATCTAACGGTTCCGCTGGCTAGGCCATCGGCGACTTTGTTGCCAGCCGTTTTGTCCTGCAAAAACTTCACCGCCAGCTCCAACGTGCGATCACGATTCGCGACAATATCGCTGGTGGTGAGCGGCACTTCCACGTCGGGCGGGATGCCTTCGCCTTCCACGCGAATTCCCTTCGGTGAGACAAAGCCCATTTCGCTGTACGCCAACACACCGCCGCCGGGTAAATCGGCATAGCCTAGGTAGCCGAGCAAGCAGCCGCAGCTACGACGACCGATGACGGTGGCGCGACCTAGTTCTTGCAAGGCACCGGTAAAAATTTCCGACGCCGAGGCCGAACTTTCGTTGGTCAAAATCACCAACGGCTTGGTATAAGCCTTGGCCTTGTCGCCTTTGAATTCTGGTTCGGTTTTGATGAGGTCAACAAAAAATATTGAAATCGGTTTGCCGGTACGGGTGAGGACGCGTCCGGCCTTTTGTGTGTCGGATAAAAATTTGGTGACGAGGGTGCGCGCCATGTCGCCCGAGCCACCGCCATTGCCACGTAGATCAACCACCATCCCCGGCGCGTCCTTCATTTTGTCTACCGCTGCCAGCACCTGACTTTCAAACTGCGGAACAAAGCCGGAGAACCGCACATAGCCAAATCCTGAAGGCAATACACGCTGCGTAAATTCGGGCGGGCTGCGGAATACACGGCGCTTCTGAGTGATGGCGATTTCGCTGCCGTCACCGCGCACGAACGTCATATCGCTTTTGGTATCGACATCGCCCGAGGTGATTTTGCGTTGTGCGCCGCGCGCACGCGCCCACGGCGTCGAGCTGTCGCGTGAGGCGTTCAGGAATCGTTGATAGCGGCCAATGGCAGGCTCACCGTCAATGGTTTTGATAGTCATACCCGCACGCGCGCCCGCCCAGTACGCGTCGGAGTCGGGATGCACGCTGGTCAATATCAGCGCACCAGCAATTTCCACCAAGCCAATACCTAGGCCCGGCGCTTGGTTTTCGCGCTGCGCTTCTGCTTGCTTGGGCGAATGCACGCGCGTGTGCGAGTCCTTTAGTTCGCCCGTCATTTTGTCGAGCAGTTCCCAATATTCGTCGTCAGTTTTCGCGGCGAGAATCAGCGGTTCATGCTTATTCCGCGCGGCTTTCCAGTCGATGCCGTTTAATTTGGGGTCGTAGTATTTGTCGTTTACCGTCGTCCAAACATAGTCGACCGCCTGTTTTTTCCATGCGTCTGAATTGGTGTCGGTGACCGGCCTATCCGCGATTAACGGTGTGGCTGGACGGCGGCCAATGATGTTGTACGGATCAAGCACCGTGCAACCAGAAAGCAACGCAAACAGAGTGAGAGAGTAAGCAAGCAGGCGAGGGCGCATGGTGGTGTTGGTCAATAAAGTGATAGCAAATTCTACACGCGCGGCGATCACGCATTCGCGGCTTCATCCGCCTGAATCGCAATTTCGTCGCATTGGGTGCAAGCAGCACAGGTAGCTCGGTAAACTCAGTCCATCCCAACCACCGCGCGGTCAATATGAACCTCATCATTCGTAACCTCTCAAAAAAATATCCGAATGGCGTGCAGGCGTTGCAGGATGTGTCGCTCGATATTCCCAATGGTTTGTTTGGTCTGCTGGGGCCCAATGGTGCAGGCAAGTCCACACTGATGCGCACCCTCGCGACGCTGCAAAACGCTGATAGCGGCACGGCGACGATGGGGGATCTCGATGTGCTGAAAGACAAAGACGGCGTGCGGCGCGTGCTCGGTTATTTGCCACAGGATTTTGGCGTGTACCCAAAAGTATCCGCGTGGGATTTGCTGCTGCATTTGGCGGAACTGAAAGGCTTGCGTAACAAAGGCGAGCGGCAAGATGTGGTGGTTGGGCTGTTGCGGCAGACCAATTTGTTTAACGTGCGCTTCAAAGCGCTGGGTGGATTCTCTGGCGGCATGCGTCAGCGTTTCGGCATCGCGCAGGCGCTGCTTGGCGATCCCAAGCTCATCATCGTGGATGAACCCACCGCAGGTCTTGACCCAGAGGAGCGCGTGCGTTTTCACAACCTACTCGCGGAAATTGGTGAAGACGTGGTGGTAATTTTGTCCACGCACATTGTCTCGGACGTGAGCGACTTGTGTCCCAACATGGCGATCATCAACAAGGGCGAAGTGTTGCTCACAGGGCAGCCACAAACGTTGGTAAATCGTCTGCGCGGTCGGCTGTGGGGTGCATCGGTGGCACGCGGTGCGCTTGACGATGCGAAGAAAAGATATCCGGTGATCTCGACCCGCTTGATTGGCGGCCAAACGCTGATTCATGTGGTCGGCGATGCCACACCTGGCGTGGGTTTCACCGCGATTGAGCCGACGCTGGAAGATACCTATTTCGCGGCCATCGGCGGCCAGCTTGCGGCGGCGTTGGCCGAGGCCGCGTAATCATCATGTTGAAATCCATCGCGCTATTCGAAATTCGCAATCGCTTTTTGTCGATCTCAACGTGGGTCTACATCGCGATTTTTTTCGCGGTGACGTTTTTTTGGATGGCCGCAGCGGGCGGGCTGTTCAAAGAAGCGATGGTCAGTTTCGGTTCGGGTAAAACGTTCATCAATTCGCCCTTCGCCATCGCCAGCACCATCGGGTTACTCGGCATGTTTGGCGTCACCATCATGGCGACCATTCTTGGCCGCGCGGTGCAGTGTGATTTTGAACATCGCACGTATCATTTTTTCTTCACCTCACCCATCACCAAATATCAATATCTCACTGGGCGGTTTATCGGTGCGATGCTGGTGGTGATTGCGATTTTTGCCAGCATCGGCATTGCTGCGTTCCTCGCGACCTTGATGCCGGGGCTCGATGCCGACCGCATCGGGCCGAATCGCTTGATGGCGTATGTGTGGCCGTATGTGCTGATCCTGATTCCCAATGCGTTGTTGATTGGCGGCGTGTTTTTCATGATCGCCACGCTCACGCGCAAGATGCTGCCCGTGTACATCGGCAGCGTGCTGCTATTGATCGGCTACTTGATCTCGTTGCAACTCGCACGCGACATCGACAACAAAACTTTGGCTGCCCTGTTTGATCCGTTCGGCACTACCGCCGTCGCGCGCATGGTCGAATACTGGACGATTGCCGAGCGTAATGTGCAATTGGTACCGCTCGAGGGTGTGCTGCTGTGGAATCGGTTGCTGTGGCTTGCAGTCGCGGTGGTGGCAATTGTGTTTTGTTATTCACGCTTCAGCTTCGGCCAGTTCTCGGCGGCGCAACTCTCACGCGGAGCACGCAAAGAAGCGGCGGCTGAACGCGTCGCTGAAGCGCGCGCAGAAGCACTCGCGGTACACAGTGAACGATTGGTGATTAGTCCCGATGAGCCGCGCGGAATGGCGATGTTGGCCAGTATGGTGTGGATGCACTTCATCGAGACCGTTAAAAATGTTTACTTCGGTGTGTTGGTATTTGCGGGTCTGTTGCTGATTATTTTTGCCAGCATGGCACTCGGTAAAGTATTTGGCACGTTGACCTACCCCGTCACGTATCAGGTGATCGAGGCGCTCAACGGCGGCTTTGGTCTCTTCATGCTCATCATCATCACCTTCTACGCGGGCGAGCTGGTGTGGCGTGAGCGTGAGCAGCGGGTCGATCAAATCATCGACACTATGCCCTCGCCAGCGTGGTTGCCGTTGGTTGCGAAGGCCTTGGCGTTGATGCTGATACCGACCGTACTCACAGCATTCTTGGTCGTGTGTGGAATCGGTATGCAAATCTGGCGCGGCTACTATCACTTCGAGTTGCCGCTGTATTTACAAAGCATGTTTGGCACGGCATTGCTAGGGTATTGGATGCTGTGCGCGTTGGCGCTCGCAATACACAGCGTTCTCAACAACAAATACCTCGGTCACTTTGTGATGATCGTGTTCTACATTTTGATTACGTTCTCGTCGTTGCTGGGCTTTCAGCACAACTTGTACAAATTTGGCAGCGTGCCAGAGCTTCCGTACTCAGATATGAATGGCTTCGGCCATCTGCAATTGCGCACTTGGGCGTTTAACAATTACTGGGTGGCGGCGTCGGTGTTGTTGTTGCTCGTTGCGTATCTTTTTTGGACGCGCGGCACGGTTGGTGGCTGGCGCGAACGGGTCGCAATGGCGCGCTCGCGGTTGAGTGGATCGGTGTTGGTGAGTTTTGGCTTTTTCTTGGCCGCGTTTGCGCTATTCGGCGCGGGAATTTTTTACAACACCAACGTACTCAATCAATATCGCACTGCGTATTCGCAAGAGAAACTATTAGCCGACTACGAGAAACAATATAAGCACACGGCAAACGACCCGCAGCCGCGCATCGCGGCGGTCAAACTCAATGTCGATCTCTTTCCATCGACGCAGAACGTGCGCATGGCGGGCAGCTATCGCTTGGTCAACAAGAACGATGTGGCTCTCGAAAAAATAATGTTGGTCATGCAGCGCGGGCCAGAAGTGGTGGTCGATAAGCTCGCCTTCAGTGCACCTGCGGAAATGGTGGAACACAACGTTGCGATGGGCGTGCGCCAATTCAAGCTCGCCACGCCATTGCCGCCGAAGGGCGAGATGCAATTGGACTTCGATCTGTCGCTGCCGCGCCGTGGTTTCACCAATCAAGCTGCGAGTACGCAAGTGGTGGAGAACGGTTCGTTCATCAATGGTATGGATGTGTTGCCGATGTTTGGCTATCAAGCCAACACCGAACTGACGCAAGACAAAGACCGCAAAAAGTTTGGGCTAGAGCCGAAAGAGCGCAAGCTGGATCGCGATGACCCAGCGGGTTCGCAACGCAACTACCTCACTTCTTACGCCGACTGGGTGGACTTTGCTGCGACCGTCAGCACCGAGCCCGATCAAATCGCCATTGCGCCGGGCTACTTGCAACGCGAGTGGCAGGAGGGTGGTCGCCGCTATTTCGAATTCAAAATGGACGCGCCGATCTTGAATTTTTTTGCCTTCCAATCGGCGCGCTATGAGGTCAAGCGCGACACGTGGAATGGCCCGAACGGCGCGGTAGCGCTAGAGATTTACCATCACCCCACGCATACGTGGAACCTCGATCGGATGCTCGCGTCCAGCAAAGCCTCGCTCGCCTACATGAGTGCGGCGTTCGGGCCATATCAACATCGCCAGTTCCGCATCGTCGAATTTCCGCGCTATCAATCGTTCGCGCAAGCGTTCCCAAATACGATTCCCTATTCCGAGAGTGTCGGTTTCATCGCGCGTGTGCGGGACAATGACGACAAAGACATTGACTATCCGTACTACATCACGGCACACGAAGCCGCGCATCAATGGTGGGGGCACCACGTCGTCGGTGGCGATGTGCAAGGTGCCACGGTGCTTTCCGAAACCCTCGCGCAGTATTCAGCGCTGATGGTGATGAAGCAAAAATACGGCGAAGCCAAGATGCAAAAGTTTCTCGCCTACGAACTAGACGGTTACCTGCGCGGTCGTGCGTTTGAGCAAAAAAAAGAAGTACCGCTCGGCCGTGTTGAAAACCAAGGCTACATCCACTACCAAAAAGGTGGCTTGGTGATGTACGCGCTGGCGGACTACATCGGCGAAGAAAAAGTAAACAGCGCACTCAAAAGATTCCGTGACGACTTCGCCTTCAAAGGGCCACCGTACCCCAACGCCACGATGCTCATCAAGCGCCTACGCGAAGTCACGCCAGCACATTTGCAAACCGTCATCGACGACATGTTCGAAGCCATCATCGTCTTTGAGAACCGCGCCACCAAGGCCACCTACAAGGCGCTCGCCGATGGCAAGTACGAAGTTCGTTTGACCGTCAACGCCAAGAAACGCCAATCCGACGAACTTGGCAAAGAAACCGATATTGCCATCGCCGACTGGATTGACATCGGTGTGCTCGACGCCAAAGGCGTGCCCATCTTTTTGGAAAAACGCAAAATCGAAAAAGAAGAAACGGAGTTTGTGTTGACCGTCGATCAACTGCCGGTAAAGGCAGGCATTGATCCGCTCAATAAACTGATTGATCGCAGGCCGAAGGACAATACGATTGCGGTGGAGAAGGCATAAGGTGCAGTTCGCTGTGGCACTGAATTAGTCACTGTCATTCCGAGATGCCATTACGAGGAATCTGCTTCTTCTTTGCTTCGTCACCAACAGCAGATTCCTCGCAAGTGCGTCTCGGAATGACGGCGAAAATTTGCGCCGTTTCACCGGGATAGCTGCCTCAAAAGCCGCGTGGATATTGGCTTTTGACTGTTTCGGCCGCTGTGAAATCTTGCCCCCTTTGTAAAAGGGGCCGCGTGATCGTGCCGCCTACCTCAAGAAGAACTGGGGGATTTACGATGCCAACAATTTCACCAACCCACTCCACAACCCGCGCCCCGCCCCAACACTCCTATACAATTCCACACTTTTTCAGGCCAATATGTGGTTCAAGAATCTACAGATTTATCGCCTCACCTCGCCGTGGAAGCGCAGCATCAAATCCCTCGAAGACGCGCTCGCGCAGCACGCGTTTCGCCATTGCCATTCGTATGAACTGATCGCCCACGGCTGGGGCTCGCCGCGCGAAGACGGCGCGTTGGCCTACAGCAGCAACGGCCATGTACTACTCAAACTCGGCACCGAGAAAAAGTTACTACCGTCATCCGTCATCAAAGAAACCGTACGCACCAAGGCCGCTGAGCTTGAACAGGTACAAGGCTTCAAGCCTGGCCGCAAACAAATGCGCGATCTCAAAGAGCAAGTCACCGACGAACTGCTGCCGCGCGCGTTCAACGTACGCCGCAACACTTGGGTCTGGATCGACGCGAAAAATAAACGTCTCATCATCGACGCCGCATCCCCCGGCAAAGCCGATGACGTCATCACGATGCTCAACAAATGTCTCGATGATTTGGAACTGGAGCCCCTGAGCGTCGCCATGTCACCCGCCATCGCCATGACCGCGTGGCTCGGTGCCAACGAACCACCCTCAGGATTCAGCATCGATCAAGAAACCGAGCTGCAATCACCCAAAGACGAAAAAGCCACCGTGCGATTTGTCCGCCACACCTTAGAACCCGCCGACGTAAAACGCCACATCCAATCCGGCAAACAATGCACGCGTCTCGCGCTCACATGGGCGGATCGCATCTCGTTTGTGCTCGCCGACAACCTCACCATCAAACGCGTGTCGCCGGTAGACATCGTAAAAGAAGGCGAAGAAGCGTCACCGCAAAGTGAGGACGAAAGGTTCGATGCGGATACTGCGCTGATGACGGGGGAGTTGAGTCACTTGCTCAACGAGCTTATCGAAGCACTCGGTGGCGTCGAAAACGCGAAGTAGGGCGGATAGCTGGAGATGCTCGTGGATGGCTGGGTTTGAAAGTTTTGCCTGCGATGTGTATTGGGCGGGTGCTTCGAATATGCCGGGCCAACTTTAACCATGTCGCCCCGGTGCCCCGAGGGCGGACTCCAAGCAATGTCGCTATCTTGAGTTTGTCGCGTCGGCGAAGGCCGGGGTCTAATTTTGGCCGCTCATCCCCGCTGACCAAATTAGCCCCCGGCCTGCGCCGGTGCGACAGACTTAAGGCAGGTCTGATTAAGTGCATTGCACTCATCTTGCGGCGATATTGGGGCATCTGCGGTGTGAGTCTGCCAAACCCAGCTCCTCGTGCGCTAGCGCATGCACCGCGCCTTCGTCGCGCGCCTTGCATATACCCCAATCGCGCCGCAAGCTGAACGCGAGCCACATAGTCAGACCTTTCCTAGTTGAAACCGCCGTCGTAATGAGTTACGCACACCTCGCCAATCGCGAGCCTCATCCCATCGAGTGCAGCCCGACTTTGTTGCCCTCGGTGTCAACGAAATGTGCGAAGAATCCAAAGTCGTTTCCGATCTCGGTCTTGGGGACGGCGATTGCGCCACCCGCCTTCTTCACTCGGGCGAGCATCGGTGCCAAATCGCTGCCCCCATTCAAGTACACGATCGTTCCTAGCTGGGATGGCACTGCCTCGCCGCTTTGCACGAGTGCGCCACCAACGGCGTTGGGGTCAGATGACAAGAAACACATTGTGATTGGCCCCATGACCATCGGCTCGATCTTTATGCCGAGCACCGATTCGTAGAAGGCACTGGCGCGCGCAAAATCAACTACCGGGATTTCGAACCAGTTCAGAGCGTGAGGGCTTGTAGACATGTGACTCTCCTTTGGAAAATGGTTGTCAGGTACTTCGCCGCAGATCAGCGAATTCTAAGCATAGCCATATTTTCGTGCCGAATGGGTTGGCAAATCAGGGTCGCAGACCC
Source organism: Burkholderiales bacterium (assembly GCA_043744255.1). Classification (GTDB taxonomy): domain Bacteria; phylum Pseudomonadota; class Gammaproteobacteria; order Burkholderiales; family Usitatibacteraceae; genus UKL13-2. The sequence continues at coordinate 34,877 of JAYTVA010000107.1, read as the reverse complement.
CGACGCTGCGGGCAGTTCCAACCGCCTTTCCGCTAAACTTGTGAACACTATCCACCGAGAACACAATTCTTGGAAAAATGGCATCGGTTCTCTGGCACATAATCACGAAGTAGCCCGGAACCAAATCACACCCAAAACACAATTTTGAGGAGTTGGTCATGTCTGTTGTTTCTGCCTCGCGTTCTGCGACGCTTCCCACCCCCGTCACCCTTGACGACAAATACCTGCTCGACCACGGCCGCGCATTCATGACCGGCACGCAGGCCTTGGTGCGGCTGCCGATGATTCAGCGCGCGCGTGATCTCGCAGCGGGGCTCAACACTGCCGGTTTCATCTCCGGCTATCGCGGCTCACCATTGGGTGGCTACGATCAAGCGTTGTGGAAAGCGAAAAAACATCTCGCTGACCATCACATTCATTTCACACCCGGTGTAAATGAAGAATTGGCCGCAACCGCCGTGTGGGGCTCGCAGCAGGTGGGTTTGTTTGCGGGGGCGAAGTACGACGGTGTGTTCGGCATTTGGTATGGCAAGGGGCCAGGTGTTGATCGCTCGGGCGATGTGTTCAAGCATGCGAATGCGGCTGGCACGTCAAAGCACGGCGGCGTGCTGCTGGTGGCGGGTGATGACCACGCGTGCAAATCGTCCACGTTGCCGCATCAGTCAGAACATATTTTTGACGCTGCCATGATCCCGGTGTTGTATCCAACCGGCGTGCAGGAAATTTTGGAGTTGGGCATTCACGGCTTCGCGATGTCGCGCTATTCGGGTTGTTATGTCGCGTTCAAGTGTGTGTCCGATACGGTCGATGCCTCGGCCTCGGTGACCATCGACATCGACTCGCCAAAAATCATCCTGCCGGAAAATTTTGATTTGCCCTTAGGGGGCATGTCGCTCCGTTGGCCCGATACGCCACTCGATCAAGAATTGCGTTTGCAGCACGACAAGATTTATGCAGCCCTTGCCTACTGCCGTGCGAATCGTCTGAATCGCATCACCATCGACTCAGCACCCGGCAAGGCGCGTCTCGGCATCATCGCGTCGGGTAAAGCCTATCTGGACACCATGCAGGCGCTAGAAGATTTGGGAATTGATGATCGCCACGCCGCCGAGATTGGCTTGCGGGTGATGAAGGTCGGGATGCCGTGGCCGCTGGAGCCGACGCACGTTCGTGAATTCGCGCAGGGCTTGGAAGAAATTTTGGTGGTGGAAGAAAAGCGTCAAGTCATCGAGTATCAGTTGAAAGAGCAGCTCTACAACTGGCGCGACGATGTGCGCCCGCGCGTGATCGGCAAATACGACGAGCATGGCGAGTGGGAAACGCACCGTGCGGCGTGGCTGTTGCCCGCTGCGGGCGAGCTTACCCCCGCCATGATTGCGCGTGTGATTGCTGCCCGCACCGCCAAATTTCACACCAGCGCGATTATTCAAACGCGGCTCAAATTTCTTGAAGCCAAGGAGACCGCGCTCGCCAAACCGCGCGCCAAGGCCGCGCGCATTCCGTATTTTTGTTCCGGTTGTCCGCACAACACCAGCACCCACGTACCCGAAGGTTCGAAGGCGCTGGCGGGCATTGGCTGTCACTACATGGCGGTGTGGATTCGCCCCGAAGCGACGATGACGTTCACGCAAATGGGCGGGGAGGGCGCGCCGTGGATTGGCATTCAGCCGTTCACCGAGACTAAGCATGTGTTCGCGAATCTCGGCGATGGCACCTACTTTCATTCGGGGATGTTGGCGATTCGCGCGGCGGTGGGGGCGAACGTGAACATCACTTACAAAATTTTGTTCAACGATGCGGTCGCGATGACGGGTGGGCAGCCGGTCGATGGTCCACTCACGGTGCCGCAGATTACCCAGCAGGTCGCGGCCGAAGGTGTGGGCAAAATTTATGTCGTCACCGATGAGCCGGAAAAATATCCGAGTGACGCCAATTTCGCGCCCGGTGTGGTGGTGCGGCATCGTGATGAACTGGACGTGGTGCAACGCGAGTTGCGCGAGATCGAAGGCGTGACGGTGCTGGTTTATGACCAGACCTGTGCTGCCGAAAAACGCCGTCGTCGCAAACGCGGCACGTTTCCCGATCCTGCTAAACGCGTGGTGATTAACGAGGCCGTGTGCGAAGGTTGTGGCGATTGCGGCAAAAAATCAAACTGCATGTCGGTGTCGCCGGTGGAAACAGAATTTGGCCGCAAACGCACCATCGACCAATCTTCGTGCAACAAAGATTTTTCTTGCGTGAAGGGGTTTTGTCCTAGCTTCGTGACCGTTGAAGGCGGGCAATTACGGAAACGAAAACCAACCGTGCAAGAGGTGCTCACGCCGCTCCCAGAGCCGAGTTTGCCAACATTGGATAGGCCATACGGAATACTGGTTACGGGTGTGGGTGGCACCGGCGTGGTCACTATCGGCGCACTGTTGGGCATGGCAGCGCATCTTGAAAACAAAGGGGTGGCAGTACTCGACATGACCGGCCTCGCGCAGAAGGGCGGCAGCGTTTACACCCATGTGCGCATCGCCAACACACCCGATGATATTCACGCCGTACGCATTGCGGCATGTGAGGCGAACGTGCTGCTCGGCTGCGACATGATCGTCTCGACCTCGGACGAGGCCATCGCGAAAATGCAAAGCGAACTTACGCGGGGTGTCGTGAATGTCGACGTGGCAACCACTGGCGAATTCACCAAGCACGCCGATTTGCATATCCCCGTCGCCGAAATGCAGGACGTGTTGCGTGAGGCGATGCATGCAGTCGATTTCATCAACGCTACCGAGCTTGCCACCGCGCTGATGGGAGACGCGATTTACACCAATCCGTTTGTGATGGGCTTTGCCTATCAGCGCGGATTAATTCCGGTGCGCGCGGGATCGATCATGCAGGCGATTGATTTGAACGCCACCTCGGTGGAGAAAAACAAACAAGCCTTCGACTGGGGACGCCGCGCGGCGCACGACTTACGTGCGGTGCAAAAAATTGCCGTACCACCAGAGGCAAAACCGGATAGCCAGCGGCTCTCGGAGACGATTGAAGCATTGGTCGAGCGCCGGGTAACCTATTTGACTGCCTATCAAAATGCCGCGTATGCACAACGCTATCGCGAGCTTGTTGCACGCGTAGAAGCCGCCGATACGCGGCTTGGCAAGAAGGCAATGACGGCTGCCGTCGCCCGTTACGCCTTCAAGCTGATGGCTTACAAGGATGAGTACGAAGTTGCGCGCCTGTACACCGAGACGGATTTTGTGAAACGCATCGGCGAGCAATTCGAAGGCGACTATAAACTCGTGTTTCATCTCGCGCCGCCGATCATGGGTGCTACCGATGCGACCACCGGCGAGCCAAAGAAAACTACGTTTGGCGCGTGGATGCTCACAGCGTTTAGATTGCTCGCGAAATTCAAGGGGCTGCGTGGCACGGCGCTGGATGTGTTTGGCTACAGCGCAGAGCGAAAAATGGAGCGGCAGTTGATTGCGGACTATGAACGCACCATCGACAATTTGCTGGGTGCCGTGAATGCGGGCAATTACGATACCGCTGTCGATATTGCCGAACTGCCAGAACACATTCGCGGCTTTGGGCATGTGAAGCACGCGCATTTTGTTGAGGCGAAAAAACGCGAAGTTGAATTACTCAAAAAATTTCGTAATCCGGTCGTGGGGACAAAAGAGATTCGCATCAAGGTAGCCGCGTAGGGGCTGACACACGGTACCGCACGATACAATGGATGCTGCAACCGCAGGCGCAATATTTGCGGTCATTCGTAAACTTTCTTGTGGGAGCAAGAGTGTGAGAAAAATATTTTTGTTGCTGTTAGTCGCAGCGATGTCAATGGCCACGATAGCTGTGGCAGAAGACACCGCAAACCGCGAAGGCATCGTGAAGTCGCGGCTGAAAATGCAAATCGCTGCGTCAAAAAAATTGACGGTCATGGCAGACCGTCTCGCCACCGCTGGCACCTTCCAGCGCATGAGCCAACCAGATTTGCACAGCCTGCAAAAACAGCTCAAGACCGATATGAATAAATCGGACAAGGTGCTTGAAGCCGCCAAAGACCTTCGCGAAAAATACAAGCTCATCGACGATCAATCAGTCGAGCTGGAAGCGCTGCAAAAACAAACAGCGAAGGTGCACGTTACCGTGAGCAAGCTGCTCAATGATCGTGCGGCGGGGAAGAAACCCGCGTAGTCGCATTTTTTTTGCGAAGAATCAACGCACGTTGTGTGGGCACTCCTTCCCCTGGCAACGGGAAGGTTGGGATGGGGTTGTGTGCGCTGAGGAAACGGTTGCCACCGCGATGACGGAGCGTGTAGCTCCGGAAGTCCCTGTGGGACGCTTCGTTCCTTCCGGGCTAGATATTGGTGCGAGCGCGAGTCGCTCCATCCACCCGCGCCCACCCACGCAACCCCGCCAACACTAACAAATCCAACAAGCAATAAAACGCCCCCGCTGAAAATGGCGGATTCGCCGCGCTGATATTCAATCCCGGCACATTTGCAACCCAAACCCAATTCCCCAGCGCAGTGCCATATAACTCCATACTCAGCGCCAACACAAACATCGCCGCATAGAGCGTACGCGCCGCGCTCACTGCCATACAAAACGCGAATACGCAAAACAACACTGCGCCAAATTGATCGAACCCGCGCACCCAAGCGTATACGCCCCACGCGCCAGCGAGTATCGCGATGCCCCACGCGACTTGCAACTTGAGGTGGCGTGCAGTCAGCAGACCCAAGGTCATCAGTAGCGCATGGCCCGGCGGCACGAACAGCGGCACGTTGTGAAACTGATAATCGTAAATGCCCCAGACCAGCGACAAGATCACTTCGCCGATGCCAGAAATGATCGTGCACAGAATCAGGACACGGCGCTCGTCGCGCTGGCCGATGATGTAAATGCACGCCCATAACCCAACCGTCCAAATGATCGCGGCGATTTGCCCTGCCCAGCCGAACGCGATGTCAAGTGCAAGGCCGCCGGTGATGACGGCGATGATATGCACAGCGATGAGTCGCTCTGCGCGCTGACGCAGGTGTTTCCAGAAAGCGAGGTGGTATAAATCTTCGCGCATTATTTTTTCGGCAGTTTGGTGAGATCGACATCGAGATAGCGAAACGGCTCGTGCGCGAACGGATGTTTTTTGAAGCCGAGTACCCACGGCTGAATCAGGATGGTGCCGCGCTTCAAATGGTTGATGCGCCACGGGTTGTAGACCCACAGTAGGCGCACCATGCGTGAATAGATTTCGGTACGCTCGGGTGTGTCCGGCATGAATTTGATTTTTTCATACATCGCATCGTATGCAGGCAGCGAGAACAGCGAATAGTTGGCGCCGCCAATCGATTTCGTCCAGAACAGTTGCAGAAAATTTTCGCCATCGGGATAGTCCGCAATCCAGCCGTAGCTGAACATTTGGATTCGACCTTCCTGTGCTTGTCGTCGTAACTCTGGCAACTTCTCCACTTTATCGAAGGTCATGCGCACACCGATGCGCGTCATGGCGCGTGTCCACAGCTCGTTGCGACTCCGTGCGCGCTGGTCGGGCGTGGTGGCGTGTTCGATCACCAGCGGCGAGCCGTCCGGCAGCTCGCGCCAGCCATCGCCATCGCGGTCGATGTAGCCATACAGATCGAGCAGCGCCTTGGCAGCAGCGGGGTTGTAGTCGAGCGTGGTGGGGCGCTCGCGCACGAAGCCCGCCATACCCTCGGCAATCGGCGAATAGGCGATGGTCGCTTGATGCCTTTCAACAATCGCAATCTCATCTTCTTGCGGGTAAGCGATCGACAACGCGCGCCGCAGCGCAATTTTTTCTGGTGTGTAGCCACCAATGATTTTGTCGCGCATGTTGAAGGTGGTGTAGGTCAGCCACGCAACTTCATCGGGGCGCACGCTCATGCCTGCTCGGGCGAGCGTGGGCGCGAGCTTGCCGCCGGGCACCGCGGTGTCGATGAAGGGGGTGGGAATCGGGCGAATGTAATCGTGCTCGCCACCCAAAAATGCCAGCCAGCGCGGCTGCTCTTCTTCAATCGGTGAAATCTCGATGCGACCAATCAACGGAATTCGCTTGCCTTTCAGATGCGCCATCACGGCTTGATCAAGCGGGTCATCCGAGCCAGTGGATTCAAAATATTCTTCGCGATAATCGGCATTCTCTTCCAGCACAATCTTTGAAGAACGCCGCCATTCTTTGAGTTTGAAGGGGCCAGTGCCGATGGGATGCGCGCCGATGGCCGCGCCGTGGAACTCAACGACCTCGCGCGCGAACGCGACGGTGGCGGGTAGCGCGAGGATGTAAGGCAGATTGTAATCAGGTGCAGTGAGACGAATGATAAGTGTGTATTTGCCGACCACTTCAAGACCCGCAATCGGTTTGTCGTAGTCGAATTTGCCGGTGCGTTTTGCGTCTTCCACCAATTCGTCGGCGCCGACCAATTTGCCGTCAAACAAAAATTGCCACCTCGCTTTCAGCGTTGGATCGAGCATGCGCTTCCAGCTGTACACAAAATCAGCCGCCACCAATTCACGCTTCTTGCCCGCAAATACCGGATGATCGGTGAACGTGACGCCGGGTTTTATTTTCAGCGTGTAGGTTTTGCCGTCTGCCGAAATTTCGGGCAACGCAGCAGCGGCGCGCGGCTGCAATTTAATCGGTCGGGCGAGGTGATCGTATTGCAGCAGCGTATCGAAAATGTTGTCACAAATGGTGCCGGTGATTTCGGCTGACTCGACTGCACAATCAAAATTGGTTTCAGCGGATTGAATCGCGGCGCGAATGACTTTGCGTGAGTCGGCGGCGTGGCCGTTAAAAATCGTACCCAACGCAATGAGGACGAGCAGACCAGCGACACGGTGCGCAATCACATCAATGCAAAATGCGTGCAACGCCTTGCTCTTCGGCGACGGTGCCGCGCGGTGCCATCGATGCATGGTGCAACACCATCCGCCAGCCGTTGGGCGTGAGCAGGTAAATGTTGGTGGCCAAAATCGGCGGCGCGGCCTCGGTCGCGCGCGGGTCGTTGCGCGCCATCAGGGTTTCGTAGACGCTGTGAATGGACAGTGTCTGGCTTTTTTGCTGGCGCAATTCGCTGACCTGAATCGCGGTGATGGGGCCATGCGAAAAGATCTCGGTGTAACTCTGCCGAATCGCTGAGAAGCCCGCCAGACGGGGACCTTGGGGATGTATGCAGACAATTTCCGGCTCATCCGCCCACACCGCCATCATCAGTTTTAGATCGGCGCGCTCAAACGCATCGTAATACGCGGCTTCGCAATTGGCGGGGGTGGTGAACAGTTTTTTCGGCATGATCGGTGCAGAGTGGGATAACCGTAAAATGATACAGGTTAGACGCGGCGCGCACGAGACCGTACATTGCGGAATAATTGCACGTCAAACTTGAACCCGCAAACTTTTGCAGAGGTGGCACATGGTTGTTGGCAATACATGGATCCCGCGTTGCGTGAAAGGCGCACTGGTCGCGCTGGTGGCAACGCTGGCGGTCGGCTGCGCGTATTTGGAATCCAAACAAGGCGAGTTGATTTTTCGCCCGGCTGAAGGCGCGTGGCGTGGCTACCAAAGTGATGCAAACAAGTATCAAGAACACTGGATCCCCGTTGGTAGCAACGGCGATCAACTCCACGCGTGGCTGGCACCAGTGGCCGACAAAAACGCGCCGGTGATGCTATACCTGCATGGCGCGCGTTGGAACATGACCGGCAGCGCCGCACGTATTCCTCGCTGGAACAAGATGGGTTTTTCGGTGTTGGCGATTGACTATCGCGGCTTCGGTAAATCGACTGCGCGTTCACCGAGCGAAGCAGGGTCGTACGAGGATGCCGAGGCCGCCTACGCCTACATGCAGAAACTCGCACCTACCAGCAAACACTTTATCTTCGGCCACTCACTGGGCGGTGCCATCGCCACGCATCTCGCGGGCAAATACCCAACGGCCGACGGGCTGATTCTCGAAGGCACCTTCACCAATATTCGCGACATGGTCAAAGAAACCAAATGGGGATTTTTGCCGGTCGGCTTTTTGGTTACACAAAATTTTGATTCGCTCACGCGCATCCGCGACATCAAAGTGCCGGTGTTGATTGCGCACGGCACCAGTGACGACATCGTGCCGTTTCATATGGGCGAGAAATTATTTGCGGCGGCCACGGCACGCAAGGGATTCGTGCGCGCGGAGGGTGGCTCGCATCACAATTTGACCGCGAATTTTTATGACGCCTACAGTCGCGCGGTGAAGGAGCATTTTGCTCTGATGCCTGCGACGACAGCTAATGCAACCTCTAGCGCCGATAGCCCGCAAGCAAGGTAAATATGCAATCACTTGATTTGGAAGTGCTCTCCCACGCGCGCGATTGGCTTGCGGCCAACCGTCGCGTGTGGCTGGTGACGGTCACGCAAACCTTCGGTGCCAGTCCACGCCCACCGGGCTCGTTGATGGCGATGCGTGACGACGGCATTTTGGTCGGCTCCGTTTCTGGCGGCTGCATTGAAGAAGACTTGATGCTCAATCGCGAGCAGTTTTGCCGTGCTGCGCCAATCCTGAAGAGTTATGGCGTGACGTCTGAAGACGCGCGCCGCTTTGGTTTACCGTGCGGCGGTCAGCTGGAAGTTGTAATCGAATCCGCAGTGAGCGTTGCGATGCTCGACGATTTTTTCGCGCGTGTAAAAGCAGGGGAAGTGTTCGCGCGCATCGTCGATCTTAATTCCGGCACGTGGCGTTATCGTGCGGCAACCCCGACCGATGAGCCCACGCGCGATGAACGCGAATTCATTTCCATCCACGGGCCGCGTTGGCGCTTGCTGATTATCGGTGCCTCAGAAATTGCGCGCTATCTCGCGGAAGTCGCGTCAACGCTGGACTTTCAGGTATTCGTGTGCGATCCGCGTGAGGAATACAAGACCGCGTGGCGGGTCGCCGGTGCCACCTTGCTCGATGGCATGCCCGACGATGCCGTACTCGCGTTCAAGCCCGATCCACATACCGTCATCGTCACGGTCTCGCACGATCCAAAGCTCGATGACATGGCGCTGCTAGAGGCGCTGAAGACCAACGCGTTCTACATTGGCGCGGTCGGCTCACAAAAAACCAACGACGAGCGTCGCAAGCGTCTACAACTGTTTGATCTCGGTGCGGCAGCAATAGCAAAGCTGCATGGTCCCGTTGGCCTCGCCATCGGCAGCCGCACGCCACCCGAAATTGCCATTGCCATACTCGCCGAGCTAGTCGCCGTGCGCAACGGCGTGATGCTCGCGCGTACGCAACCCGCGACCAAGCACTGCGCCGCGTGATCGTCGCAATCCTGTTGGCGGCGGGGAGCGCCAAGCGTTTCGGTAGTCAAAAATTGCTGGCCGCGTTACCCGACGGGCGCTGTGTGGTGAGTGCATCTGCTGAGACGTTACTGGCCGGGGCAGGGCGGGTCATTGCCGTCACGCGTCGCGATGAAAAACTCATGCGCGTGCTCGACGATAGCGGTTGCCAAATTGTCGTCAACGAACGTGCAGACGAAGGCATGGGCACCAGCATCGCGGCGGGTGTGCGCGCAACGCCAGACGCGGACGGCTGGATTGTTGCGCTAGGCGACATGCCCTATGTGCGCGCGGAAACCATTGCGGCAGTGAAGGCGGCATTGGCGAATGGCGCATCGGTAGTCGTGCCAAGTTGTGCCGGAAAACGCGGACATCCCGTTGGCTTTTCGCGTGCGCACTTTGCGGCGTTGAGTGCGTTGGAAGGTGATGCAGGTGCGCGAGCGGTGGTGATGGCAAATGCGGCGTCTGTCGTGGTGATTGAGACCGGTGACTCTGGAGTTTTTGCGGATATTGATGTCCCCGCAGACCTTCAGCCAACGCCCAGCGCCCAACGCTAAACGCCCGACCCCCGAACCCCGACCCCCAACCCCCAACCCCCAACCCCCAACCCCCAACCCTCAACCCTTCTTCCGATACTTCTCCCCTGCCTCAATCCGCGCCTTGTAAATATTTTGTTTCGGTGGCAACGGGCAGGTGGTGAATTCTGAAAACGCGCACGGCGGGTTGTAGGCTTTGTTGAAATCAAGTTTGAACGTGGTGTTCGGCTCCGGCTTTTGCTCGACGTATAAAAACCGCGACGGCGGATAAGTGCTGTCACGCGAGGTTGCATCGCGGAACACGAAGAACATGCCTGCATCGTCATCGCCAATCACGTCCATGCGCTGCGGCTTGCCATTGAGTTTGAATTCAACGTAGCCTGGGCAGGGCTCATTGGATACCTCATCGATGACGTTGACGATGGGGATGGTTTTTTCCTCCGGGTACGGGACGAATTTTGCATCGACCAGAAACTTGGTGTTCGGCGCAAACCACACGCGTCCTGCAAATTTTTTGCGCACCTGCGATTCGTTATCGGCCAAGCGCAACACAAATTTGCCGTCGCGTTCGATGATGTGCATCGCGATGCGGCCCAGCGACACCCAATCCCGTTTGTCGCTGCCGAATGCCATCGGTCTCTCGCCCGAGAATGCCGCGCCAGCACTGGTCATCGACACACCGTCGGCGAGTTGCAGCGTCACCGTCTTGGCTGCGAGATCGACCTTGAACGCGCCGATGGTGTCAGTCCCGGTGCCTTTGAGTTGTGGCGGCAACACGATGTCGTTATTTTTTCCGGTGCCAAACGTGTTGATCCCGGGCTTCATCATAAAGCGCCCCGCGAGTGTCAGCCAGCCGTTGTCGCGCTTCAGCTTGGTCTCTGAATCGGCACGCCAGGCCTTGAGTTCGGCGGTGTAGTCGGCATTGGCTGGCTTGGCCGCAGCGTGCACGACCAGCGACGAACAAACGAACAACCAAGCCAAGGCAGCGGTGCGTGTGGTCGTGAACATAAGAATTCTCCTGAATGAAGAAGTGAGTTGCAAAGGTGTAGTTTATGACGACTGCAAATGCTTCGCTACCGATGACGGTACTAGGTCATTCATGCATTTGAAATGCACCAGCGGACAGTCGCGCGCGAAGCAGGGGCTGCATTCCAGATTGAGCGAGATCACGCGCGCCTTGGTCGATAGCGGCGGCGTAAATTTTGGCGAACTCGATCCGTACAGCGCAACCACTGGCACCCCCACCGCGCAGGCCACATGCATGAGGCCGGAGTCGTTGGTAACGACGTGGGTGGCGAGGCTCAATAAATCAATTGCTTCGTCAAGCGCCGTGGCACCAGCGAGATTGACACAGCCGTCGTTGCAGCGTTTGTTGATGGCTGCTGCGATTTCGTGATCTTTTTTTGACCCGAACAGCCACACTTGTTTACCGCTCTCGATGAGTTGATGAGCGAGGTCGGCGAAGTGTTTTGTTGGCCAGCGCTTTGCGGCACCGTATTCAGCACCGGGGCAGAAGGCAACGATGGGTTGTTCGGTGTTGAGTTGTAAACGCGCGAGGGTGCGGGCACGCGCGAGCACATCAACACGAAGCTGTGGCGACGGCAATGGGCGGGTGAGGGCGGTGTCGGGTGCGTCGGCGAGGGCGGCGAAACGCTCGACCATTAAGGGGAGCGCAGCTTCATCGAGGTCGTGGCATGCGTTCAAAATCCAGCCGCGCTTTTCGCCGCGAAAGCCGACGCGGGTGGGGATGTTGGCGAACCACGGCAGCAACGCGGACTTGAAGGTGTTCGGCAACACATACGCGCGGCCGTAGTTGGATGCGCGCAAGAACTTGCCGAGCGCGCGTCGCTCCGTTAGTTTGAGATCGCCGTGCGCGAACGGGTTTTCCATCACATTGCTGACCTCAGGCATGCGCTGGTAGACCGGCATCACCCAAGGTGGCGCGAGTACGTCGACTTGGCTGCCGGCAAAGCGCTCGTGCAGGCGCATCAGCAGCGGTTGCGAGAGCACCGCGTCGCCGACCCAGGATGGGGCGATGATTAAAATGCGGGTCATCAATGCCCGTGCTTGACTGGCCCGGATAGCTTGTAAACCGTGCCGCAATACGGGCACTTCGCTTCGCCAGTCGTGGTCACGTCGATAAAAACACGCGGATGACTGTTCCACAATTTCATCGACGGCGTTGGACAGTGCAGCGGCAAATCCTTTGCGGTGACGTCGATGTATTGTGCGTTTAGTTCTGTTGGCTGGCTCATGTTCAATCTCATTTCACCGGTGTGAGCCAATGATGATATTTCGGGTTGCGACCGTTGACGATGTCGAAGAAGGCGGTTTGAATGCGTTCCGTGATTGGTCCGCGCGTGCCGCTACCAATGACGCGGCCATCGAGTTCGCGAATCGGTGTGACCTCGGCGGCGGTACCGGTGAAGAATGCTTCGTCAGCGATGTAGACATCGTCGCGGGTGATCTTGCGTGCTTCGACTGGAATGCCGAATTCGGCACAGATTATTTGCACACTGCGCCAGGTGATGCCATCGAGCGCTGAGGTTAATTCTGGCGTGGCGATTTTGCCGTCGCGGATGATGAATAAATTTTCACCAGCGCCTTCGGCGACGTAGCCTTCGGTATCGAGTAGCAGTGCCTCGTCATAGCCGTGATCGAGCGCTTCGTTGTTGGCAAGAATCGAGTTGGCGTAGGTCGATGCGACCTTTGCGCGCGGCATAGTGACGTTGACGTGATGGCGCGCGTACGACGAGGTTTTAACGCGGATGCCTTTTTTCAGACCGTCCTCGCCGAGGTAGGCACCCCATGGCCACGCGGCAATCGCGATATGAACCTTGGAACCCTTGGGCGACACACCCATTTTTTCCGAGCCGTAGAATGCCAAGGGGCGCAAATAGCAACTTTCCAAGTTGTTGACGCGCACCACTTCGCGTTGCGCTTCAAACACTTCGTCGTAGGTAAACGGCATCGCCATTTGGTAAATCTTGGCGGAATTGAACAGACGCGTGGTGTGTTCTTTCAATCGGAAAATCGCCGTGCCAAGATTCGAGGCTGGGTCGGTCTTATACGCACGCACGCCCTCAAACACCGCTAAGCCATAGTGCAGCGAGTGGGTCAGCACGTGGGTGTTGGCATCGCGCCAAGGAACCAGCTTGCCGTCGTACCAAATTTGACCGTCGCGGTCTGCCATAGACATATTGAATTTCTCCGGGTTGTTACGGTCAACTGTTGCTGAAATCAAGCAGCATCCGCGCAATCCGACATTTTAGCGCAATCACCCCATAGTCCGAACCGACGAGTGCGACGGCGTTGATTGGGTGGCTTCGCGTTGACAATTGCACAGATGCGGATTTGTGGATGATGTGCAATACCAACTAAGGGAAACGCCTAAAGTAGCAGTGGGGGCTGTATGCTGCAGCGACTTCAATACCACGATAACAACAAGCGATTACGATGAAATGAGCCGTAACCAGAGCGCCTCTGATCTGATTGACGCACCAGCCCCCTTGGCGACCAGGGTTGCTGATCGCCGCGCGCCAATTGTGGAAAGCGCGAGCGATGCTCCGCGTACGCTGACCGGCGAACAAAAACTCGCCGGTGACATGCTGCTGTTTTCATCGGCGTTGATGGTGTTTGGCTCAATGCTGTGGCTGGCGATTTACTGGAGCTTCGGTCAACGTTTCTCGACCATGGTGCCGCTGCTGTTCCAGCTCGGTTCGGCCTGCCTGATTTTTTTCTATTTGAAAACGCGCAAGCTGGCGTTGTTCGGGGTGCTGCAACTGTCGTTGTTTTTGTTCACGCCATTCATCATGCAGTGGACGATTGGTAACTTCGTCAATTCCAGCGGCGTTTCGCTGTGGGCGCTACTGGCACCGGTGGGTGCGATTGTCATCCTCGGCACCCGCGATTCGGTGCCTTGGTTCGTGGCCTACATATTTTTGACGGCACTTTCTGGTGTGTTTGATTACACGCTGGCCTGGGACGTGCGCAAGCTGGACATGAATACCATTGCAGTGTTCTTCGTGCTCAATTTTGTGTCCGTTTCAGCAATGGTGTACGTGCTGCTCTGGTATTTTTCCCGCGAAAAAAGCAAACTGCGCGCGTTGGTGGATGCGCAGGCGCAGGAAGTACTCAGCGAAAAACGCCTTGCCGACAATCTGTTGCAAAACATCCTGCCGCCCGCGATCGCGGAACGTCTGAAGCGCGCAGAGACCAATATCGCCGATGGTCACGCCGATGTGACAGTAATGTTTGCCGATATCGTTAATTTCACGCATATGTCTGAAGAAATGTCGCCCAACGAAACGGTCACGTTACTCAACGATATTTTTTCCGAATTCGAGGGCTTGACGGAGCGTTTTGGCGGCGAAAAAATCAAGACGATTGGGGATGCGTACATGGTCGCGGGAGGACTGCGTGAAGGCACACTGCACCACGCGCAATCGTACTGCGACGCCATTGTTGATCTGGCGCTGGCGATGCACGAATTCGTATCCGGCTACACCGCGCCCAACGGTGCTAGGTTGCAATTGCGCATCGGCATCGCGACCGGGCCAGTGGTAGCTGGCGTAATTGGCAAACGGCGCTTCGGCTATGATCTGTGGGGGGACACGGTCAATATCGCGGCGCGGATGTGCTCGGAGGCGGCACCGGGGCACACGCAAGTCGATACCGTCACCCACCGTCGCCTCTACAGCCGCTATCGATTCGATGAGATGAAGCAAATAGAGGTCAAGGGAAAAGGTCCCATGCAGGTTTACAATTTGGTCGGTCGTGGATCGCAGAAGCCCCCGGCGGAAGACGCGCAAAAACTGGCCGCGACCGTCATCAATATCAGCGATAGTTTGCAACAACGCCGCTAACGGTTCCCTGCGGTGGTTGCGCGTAATGAAACCAACAAGAAGACCCATGCATGACACAGTCCGATTCGCCAGTGCCGCCTACAGATCAAGCGCAACGCAACGCGCGCCATCCGGGCGTCGCGCTGGTGTTGCAGGGCGGCGGCGCGCGCGCGGCCTATCAGGTCGGGGTGCTCAAGGCGCTGTCAGAAATTCTCGGTCACCCGAAAGAAAATCCATTTCCGATCATCACGGGTACCTCGGCCGGCGCAATCAATGCTGCTGTGCTGGCATCGCATGCTGACAACTTCGCGGTCGGCGTCGAGATTCTCGTCACAGTCTGGTCAAATTTTTCGCCCGATCATGTGTATCGCACCGACCTACCGGGCGTGCTGCGCAACAGTGCTAAATGGCTGTCAGCATTTTTGTTCGGCGCGGTGACTAAAAACCACAAAGTATCGCTGTTCGATAATGGTCCGCTTGAGCACTTGATCGCCAAGCACATGAAGTTGAAACTGATTCCCGATCACATCGCCTCAGGCGCGCTGCGCGCGGTATCGGTGACGGCTTCAGGTTACGACTCCGGGCAAAATTGTGCGTTTTTTCAGGCGCATGAAGATTTACACGGGTGGCGACGCTCGGCGCGTGTTGGCGTGCGCGTGAGTCAATTGCGGTCTGAGCATTTACTCGCATCGTCCGCGATTCCGTTTGCGTTTCCGGCTACCAAAATCAATCGCGAATACTTTGGTGACGGTTCCATTCGGCAAACCGCGCCGTTGAGCCCGGCGCTGCATCTTGGCGCAGAGCGCGTGTTCGTCATTGGTACCGCCAAGCTGGTGAAGGAACACACCCCGCGCGTTCACGACAGCGCCTACCCTTCACTCGCGCAAATTGCCGGCCACGCCATGGCCAGCATCTTTCTTGATAGCTTGGCGGTCGATATTGAACGCCTGCAACGCATCAATGCGACCCTCAATTACGTCGATAAAGATCGGCTAAAAATGAGTGGTGCCAGTCTGCATCACGTCGATGTCTGCGTCGCGTGCCCGGATGAGCCACTCGAAGAGCTTGCGCACAAGCACGTTGGCGATCTACCGTGGACGATTCGCTTTTTGATGCGCAGCATCGGCGCGATGCGCAAGGGCGGCGCAACGCTGGCAAGCTACATGCTGTTCGACAAGGGTTATTGCCGTGCACTGATCGATCAGGGCTATGCCGATTCAATGGCGCGACGCGAAGAGCTGGCGCAGTTTTTTGACGCCAACATCTGCCCGCTGCCGACCGTGATTCCGATACCGGCATTCGATCCGGGTTCGACCGCGCAATTTGGCGCGATCAAAACTGGTTGACTGCCCGCGTTCCAACGCCCGCTTCCATCGCTCCTCATAAGCGTTGGTTCCGCAAAATCGGTGTTTCGTCGCGACCATGATCTGCCTCACAGGCGGCGGTGTAACATCGCGCGCTGATCCACCTTTTTTCTCACAGGAGTTTGTCGTGAATTCAACTCGTCACCAACTGCCGCAACGCGCGTTAAGCGTGGCCCGCGTGACCGCCTTTTTGTTTGCCGGTGCCGTGCTGTCCGCCTGCGCCATCAATGCGAAGGAGAGCGCCACATCGGTCGCCCCGCCGATGCACGTGATGGCGGCCCCCTCAGTCGCGCCAGAAAAAATCACGACGGTGGAAGGCATCACCGAATTTCGTATGGCCAACGGTCTAAATGTCTTGCTGTTCCCCGATCAATCGAAGCCGACGGCGACTGTGAACATTACCTACCTCGTCGGCTCGCGCCATGAAAATTATGGCGAGACCGGCATGGCGCATTTGCTGGAACACCTCGTATTCAAAGGCACGCCGAAGAATCCGGCCATCGACAAAGAGTTCAATCGACGTGGCATGCGCTTCAATGGCACCACCTGGTTGGATCGCACCAACTACTTCCAGCTATTCCAATCGAGCGACGACAATCTCGAATGGGCATTGCAGATGGAAGCAGATCGCATGGTCAATTCGTTCATCGCGAAAAAAGACCTCGACTCGGAAATGACCGTGGTGCGCAACGAATACGAAAATGGTGAGAACCAACCGTTTGGCGTGATGCTGAAGCGTATGCAGAGCATGGCCTACGACTGGCACAACTACGGCAACTCCACCATCGGCAATCGCTCCGATATTGAGAACGTGAAGATTGAAAACTTGCAGGCGTTCTATCGCCAGTATTACCAGCCAGACAACGCGGTCTTGCTGGTCGCGGGCAAGTTTGATGCCGACAAAGTGCTTGGCTGGATTGGTAAATATTTCGGCCTGATTCCGAAACCGACCCGTGTGTTGCAGAAGCTCTGGACGGTCGAGCCGACGCAGGATGGCGAGCGCATGTTCGCAGTGCGGCGCAAGGGTGATGTGCAAATCGTCGCGTTGGGATACAAGGTGCCGTCGGCGTTGCATCCTGATGCGGACGCATTGGGCTTTTTCAATTTTGTGCTGACCGATTCGCCGACGGGACGCCTGCATAAAGCGCTGGTCGAAACCGGAAAAGCCGCGCAGATCATCGGGTTTCCGCTGTTGGCCAATGATGGCGGGCTGCATTTGATTGGTGCGGTCGTGAAAAAAGGCGAGCCGATTGAGCCGGTACAAGCCGAGCTGACGAAGATCGTTGAGGATTTCTACAACAAGCCGCCGACAGCCGAAGAAATGGATCGCGCACGCAAGAATTTTTTGAATGATGCTGAGCGTGTATTGAACAACCACGAAGACCTCGGTGTGCAGTTGTCGGAATACATCTCGCTCGGCGACTGGCGTTTGTTTTTCTTGTCGCGTGACCGCGCGGAAAAAGTCACGGCCGATGACGTGAAAGCGGCTGCGGCGAAATACTACAAACGGGACAATCGTGTGGTGGGTCTATTCCAACCTGAAGACAAGCCACAGCGCGCTGAGATTGCCGCCGCGCCAGCGATTGCCGAGGTGATGAAAGACTTCAAAGCCAAGCAAGCCACGTCGGTCGGTGAGGCATTTGACCCCGACAACCTGAACGTTGACAAGCGCACCAAGAGAATTGAGGTCGGCGGCATTACCGTCTCACTGATCGCGAAAAAGAATCGCGGCGAAACGACGAATCTCAATATGCGCTTCCGCAGTGGCGATGAAAAATCACTATTCGGCAAAGGCACGATTGCGCAGATGACCGGGCAAATGCTCGCGCGTGGCACCACCAAGATGACGCGCACGCAGATCGCGGATGAATTCGAGAAACTGAAAATGGCGGGTGGCGTGAATGGCCTTTCGGCAAGTTTTCAGACCAATCGTGCCAACATCGTCGCCGCGATCAAACTCGCAGCGCATGTGATGCGCGAGCCGTCGTTTCCTGAAAGCGAATTCGAGCAATTGCGCAAACAATCGCTGACCGGGCTCGAATCGCAGAAGAGTGACCCACAGGCGCTGGCCAGCGTCGCGCTGTCACAGCAATTCAACATTTTTCCGCGTGGCGACGTGCGCTACTCCACCTCGTTCGCCGAGGCCGAAGAAGACCTCAACGCCGTCAAACTCGCCGATCTACGGGCATTCCACAAGCAGTTCTATGCGGCGGCCAAGGGCGACATCGCCATCGTCGGTGACTTCGATGAGGCGGCAGTCACGCAAGCGATTCGTGAAGCATTTGGCGACTGGAAAGGCGGCGTGCCGTACGTCCGACTGAGTAGCCCGTACAAAGAAATTGCGTCCGCCAGTCGCAAACTCGAAACGCCCGACAAAGAGAACGCATTCTTCACCGCGCGCACGAACGTCAATATTCAGGACACCGATCCCGACTACGCTGCGCTCTATTTGGCGAACTACATCATGGGTGGCGCGGCCGGATTCGATTCGCGCCTCACGGCACGCATTCGCGTGAAGGATGGCCTGAGTTACGGTGTCGGCTCGCGCTTGAGTGTGGGCTCAACGGATCGTGGTGGATCGTGGAGCGCGTTCGCGATTGCGGCACCGCAAAACATCGAAAAGGTCGAAGCCGCATTCAAAGAAGAAATCGCGAAGGCGCTGAAAGATGGCTTCACGGCAGTGGAAGTCGCCGCAGCAAAATCAGGTGCCTTGCA
This sequence comes from Burkholderiales bacterium, assembly GCA_043744255.1. Taxonomy (GTDB): domain Bacteria; phylum Pseudomonadota; class Gammaproteobacteria; order Burkholderiales; family Usitatibacteraceae; genus UKL13-2. Next base: position 16,099 of record JAYTVA010000107.1, on the reverse strand, counting down.
GCAACGCCTGCAAACGCGCGCGCAGGACGCGTCATTGGCGGGTGCGCTCGCCAGCAATTCCTATCTCGGCAGGACGTACGCGTGGTCGAAAGAATTTGAAGACAAAATCGCCGCCGCGAAACCAGAAGATGTTGTGGCCGCGTTTCGCAAGCACGTTGATCCCGCGAAAATCAGCATTGTGAAGGCGGGGGATTTTGTGAAGGCGGCGAACGTTGGGGCGACGAAGTAGCTGCCGCTCAGCAAAGGTCGGGTGCGTCTGCGTTGCTGTGCTGGGTTTCCCAGCCGACGCGACGGCTACCACCCAACCCCCAAAACCATTTGATTTAATTGACTTTTTCCCCCATAATCACGGGCTTGGTTGCGTTTGAGCACATCCAAACGAAACCACGAAAACCACCTTGCTTCACTCGCGTGCGCATGTGAGGAAGCTTCCGGGTCTTTTGACCCATCATCCACAAGGAGTATTTATGCGCCATTATGAAATCGTGTTTATCGTTCACCCGGATCAGAGTGAACAAGTCCCCGCGATGATCGAGCGCTACAAAGCGACCATCGCGCAGGCCAGCGGTAAGGTTCACCGCATTGAAGATTGGGGTCGTCGTCAGATGACATATCCGATCCAAAAAATATTCAAAGCACACTATGTGTTGATGAATATTGAAGTCGCCCAGGTCACCCTCGATGAGCTTGAGCATGCGTTCAAGTTTAACGACGCCGTGCTGCGCCACTTGATCGTCAAGAAGACCGCTGCTGAGACCGCGCCTTCGCCGATGATGAAGGAAGAAAAAGCGCGTAGCGTGTCCAAAGACGACGTGAAGGAAGCAGCGTAATTAGTTGCCCGTACTGGCTGCCGGTCTAACGATGGCAACCAATACGGTCGTTCTTGAAGGGGTCGTGGTAGCGCGTGATGCGATTCGGCAAACACCGGGTGGCCTCGCAACACTGAATCTCACACTCAAGCACGCTTCGACTCAACAAGAATGCAACAGCGATGTTGCTGTTGAAGCCGATGTTAGTGCGGTGGCATTTGGTGGCGTTGCTGAAGCGCTGGCTGCATTGGCGCAGAACGACACGATCACCGTCAAAGGTTTTCTCGCCCGCAAGAACCGCAACTACCCAACGCTCATTCTTCACATCACCCAATTCAAATCAAGCTAATCAGATAGAGGTACATCATGCCCCGTCCAAGCCCCCGTGGTAAGAAGTTCGACAAGAACAAGAAAGACACGCGCAACCCCAATCGCGGTCTGTTCCGTCGCAAGAAATTCTGTCGTTTCACCGCTGAAAAAGTCGTCGAGATCGATTACAAAGACATCGGCGTGCTGAAAGATTTCATCAACGAAAACGGCAAAATCATCCCCGCCCGCATCACCGGCACCAAGGCGAAATATCAACGTCAGTTGGATGTAGCAATCAAGCGCGCGCGTTTCCTCGCCTTGGTTCACTACACCGATCTGCACTAACCCGCAGAGAGACAGGAGAAAAACATGCAGATCATTCTGATGGAAAAAGTTGTCAATCTCGGCCAGTTGGGCGACATCGTCAAAGTCAAAGACGGCTACGCGCGTAACTTTCTGATCCCACAACGCAAAGCAAAACGTGCCACCGACGCCAACAAGGCTGAATTCGAAGCCAAGCGCGCCGAGCTCGAAGCCAAAGCCAACGAAATTCTCGCCGCTGCGCAAGCACGCGCCGCGAAGCTCGAAGGCTACATGGTGCAAGTCACGCAAAAGGCCGGTGTAGATGGTCGTTTGTTCGGCTCTGTGACCAACAGCGACATCGCTGAAGCGCTCACCAAGCAAGGCTTCGAAGTCAAAAAAGCCGAAGTCATCATGCCAAACGGTCCGCTAAAGACCATCGGCGACTTCCCGCTGACGCTGAGCTTGCACACCGATGTCAAAGCACAAATCACCGTGTCTGTTTTGGGCGACCACGCTTAATTCAGCGACGCACGCAAGTCTGAAAAGGGCTGCTTCGGCAGCCCTTTTTGTTTGTCGATCACAAGTTGTTCGCACAAAATACACGTCTTATCCACAGCATTCGCACCGGCTTGTGCATTGTTTGTGGATAACTGAAAGCGCAAAATCGGAAAAGGCTGAGCGTTCAGAGTAAGTCATTCAACCCACGCCTCACGACGAAGTGCAACGCCCGAATTGTCACCACCCCGATCCCCAGCCCCCAGCCCCCGACCCCTGATCCCCAAAATGGCCGCCAATCCCAACTCCCTGCCGATGTACGCCACCGACGCCGCCATCTCCGCGTTGAAGCTACCACCGCATTCCATCGAGGCCGAGCAATCCGTCCTTGGCGGCTTGCTGCTCAACAACGAAGCCTGGGATCGCATCGGCGACATCATTGCCGAAGAAGATTTTTACCGCGACGATCACCGCCGCATTTATCACGCGCTTTCCAAGCTCATCGCCGACAACAAAGCCGCTGACGTACTCACTGTCGCCGAAGCCCTCCAGATGGCAGGTGACCTGCAAAAAATCGGCGGCATCGCCTACCTTCATAGCCTCGCCGAAGGCACGCCATCGGCTGCCAACATCCGCCTCTATTCCGAAATCGTGCGCGAACGCGCGGTGATGCGCCGTCTCGCGCGCGCGGGCGAAGAGATTGCCGATTCGTCGTACTCCCCCAATGGCCGCGAAGCCCGCCACCTACTCGACGAAGCCGAGAAAAAAGTGTTCGACATCGCCGAGATGGGGCGCAAGGGCGGGCAGGGCTTCTCGTCCATGTCCACGCTGCTCGCCGAGGTGATGACCCGCCTCGATGAACTTGCGGCGAACCCTAACGCCGTCACCGGCAAAGCCACTGGCTTTATTGACCTCGATGAAATGACTTCTGGGATGCAGGATGGTGATCTGGTGATCGTGGCGGGACGCCCATCGATGGGCAAGGCGCAACCGCTAGACGCCAAAATCAAAACGCGCACCGGCTGGAAGATGATGGGCGAATTGCAACCGGGCGATGCGGTTGCGTCAGTTGACGGCGCACCGTCGATGGTGACCGGCGTGTTCCCGCAGGGTGAGCGACAGGTATATCAGGTGACGTTTGCCGACGGACGCTCGGCCGAGTGTTGCGACGAACATCTGTGGACAGTGCGCTATCGCGAATGGACTGCGCCACGCACGTTGACCACCGCGCGCATCCGCGAAATGCTCACCAAGAAGCGTTATCAAAATCGCCTCTGGGTGGACGAAATCAGCGGCGACTTTGGTCACGACGAAGCGCTGCCGATGGATGCGTGGGTACTCGGCGCGTTACTGGGGGACGCCAAACTATCCGGCACGTCGATCATGTTTTCGACGGCCAGCAGCGAGATGATCGAGCGATTGCAAGCGCGGGTTGGTTCTCGGCTGCGCGTAAAGCACGTCGACCACTACGACTGGCGGATGGTGCGCGACACCGCAGTCGCCGAACGCGACCAGTTCAATCCACTGATGCTGGCGTTAAAGCAACTCAATTTGTGGGGCATCACCAGCGTCGATAAATTCATTCCCGATATCTATCTGCACGCCAATCGCGCGGCGCGCCTCGATCTGCTGCGCGGACTGTTGGATACGGATGGCTGGGTTGAAAAATGGGGCTCGGTGCGGTTTGCGAGTTCAAGTTGGCGGCTTGCCAATGATGTCCTTACGCTCGCGCGCTCGTTGGGTGCCTACGCGACCCTGAACGACAAGCGCACGACGTTTCCTTACAAAGGTGAAAAGCGTGAAGGCCGCGATTCATTCGTTGTGAACATCAGCCACGCGAATCCGAAATCGTTTTTTCTCCTTTCCGAAAAACAGTCTCGTACACCCGAATCGTTCGTGCGCCGCAAGCGTTTGAACTTCGCCAGCATCACACCGTCGCGCGTTACGGCCACGCAATGCATTGCGGTCTCACATCCTTCGCACCTCTACATCACCAACGACTACATTCCCACGCACAACACCGCCTTCGCGCTAAACCTCGCCGAACACGTCGCCGTCAACCTCGGCCTGCCCGTGCTGATCTACTCGATGGAGATGGGCGGCACGCAGATTGCGGGGCGTTTTTTAAGCTCGATCTCAAAAGTCGATCAACAAAAAATGCGCACCGGGCGCTTAGAGCCGCGCGATTGGGATGCGATCAATCAAGCGATGGTGAAGCTCAACGACGCACCGATTCATGTTGATGAAACACCTGCATTGAATGCGCTGGAGTTGCGCGCCCGAGCACGCCGAATGTGGCGTCAATACATGGGTTTGGGGCTAATCGTGGTGGATTACTTGCAGCTCATGTCGTCCACCGGCTCCGGTGAAAATCGTGCGACCGAGATTTCTGAAATCTCACGTTCATTGAAAGCGCTTGCCAAAGAATTGAAGGTGCCAGTCGTGGCACTGTCGCAGCTGAATCGCTCGTTGGAGCAGCGCCCGAACAAACGTCCGGTGATGAGTGACCTGCGCGAATCTGGCGCTATTGAGCAGGATGCCGACGTGATTTTGTTCATCTATCGCGATGAAGTTTATAACCCGGAAAGTGCAGAAAAAGGCTCGGCCGAAATCATCATCGGTAAACAGCGTAACGGGCCGATTGGGACTGTGAAGCTCACGTTCTTGGGGCAGAACACGCGGTTCGTGAATTATGCGGGGAGTGGGCAGGGGTATTGATTTTCGGTGTTTGCCACTCGCGGTTTTCTTCTCTTGCAGGCGAGGGATCTCATCCGGACGCACAGGGGAATGCAAACCTCGGAGAGACGAACCGAAAAACCACCCGCGACTGATTCAACCCAACAAAATGTAAAAATAGGCCAACCCAACGCCAAACAAAACCATGCACTCGCTCCGCCCCATCCGCGCTGAAATCTCCCTTTCTGCCCTCAAGCACAACTACGCGCTCGCGAAAAAACTCGCGCCCAATTCGCAAGCGTTCGTCGTCGTCAAAGCCAACGCCTACGGCCACGGGCTTGAGCGCGTTGCGCGTGCACTGAGCGACGCCGACGGCTTCGCCACCCTCGAACTCGATTCCGCGATCAAACTCCGCGACCTCGGCATTCGTGCGCCGATCCTCATGCTCGAAGGATTCTTCGACGAAAAAGAGCTCCCGTATTTCTCGCGGCACGACCTCACCACCGTCATCCGCGACATGGATCAAATGCAGCAACTCGCCGCTGCCGACCTCACGCGCCCGCTCGACATCTACCTCAAATTCAACACCGGCATGAACCGGCTCGGCTTGCAGGGCGGGGCGGTCGGCTTTGCGCTCAACACCGCTGCATCGCACCGCAACATCCGCGACGTCACCCTCATGACCCACTTCGCGACCGCCGACGACAAACTCCGCATCACCGCGCAATTGCGCCGTTTCGAGGGCATCGTCAAATCCGCCACGCCGATTTTCAAAACCAAATCATTCACGCAAAGTCTCGCAAACTCCGCGTCCCTATTGCGTTTTCCCGAAACACATCGCGCTTGGGTGCGCCCCGGCATCATGCTCTACGGCTCCTCGCCATTCGCAGATCGCGACGCGCACTCGTTCGATTTGAAGCCGGTCATGGCGCTGCGTAGCGAGATCATCGCTGTGCAGGCTCTCGATGCGGGCGACGCGGTGGGCTATGGCGCCACCTACATTGCACAGAAAAAAATGCGCATCGGCATCGTCGCCTGCGGCTACGCCGACGGCTACCCGCGCGCCGCACCCGGCACCAACGCGGACGGTACGCCCGTCATCGTTAGCGGCAAACGTACCCGCACCATCGGCCGCGTGTCGATGGACATGCTGGCCGTAGACATCACCGACATGCCGCACGTACATCGCGGCGCGCCAGTGACGTTGTGGGGCGAAGGCTTGTCCGCCGATGAAGTCGCGGCAGCAGCGGGGACGATTTCGTATGAGTTGTTTTGTGGGGTGACGGCGCGGGTGCCGATGGTGGAGGTTGATTAGTGCAGCCAGCCGACGACGAACAAAACTGGAAAATTGAAGCGTACAAATCCAAACTCCGCTACTCGTTATCAGCGCGTTTTTTTCTGAAGTTTCATGTTTCGTTGATTCTGTTTTTCACCATCCTCACCGGTTGGCTCGTCGATATTGCGCTTCTCAACATCGGCGTCGGCGCAATGATGGTTCGGTATCCGCTCGCCATCGTTTGTGCATACGGTGTGTTCCTGTTCGGCGTTCATGTGTGGATTGAGTACTCAGGGATTCGCGAGTTCATCAAATATCGGCGTGCGCAGGAGTTGGTCGGTGACGATGTTCCATCTGAGCCGTACAAGGAAGCAGGGTGGGGACTACTCGACCCATCCATCGCAACAGTCGGCGGAGAAGGCTGTTTCATTTGGCTCGCGCTGGTTTTTGCATTGATGGTTGCTTACTTCTTTTTCGGCGGCTTCCTCATCACCGGCGCGGCGTCATTTTTTTCTGAAGTCGTGTTGGAATTGCTGCTGGCGGCTGGCCTGTTGCGAGGCATCCGTCGGATCGAGTCTTCGGGTTGGGTGCTCGGCGTGATGAACTACACATTCTGGCCGCTGATTTTCTCAATCACGGTGTCTGTGGTGGTGGGCTGGGTAATGCACAAATCATGGCCAGCCGCGCGGACGCTACCGGAGGCGTGGGCGGCGTATCAAGCTGCGAAGGTCGTGCCCAAGCGCGGTGTTTCCCTGCGCTAACTTGTACGTGGCTCGCGGCTCGCGGCCCGCGCTTGCGCATTGCGGCGGCTCCAAAGCCATGTAAAATAACACTGTAAAGATAAACAGTATTCAAAACCATGCCGCTCAATAGCACCAAAAACAAATCCCAACTGATCGAAGTTGCCAGAACCCTTGGCAAGCACACTTCAAACGAACAAGCCGCGACACGCGCGCTTCAACTCTACGTGGACAGTTTCTCGAAGCGAACTACAGGCACTTCAAGCCCCTCTCCCTTGACGGGGGAGGGGTTGGGGAGAGGGTGATGGTCGCCAAACGACACCTCCGCCAACAGCACCGTTCCCAAAACCGTCGCTCCATCGACGGCGGAAATCCGGCGGTATGAAACACAACGACACCGCCAAACCCATCAGCAACGACCAACAAGCGCAGCAACCATGGCCAAACAAAAATCCATCTATTCCTGTACCGAATGCGGCGGCCAGTCGCCGAAATGGCAAGGCCAGTGCCCGCACTGCCACGCATGGAACACACTGGTCGAAACGGTCGCGGAAGCAACGACAACATCCGCCAACCGCTTCTCTACATTAGCCGGTGTCGCCGCCGAACGCGGTGTCGTGCAATCGCTCTCCAAAGTCCGCGCCGAAGACGTGCCGCGCAAACCCACTGGCATCAGCGAATTTGATCGCGTGCTTGGTGGTGGCTTGGTGGAGGGCGGCGTTGTGCTGATCGGTGGGGATCCCGGCATCGGCAAATCGACACTCTTGCTACAAGCGCTCGCGAGTATTTCGGTGGCCAATAGCGTGCTCTACGTGAGCGGTGAGGAAAGCCCGCAGCAAATCGCTATGCGCGCCAAGCGTCTTGCGCTCGATACGCACGACGTGAAACTGCTTGCAGAGATCGAGCTAGAAAAAATTCTCACCGTCGTCGCGGCCGAGAAACCACAAGTCGCCGTGATCGACTCGATCCAAACTGTCTACTCATCCGCACTGACCAGCGCGCCCGGCTCGGTCGCGCAGGTGCGCGAATGCGCCGCACATCTCACACGCATGGCGAAGTCGAGCGGCACAACACTCATCCTCGTCGGCCACGTCACGAAGGAAGGCGCGCTGGCCGGCCCGCGCGTGCTCGAACACATGGTCGATACCGTGCTCTATTTCGAGGGCGACACGCACTCATCATTCCGTCTGATTCGCGCCGTTAAGAACCGCTTCGGCGCGGTCAACGAAATCGGCGTGTTCGCCATGACCGAGAAAGGTCTACGCGAAGTCACCAACCCCTCCGCGATTTTCCTCTCGCAGCACGACACTAACGTCTCCGGTAGCTGCGTGATGGTCACGCAAGAAGGCTCGCGCCCGCTGTTGGTCGAGATTCAAGCGCTGGTCGACGACAGCCACGGCATGAACCCCAAACGCCTTTCCGTCGGCCTCGAACAAAACCGCCTCGCTATGTTGTTGGCCGTCTTGCACCGTCACGCCGGCCTCGCCGTGTTCGATCAAGACGTATTCATCAACGCGGTCGGCGGCGTGCGCATCGACGAGCCGGGCGCTGACTTGGCGGTATTACTCGCCATCGTTTCCAGCTTCAAAAACAAACCGCTGCCAGCAAAGCACGTCGTCTTCGGCGAGATCGGATTAGCTGGCGAAGTGCGCCCAGTTCAGCGCGGCCAAGAGCGCTTGAAAGAGGCCGCCAAACTCGGCTTCACGCACGCGATTGTGCCGAAAGCGAATAAGCCGAAACATAAGATTGAGGGGATGGAAGTGATTGGGGTGGAGCGGGTGGGGGAGGCGGTGGAGTATTGTCGGGGCTGAGTCGTTTTCGGACGCAACTAACTCAAAGAAAATTCAAATGGATCAAACAGTTTTGGACACTCCAATTCCTGAACAAGCGGCGATGAGCCAAGATCGCCTCGGCAGGAAAAAGTTTGCACGCAGGGTAGCAGAGACAATTGTTGGATTCGATCTCATTGAGCCACTTGTTGTCTCTATCGAGGGCAGGTGGGGCGCGGGTAAAACTTCGTTTATGAACATGGTTATAGAGGTGCTTGCTGAAGATAGTTCAGACCATGCACCTCTAGTTATCAAGTTCAATCCTTGGATGGTTAGTGATGCCCACAGCCTTGTGAATGCTATGTTGAACCAGCTTGCTAGTGCGCTTGAACTCACGGACCAGGCGGGAGCGGCAGCCAAGGCGGCACGTGAATTGACGAGCTATTCAAATGTGTTTTCTATTCTCAAATTTGTGCCTGGTGCGGAGCCATTTGCATCAATTATTCAGTCAGTGGTGCAATCCGCCGGGGGTGCCGTAGAAAAGATCGCAGAACTAAAAAAGCAGGATGTCATCAAGCAAAGACACGCCGTGGAAGCAGCGCTTAAGGAGTATCCAAAGCGCATCATCGTGGTAATCGATGATATTGATCGCTTGGCTCCAAAGGATGTGTACGAAATAGTTCGTGCAATAAAAGCGGTCGCGGATTTTCCCCGGATTACTTATGCCCTACTTCTTGACCCTCACTACGTTGAGCGTGCTATAGCGAATGTCATATCCGACGCAGCTCAAGGCTACCTTGACAAAATAATTCATTTGAGAATTTCGCTTCCAATTGCGTTGTGGGACGATTTGGCGGAGCTTTTTTACGAACAGTTGAAATTGTTGCCCGAAGAAGCAACCAAGGAGCACTTTGAAAGTATCGGCCAACGACTTACTGAATCTTTGCATTCTGGACTTGCAGATTTACTTGAGTCGCCGCGAGACATCAAGAGAGTATTTGCTCGCGTTCGGCTGCTCGAACCCCAAGTGCGTGCGGAGGTTCACTTGGCAGACTTGATTGCGCTTTGTGCTATCGCAATTCGTGCTCCCAAGGTCTTTGCAGAGATTCAAGAAGACCCAGCAAGTTTTTTAGGACAAATTGACGACTTTCATTTATTGGCTGGGAAAAAAGAAAACGATGAGGCTGTGCGAAGGATACTCACAGACCGCCGAGAAGCTACCGTTGCGAAAGTTGAGCCACGCTTTCGCCGAGCTTTGTTCGCGCTGCTCAATCACTTATTCCCACAAAGCAATCCACGACGAATTCTCTTTACTACCGAGCAGTCGTATGCAAGACGTGGATACGTATCGGCGCTGAGCAGACTGACTGTTGCGCTTTCCGCAGGACTTCCCTCCAAAGAAGTTGCGAGAGATGAGGTGATTAAGTTCATAACCTTCCCTGAACGGCGTAACTCAATTCTTCGTTCGATAGTCGAATACAAACGTATCCAAAGATTCCTAATGAATTTAAGCGTTGAATTGGGTGCCGGCATTGACGTACCAAAATTGAATGAATTTTGCAGAAGCCTTGCGGAGCTGGCCGACCATGAGGACATCAAGGCAATGGAGCGTGCAGACACAGATAGCTTTCCCTACGGACCAGTAAATGCTATTCAGGGCGCAATTGCTCATGCTGTTGGCGGAGCAAGCGAGTCAGAACTGATGGAAATGGCGCTGTACTTAATCTCACAAACAAACGCGCTAACGATTGCTGCCTGGATAGTGATGGCAGTTGTCGTGGAAAGTGAGAATGGGGTCAATCTTGAGAATCCCTTTACAGCAATTCGGAACGAAGAATTTGTAAATTCACTGAAGGAAAAATGGATCGGTAGGTTTGTGGGGCTTGGCGCTGGCAGAATATGCGACGCTATATGGCCGAGTCGGATTCTTAAGGTGACGTCACATTTTGCGCCTGCTGAAGTGAAGAAGGTCTTTGCGGTAATTTATAAGCTTGACGGGTATTTTGATTCTTTTGCGATCGATTTCGCTGCCAATGCTCGCGACAGTATTGGTTGGATTTGCGAGGCCTCGGATGATCGGCTTTCGCACCTAGGTGACGTTGCCAATATAAGAGAACACGCGAAGCAGCAACTGTCGCGTGAAAATCTTCCCCAAGTACTCAAAAGCTCACTAATGGCAATTGCAACAGGCAAAAAATATAGACAAGAGACCGGTAAAGAGTATTGAAGCTCGGTGCATGTCAAGATAGTTGTCGCCTCCAGCCAAGCATTTCCGCTCGCCCAAAAAATTCACCCAATCAGGCGTATTCGGCTGACTTTTCAGGTGTCAATTGATTGTATTCAGGCGTATTCAGGTGATAATACGGGTGGAGGGCTCGTATGTTTAATGTGAATACCATCGAGATCACGCCCGAATTTTTGGCGTTTGTCGCGGAAATTGATGAGTTCAAGGGCGCGTGGCGCGCTCTTGGCACGCTTGCGCCCGAGCGACTGAACGCGCTTCGCCGCGTGGCGACCATCGAAAGCATTGGCTCATCCACGCGCATTGAGGGCAGCAAGCTCAGCGACCGCGAGGTTGAACAGCTACTTGCTAAGCTGGAAATCAAATCGTTTGCCAGCCGCGACGAGCAGGAAGTCGCGGGCTACGCTGGGGTGATGGAAACAATATTCCAATCCTGGGCTGATATTCCCGTCACTGAAAACCACATCCGGCAGCTTCATCGCGATCTCCTGCGCTACAGCGAGAAAGACGCGCGTCATCGAGGCGAATACAAGACACTCTCGAACAACGTGGGGGCATTCGACGAAGCTGGCCGGATGATTGGCATCGTATTTGAGACGGTATCGCCGTTTGATACGCCGCGACGGATGAGTGAGCTGATGGCATGGCTGAAAGAAGCAAGGGAAGTGGGACGCGTCCATCCCCTTTTCATCGTCGCCGTCTTCATCGTCGTCTTCCTTGAAATCCACCCATTCCAGGACGGTAATGGTCGTCTCAGCCGTATCCTGACCATGCTTTTGCTGTTGCAGATGGGCTATTCGTATGTGCCCTTCAGTTCACTCGAAAGCATCATTGAACACAACAAGGACGGCTACTACCTTTCACTGCGGCAGACGCAAAGCACCATTCGCACCGAGAAGCCAAACTGGCAACCATGGATTGCGTTTTTTCTGCGCGCGATGCAGCAGCAAAAACGCCGACTCGCTGTGAAAATGGAGCGAGAAAAACTCGCGCTCTCGGCCATGCCGGAACTGGCAATCAGCATTCTCGATTACGCTCGCGACCAAGGCCGCGTGACGATGGGTGATGCTGCCCGCGCCACAGGCGCAAGCAAGAATACGTTGAAGGAACATTTCCGCAAGCTGGTGGACAAGCGGCAACTTGTGATGCACGGTGGTGGTCGGTCCACTTGGTACAGCCTGCCTTGATGCTTACGGCGTACCTTGATGCTGTCATCGGCCATTTCCCGGCTTCACTGGTTTGATGAAGTGTTTCGATCCAAACGGGCAGCGCGGGCGCGCAAAAGGGTCAGCCCAAAAGAGTCAAGTCTTGCAACCACTCATTTTCCCTGCTAATCAACTCGCGCGTATGGGTGACGAGGTGGTAATGGTTGTCCATCAGGCAATAGGCCAGCGCGACGGCATCGAAACGAGCGACGGTCTGCCCAACGATGGCGAGGAAGGTCTCGCGGTCGGTATCGTCGTCAAAGATCGGCTCGCGGCGATCACCGCGCGAAGTGACGTGGTAGACCGCGCCAGAAGCCTAGCCGAGGTGAATTATTCCTTTACCAAATATGCTATTCTTTACAAATATTAATTTGTAGGAAAGCACATGAAATCCGCAGCCACCGTATCTAGCAAAGGGCAAGTAACGCTCCCGATTGCCATGCGCAAACAACTCGGCATTGAAGCGGGCAGCGAGATCGCGTTTGAAGTGCGTGATCGAGAAATTGTTATTCGCCCGAGCAAACCGCTTGCCGCGTGCTACGGGCTTTTGAAGTCCGCAAATCTTGGAGAATTGAAAATCACCAAAGTGCGCGAGAAATATTGAAATGCACGTAGTCGATTCTTCCGGCTGGCTCGCCTATTTCTTGGCCTCTGCCAATGGGCCATACTTTCGCAAAGTCATCCAAAATCAAGCCGAGCTTATCGTGCCTGCGGTGGCAATTTACGAAGTACACAAGCGGCTCTCCGGGCTCGTGCCCGCGCATGACGTGCAGGATTGCATTGATGCGATGCGCTCTTGTGCCGTCGTCCCCATCACCGACCAGCGCGCTATCGCCGCCTCGCTCGTCGCGCAGCAAACCAAGCTCGCGATGGCCGATGCCATGATTTACGCTACAGCACAAGAATTCAATGCCACGCTCTGGACGCAGGATGCGGATTACGCAAAATTGCCTGGCGTGAAATATCGGGCGATACCAACGGGTTAAGTCTCTTGGATTGAAAAAACAGTTTCGGTTGCCCTAAAACCTGCGGCGCAAAACAGGCATTTTTCAGATGAAACGGCGCAAATTGGTCGTGGTTTTCCACTTCGCCGTCGACGCCAACGGCGCAACTGTTCCCGCCTCACTCGCGACGTTTACCGCGCTCGGTGCATTCATCGACACGCGTACTGCCTCGACGGATAGCGCCGGCAAGATAACGTTTGATCGCGCCAGTGCCGGCGACTTCACGGCGTCAACGCGCGATGCTGCGTCGGGTCTTGTTGGTACAGCGCTGGGGCTGCTGCCTGTCGGTGATGTCATCCCCATTACGCGCAAGCTCCAGCCGGGCTGTCGGGCACCCTCTCCCGCGTGCGGGGGAGGGGGTTCACTCTGGTTGGTTGAGCGAATGGCTCTTGTAAGCCGGAATTTTTCCGCTCGTCCGCAAACAACCTGATACGATCAGTCACCTCAAATCTAAGAGCTAAATCATGAAAAGCTTATATGCGGTCGCAGTTGTTTTTTCTCTCGCCGCGTCGACGACCTGCGGTTCTACGGAAGTCACAAAGATCGATACGCCTCGCGGACAAAGTATCGAGGTGCTCACCGATCTTCCAAAAGGCGTCGGCCCCTTTCCAGCGCTGTTGTTAGCGCCAGGACAGGGCTACCACGCGCGTCTGCCGCTGATGGAAAAACTGGCGCAATCGTTGATTGAAGAAGGTGTTGCGGTTGTACGTTTCGATTGGGCGTATTTTTCTAAAGACCCAAAGGCGGGCAAGCCATCGGAAAAACTCGCGAGCGAAGTCGAAGATTTTCGCGCTGTCCTGAAAACCGTCAAATCAAACAAAGCGCTCGATCCAACGCAACTTGTGTTGGGAGGAAAGTCGCTCGGTACACTGGTCGCATGGCGGGTTTTTCGTGACGATGCTAGTGCGCGCGCGGCGCTGTTGCTGACACCAGTTTGCGTTTCGCAAGTTGATGAAAAACCAACTGCTACGGTATTTGAAAACTACGAGGGATTAAAAACAAGCAATCGACCGATTTTGCTTCTCTCAGGTGAAAGTGATCCGATTTGCCCGAGCAAATTTCTATACAGCGCGGCGGCTCAGATTCAAGATCAAGCGCGTGTAGTGGTCACTGGCGGCGATCACAGTTTCCGAACGAAGGAGGGCGCAAACCCAGCGCAACAAAGCGTTGCAAACCTCGATCTCGCAACGAAAATTGCTACCGATTTCGTGGTGTCGAAACTGCGCCGCTAACCCGTATTCCGCAAACCCGCCGCCATCTATGGCTTCAATCAACATATGACGGCGGCCGGTCATTTGGCATCGGGCATGCACGACCCCGTTGAACCGTCCGCACGAATGCCGCCTCCATGCAGATGCACCGTCAGCATTCCACAGGTACGAAACCCAACATGCAGCTAATCCTCTGGCGACACGCCGAAGCTGAGGACCTCGCCCCTCGCGACCTTGCGCGTAACCTGACCCTCAAAGGCCACCGGCAAGCCGAACAACACACCAGCCTCACCAGCCAAAAAAGCCTGAAACGCCCCACTAGGCGGGAAGTTGCTCACTATCCGCACGCAGACGCTCTGCATCTTCTTCCCGAGCTTTTGCCTCTGCCAGCCACGCCGTCCGACCATACGCATAGCCCGGAAACTCAGCCGCCAGCGTGGTTTCGCGCGTGAGCAGCCTGCGCGCCAGTGCGGCGAGCGCGACCGCATCGGCTTGGCAGCGAATCTCTAACGGCACGCACAAATCCACGCCGGTACACCAGTTCAATTGCGTGATTGACACGGCGGTCGTCACGGTGTGGTCGATGCCGTCGCGTTGTAGTTGGCGTTCAATCTCCCACAGTCGTTCGTAGTACGCGGAGCGCGCGGCAGGAGTGGGTGCAGATTGGTACGCATAAATGCGTTTGCGTGATCGGCCTGCGGGTTTGTAGATTGCTTCGCCGGTAAACAAATAGTCGTCCTGTTCAGGCGGCTCGCCTGCGGCTTTCCACGCGGCGTCATTGATCGCATCACTGTATTTCATGCGCGGATGCACCCACCACACCATCACGCGGCGCTTGTTCAAGATGAAGCTGATGTCATCCCACCAAATCAGCGCACGCGCAGGTTCGAACACATGCGTCGCGAACACGCTGCCGCGACCGCTGTTCCACTTGTTGCTACGGTGGGTAAGGCGCGCGCGTTTGCGAAGGTTTTCTTGATGTTTATTTTTCATGTTCTCGCCATCACGGTCAGCCGATTTGGCATGTCTTGAATATACACATAAATATACATACAATATGTTTATGCGATATTTGTCCGATACGGTCAAGCGCGCGTCCAACCTCAAGAAGCACGGCTATGATTTCGCTGATGCGCAGCTGGTCATCGAGAGTGGTCAAACGGTGACGTTTGAAGACAATCGGTTCGCGTACGACGAGACGAAATTTATCACGCTAGGTTTGATGCATGACCACGTTGTGTTGATCGTTACCACTGAAACCGACGAAGACATTCGCGTCATTTCGATGAGAAAGGCAGACCGCTATGAGCAAAAAATCTACTTCGAACACTTTTGAAGAAAAGCCAATCCGAGCCTCCGACATTGCGGCCGGCAAGCTGGTGTTGAGAAAGCGCGCGCCCTCAGGTGCGGTGTTGCCAGTGGCGTTGCCTGCCAAACAGCGGGTAAACATGTACCTCGACAGCGCCGTGGTTGAGCATTTCAAAACGCAGGCTGGCGAGCGTGGCTACCAAACGCTGATTAACGAAACGCTCAAGCACGCGATGCAATCCGAGAGCATCGAAAAAACGATTCGCTACACGATCCGGCAAGAGTTGAAGGCGTATAAAGTTGGTTCGTAGCCACATCGAGTTGCGCGCTATGCTGCATCTATCGTCGTCTGCTGCCTCACCGGCATCAACTCTTTCGCCGACAAGACTTCTTCGAAACCCTCGCGGATACTGGCGTTTACGATAGTAGCTCGTAGGGCGCATTAACCAACGGGCAATGCGCCGAATGATGCGTCCGTGAAAATTGCCTAGCCAAACTTCACCGATGCCCCAAACTGCTCGCCAGTATTGGCGTTTCATGAAGCGGGTATTCTGCGCGAATTCATCCGCCTCCTTGAATCCCCCACCCGCAACCCCATCTGCGGATCATGTTTAAATTCAAACTCCATTGGAAGCGGCCACTGTTCTACATCTGTAAGCGCTCCACCAACCCCAGACTTGTTTGCTGCATTTGAATTGCGCATGCTTGCTCGATCCCAACACAGAAGGATCGACCATGAAAGCAACCGCAAG
>JAYTVA010000106.1:0-14900 GCA_043744255.1 Burkholderiales bacterium | reverse complement strand
GCACACGGCGGGTGTGGAGTGGAGCATTGACGACTTTGAGCGCATGCGCAAAAAAGTGCCCGTGATTTGTGACCTCAAGCCCTCAGGCAAATACTTGGCGGTAGACCTGCACTTGGCAGGCGGCATTCCCCAAGTCATGAAAACCCTGCTGGCCGCTGGCCTTTTGCATGGCGACTGCATCACAATCACCGGCCAAACCATTGCCGAGGTATTAAAAGACGTGCCCGATGTGCCACGCGCCAACCAAGACGTGATTCGCCCAATTGACAAACCAATGTACAAAGAAGGCCACTTGGCGATTTTGAAGGGCAACCTTAGCCCTGAAGGCGCAGTGGCCAAAATCACCGGACTCAAAAACCCAGTGATGACCGGCCCTGCCAAATGCTTTGACGACGAGCAATCGGCACTCAAAGCCATTCTAGAAGGCAAAATCACCCACGGCGACGTGATGGTGCTGCGCTATTTGGGTCCCAAAGGTGGCCCGGGTATGCCCGAAATGCTAGCCCCCACAGGCGCGCTGATTGGCGCAGGCATGGGCGAGACTGTGGGCCTCATCACCGATGGCCGCTTCTCTGGCGGCACGTGGGGCATGGTGGTTGGCCATGTCGCACCCGAAGCGTACGCGGGCGGCGTGATCGCGCTCATTCACGAAGGCGACAGCGTCACCATCGACGCGCACAAGCTGCTCATTGAATTAAACGTGGCGGAAGCTGAAATCGCCAAGCGCCGCGCAGCGTGGAAGGCACCGGCACCAAGGTATACGCGCGGGGTGTTGGGCAAGTACTTTAAGTTGGTGGGGACAGCGAGCAAGGGCGCGGTGACCGACTGAGCAGGCACTGCGCGGCAATCAACCACGAAGGGCGCGAACCATGTCTCGAACGATCACCATCAGCTTGCCCGTTGCTGACCTCAACGCCTCGCAAGATTTTTACACCGCGCTGGGCTTCAAGGTCAATTCGCAGTGCAGTGGCGATGGCGCGGCGCTGATGGTGTGGAGTGAGACGATCAGCGTGATGCTGTTGGCCCACGAAAAGTGGCGCAGGTTCACCACTCGTTCCATCCCACCGAACACATCCAGCGAAGTCGCGCTCAATATCTCGTGCGCCTCACGCGAAGAAGTTGACGCCATGACTAACTCAGCCGCCGCCAACGGTGGCACCGCCGACATCAATCCCGTTGAGGACCACGGCTTCATGTACGGTCGCGACTTTACTGATCCCGACGGCCACGTTTGGGGGGCGCAGTGGGTGGACGCGTCCGCGTTGCCGGTCGGAGATTAGCGCGCTATCGCGCCGCTTCGAAGCAACAGGTCGCACGGGATGAGAGCGGTTGTACCCCGCTACGGCTTGTAACGCACAATCCCCCGCGTGATCGACGGGCCACCCTGCAAGCTGTAGGTGATTTTGCCGCCGTCGGGGTACGCGCCGCCCGGGACAGTACCGGTGCCTCCCGAAAAATCGAGCCTAGCTGTTCCCACCGTTGTGAGGCTCGTTGCGCCCGGGGGCGGGCTGGTAGGGCCCGGTGGTTTCATTGTCTGTAGAAGGTCAGCGCTCGCTGTTATGTAGAGGGTCGCCCACGTCGGCTGAAACACAAACCAAGCGGGCTTACCATCCGCTGTATAGGTAAACCATGCAGCAAGCATACTGTCGTTCTTGCTGTTCGCATCCTGCCAAATGAACAGGCCCCAGCCAGAATCATTGGGATCCCACCACAACCCGGTGTAGTCGAGACGAACGTAAGGCGCAGCTTTGGTTGCGCGCGCATCGGTCACGGTGAACGGGACGTTGCGAATGACCTCAGAGATCGCATAGTTGCTCGGGCCGGTGACCGTTGTCACCGTGTAGTCTCCAGCGGGTAATCGACCAACATCAACCCATTCGCTCGGCGTGCTTGGGGGGCAGAGAGAAATACCGATGGGTGATTGTGGGCCGATTGAGATCGTAATATTGTTTTGCGACATGCTCACACGATAGGGATTGCCAACAAAGGGTCCCCCGCAGCTCAGGGGTGGCATCCCGAATTTGATGGTATCTGCCGAAGTTGGGTTGAGCGGAAAGATGCCCCCGCCAGTACCACCCGTTTGCCCGAACGCGAAGTTCATCAGCACCAACATAACCAACGAGAGCACGAATTTCATGATTTTGATCGTCATGGATTTCTCCTTTCAAGGGACGCTTCCGTACCGAGGAATTTCACGATACGGAAGCGCCCGATTAAGTCACTGTAGCTTACCGTACATCACGGTTTTTTCGTACTCACCGTCGCTATTCCAGCAGGTCAATTGCCATTTGTAGCTCGTAGGGCGCAATAACCAACGGGCATTGCGCCGTATGTTTGACGGCGAACCCATGGCAAAGACATTCGGTGCAATGCGCTTCGCTTATTGCACCCTACGGACGCTACGGATGAAATGTGCTGGCGGCCTTGCATCGCGTGCATGACATTGCAATACTCGCCGCATGCCTGACTATCGACGCGCGTACCGCCCCGGCGGCACTTATTTCTTCACAGTCAGTTTGCTGCAACGTCACAGCAACGACTTGCTCGTGCGCAACATTGATTTGCTGCGTGATGTGGTTCGCGATGTGCAGCGGCAGCATCCGTTCATCATTCATAGTTGGGTGACACTGCCCGAGCATTTGCGTTGCGTGATCGAATTGCCGGAGGGTGATAGTGATTTTTCGTTGCGGTGGCGGCTCATCAAATTGCAATTTTCAAAAAGCATCCCGAAGACGGAGCGGCTCTCACCGGTTCGCGCGGCGCGCGGCGAACGCGGGATTTGGCAACGTCGCTTCTGGGAACACGTGATTCGCGACGAACGTGATTTTCAGGCGCATATGGATTACGTGCACATCAATCCCATGAAACATGGCTTGGTGTCGCGCGTACAGGATTGGCCGTATTCGACGTTTCATCGCTTGGTGGAAAGCGGTGTGTATTCCCGCGATTGGGCGGGTGGGGACGTGACGCTCGATTACCGGGACTAGAGGAGTGCGGCAACGAATGGGATCGGTTACTACTCGCCGCAAACTCTCGTAATGACGCGGCGTTCCATCAACTAGCTCAATCGGGCCGTAGTATGTTTGGTGGCGTACCTTTCGTCACTACATTCGGTGCAATGCGCTTCGCTTACGGGGTGGCCTCGCGTCATTGCACCCTACGACATGACTACGATTGCGGCCTTGCATCGCCCGCATGACATTGCAATACTCGCCGCATGTCTGACTATCGACGCGCGTACCGCCCCGGGCGGCACTTACTTCTTCCCGGTCAAATTGCTGAAACGTCACGGCCACGACTTGCGCCATCGCCACATCGACTTGCTGCGCGATGTGGTTCGTGATGTGCGGCGGCGGCATCCGTTCACCATTCATAGTTGAGTGACACTGCCGGACCATTTGCATTGCGTGATCGAATTGCCGGAAGATGACGACGATTTTTCGCGGCTTTAGCCGCTCATCAAATTGCAATTCTCAAAAGGCATCCCGAAAACGGAGCGGCTTTCGCCGGTGCGCGTGGCGCGGGGTGAACGCGGCGCCGGTTGAACGCGGTTTTTGGCAACGCCGATTTTGCCCACACGTGATTCGCGACGAACGTGATTTCGCGCGCATGTGAATTGCGGGCATGTCAATTCGTTGAAATGCAGCTTGGCGCGATTGCGCGCACTCGACGATCATCGGCTGATGGAAACGGGCGTCTGTGCTGGTGCTCCGGCGGGCGGCGGCGCGGCGATTAAACATCCTGATTGATCGCGCAAGATCGAATTTCCCCGTCGAAACACCCAACACGCAAGTATTGGCGGTCGTCATCAGCCGCATTCGCCGCGAAAACCCCGCCAAATATTGATATTGCGATGTGGTTTTGAAGAGGCGCCAAACTTGCCATGCTGCCGCCCGATGCCGCTATTATGTTAATTGCAAGCACCACGCAAGCCGATAGCACCCGCAAGTTCGTTGTTAAGACAAACGATTTTTTGCCAGCGCCGGTGACATCGGCGCACGAGGAGCGTCGCATGAATCAGCCATCTGCTGGATCAGTAGTTGCCATCACTGGATGTGGTCGTCGCCGCAGCGCGGGCAGTGCCATTGCGGGTGCAGTCCTCTTCCTGTTCCTCGCCACCCGCATCGATATTAGCCACGCGCAGAAGCCCGCGAGAGCACTGGTGCCTTCCGCCGCAACAGCGATACCCACGGCGTGCATGCAACCATTGTCAGCAAGCAATATGCAGGGTGTGGCGAATTTTGTTTGGGCGGGCTGCCCGCAATTGCTCAACTGGCCGCACGACGCTGCGCCGCGCATGAGCGGGCCGCTGCCGTCGGCTACCGGCTCGGTGCACGGCTACGTATTCAATTACTACGCACCGTCGGTATATGCGTGGCTGAAAGCAGGACGACCGGATGGCGTTATCCCCGACGGCGCGGTGATCCTGAAGCAGATGTACACCGACAACAACGGCGTGATTGGCGCGGTGAGTGGCTGGGCGCTGATGGTCAAGCAAAAAAGTGCGTCGTTTGACGGCTGGTACTGGGGCTTTGTCGATCCAGCCAAAAACAAGATTGATCCGAGCAAGGGCGGCGATGGCCAGTTTGGTGGCCAGTTCTACGACCCGAACTGCGTGGCCTGCCATGGCTCGGCGAGCACGCGTGAGCTGACATTTTCATCGTTGAGCAATCTCGCCATGACGTTTGGCGGAACGGCCCGGCCAACTGCCAGCGGTCTCAGCGGCGGCTCGTTGCACGCGCGCATTGGCTTGCTTGCACTGGTCGCACCTGCCCCCAGCCAAAGCAAGACCGCACCGACCATCCCCGCCTACATCCCTTCGCAGGCGGACAGCAAGGTGATTGTCGGGTCGCAGGGGCCGACCGGGTTTGTGACGTCCGACGTGTGCGCGGGCTGCCACGACGGCAGCAACCTTGCCTTCGGTGTGCAGGCGCACATGACGTGGCCGCAAAAGTTGCCGTCGTGGAATTATCCGATCACGCCGCTCGCCAATTTCTCGCCGTTCGGCGAGTGGGGCGCGTCGATGATGGGCCTCGCCGCGCGCGATCCAGTGTTTCAGGCGCAACGCGAATCGGAGACGCTGCTGTACCCGTCGGTCGCAAAAGAAATCGACAACGCGTGCTACAACTGCCACGGGGTGATGGGCAAACGGCAGTTGTTGATCGACCAACCTGGCGCGCTGTTCACCCATCAAAATTTCCTCGCCACCACCGGCCCCGACGCGAAGTACGGCGGCCTCGCCCGCGACGGCATCTCTTGCCTGGCTTGCCACCGCATGACCAGCGATGGGCTCGGCACCGAGGCGAGCTTCACCGGAAATTTCAACATTACCGACCCGAAAACCGTGTTCGGACCGTACCAAAAAGTCGTGCAATATCCAATGCAAAATTCAGTCGGCTTAACGCCGAAACATGGCGACGCGATTACCGATCCAGCGATGTGCGGCTCGTGCCATGTGGTCGAAACGCCAATCCTCGACGCCAAGAAAACGTACGACCGAAAGAGCTTCGGCGAACAACCCAAGTCGCACGAGCAGACGACCTATCTCGAATGGCTCAATAGCAGTTTTCAGACCAAGGCGCCGCCAACGCCAGGGGCGACCCCGCAGACCTGCCAGCAGTGCCACATGCCACGCACCATGAATGGCGCGCCAATCACCAGCAAAATCGCCAACATTCAGGACGACACCTACGTTGACGCCAACGGCAAGACGTTCGCCAGCACCGCCCCGGCGGCGGACATCACGCTGACTCCGCGCAGCGAATACGGACGCCACACCTTCGTCGGCGCCAATATTTTTGTGCTGGAAATGTTCAAGCAGTTTGGTGAGCAACTTGGCCTTACCCAGGGCGACCCGAACTACGACACATCGACATTCAAGTTTGTGCCACGACTGGAATTGGCGATTGCCGAGACCACCGCGCAGATGCAGAGCAAAACTGCGTCGATCACGATTGTCGCGCATCGCCGTGGGGCGAGCGGGCTGGACGTGGACGTCGAAGTGATCAACAAAGCGGGGCACAAATTACCATCCGGCGTGGGCTTTCGCCGCGCCTACATTGAGTTCACGGCAAGCGATAGCAATGGCAAAGTGTTGTGGTCGTCCGGTCGCAGTAACGACAAAGGCGTGTTGATCGACGACAGCGGCCAACCGCTCGTCACCGAGTTCAGCAAAACGCAATACCAACCGCATTGGCGCACCATCACCGACAGCAGCAGCGTGCAAATTTATGAAGAGCGCGCGCAAGACTTGGCGGGCTTGCTGACCACCAGCTTTTTGGCCATCGCCAACGTCGTCAAGGACAACCGGCTTTCTCCAAACGGCTGGCAGCCGAATGGCCCATTTGCCGCGTGGACCAAACCGATCGCCGTGGACGCCGTGCAAAGCCCCGGCTACTTCAACGGCGCGGGTAGCGATCTTGTCACCTATCGCATCCCAGCAACCATTGCCGCGCAAGTCAAAGTGGTGCGCGCCGTGCTCAACTATCAATCGATTCCGCCCAATTACCTGCAAGACCGTTTCACGATCGGCGGCAACAATCCAGCAACGGCGCAATTGCGGGCACTCACGCAGCAGGTGAATTACAACCAGACAGCGGTGTCGGGATGGAAGCTACCGGTAGCATCGGCGGTCAGTGCGGTGCGCTAGAACGGCACGTCCCGAATCGACCGAAGGCTGACACGGTCCAATCAGTCGATCCGGATCGCGGCATCAAAGTGCCAAGTCCGCCGCAGCTCAATCACGTCGAAATCTCGCGCGAGTACCGGCGGGAACGCTCGGTAATACTCATGGCTTTGCACGATGCGGCGGATCGCTTCATCGACTTCCACGACGCCACTGGAGAGTACGAAGGTAATGGACTCGACGCTACCATTGCTGCGCATCGCGACCGTGACCATGGCGCTGGTGTGCGGCCGTTGCGCGACTTCACGGATCGTTTCAACTGGCGTATTGAATTGAATCTTGCGCGCCCATGCTTCCGCGTACAGAACGAGTTCGGCATTGGGGTCGCTGCGCCCCCACAGTCGGCCGCGACGCGCAGTGCTCAACGAGAGTGGCAATAACCCGTCCGACCCTGCCGCATTTGCGACGGCGTCGCGGCGCGCGACCTCTTCATTGAGTTGTCGCCCCATTGCCTGACGGCGGGCATCGCGTCTGGCGTCTTCTTCTTTTTCGGCGAGGACGCGTGCGGCTTCTTGCTGTGCTGCCACTTGTCGTGCGGCGTCTCGGCGCTCGGTCTCGCGCCTCGCACCTTCCATGCGTGCCGCTTCCAGACGTTGCGTTTCACGTTGCCCTTCGCGCTGCCCTTCAATTCGTGCCTCTGCCAACCTCGCCGCCTCCTGCCGTTGCGCATCCAGCCGTGCGCCTTCGCGGTGCTGTGCTTCTAGCTGTGCTCCACGCCGTGCTTCTCGTTCTGTGTCTCGTTGCACGGCTTGTTGTGCGTCCGCGAGTCGCGCGGCTTCTTGGCGCTTGGCCTCCACTTCAGCGGCGGCCGCGCTTGCGGTTTCTAGTCGTTCGGTTTCCCGTCGTGCAACCTCTTTGCGTTCCGCATCTACCCGCAACGCCTCAACGCGCGCTGCGGTTTGCCGGGCGGCTTCGCGTTGCGTGGCGTCTGCCACCGCCAACTGATCGGCCAATCGCTGTTGCTCCTCGCGCTTCTGCGCCCCGTTGGCGGTGGCTTGCGGTGCAGGCGTCTCCTTGGCAGGACTCGGCGGATTTACCGCAACCGCGACGACCGGCGTCGGCACCAACGATGACACCGGCACCGCGAACGTCGGATCGTCAGCGCGCGTGACGGCGAGCAATTCCGGCACGGGGATCACGACTGGCGCGGCGGCCATCGTCGGTAATGCTTCTGTGGGGGACTCGGCGCGGGCAAGTGGTTTCACAGCAATCACATCAACAGCAACCTCCGGCGCTGGTACCGCCTGCACCTTAATCTCAGCGGCTGGAATCACTTCAGCGACGGCGCTCGTGACGACGACTTCTGGCGTCTGCTTAACTTGCGGCTCAGACATCACGGGTGGCGACGCAGGTGGTAGCGCGGATGGCATCGGCACCGCTGCTTCGACCACCGCACGCTTGATCGAAGCGGACGGCGGCACCTCCGCCGCCGGCGTACTCACTGGCTCCGTGGTCGTGGCCTGCGCGGGCAAAAGCACAGCGCGCAAATCCGGCACCGCAACGGGTTGCTCACGACGAAGAAAATCCAACGCCAGAAACTCAAGCGGTTGGCCGCTGAGCGTCAAGCTCAATAGCAGCGTGTGAAACAGCACGGAGAGCAGGAGGGCGAGAGTCAGCCGCTGGCGCTCAGTGCTCATGGGTTAGCGCGGCGGCGAGCCGCTTCGGCAGCGTGATGCATGCCTTCATTCGAACACTTGCCCTTCGCGGTGTCAATCTCACGGTGAACGGTGGCCTACTGCGAACCACGCTTACGCTACCGACACCTAGATTCCCACTCGCCAATCCTTGCCCCGAATCAACACGACCAGCACACGGCGCGCGAGCAACGCTCGTACAATATGCGCTCATCAAGGAGGATCACCATGTCACTATTCAGCCCCACCATCGCCGGTAGTTTGCCCAAACCCTCATGGCTCGCGGAGCCGGATAAATTGTGGGCCCCATGGAAACTCGCGGGGGTAGAGCTCGACGCGGCCAAGCGCGATGCGACGCTGATTTGGTTGAAGGAACAAGAAGACGCGGGTATCGAAATCGTCGGCGATGGCGAGCAATCGCGGCAACATTTTGTGCATGGCTTTTTGGAGTTTGTGGAGGGCATCGACTTCGAACACAAAGTGAAAATGGGCATTCGCGATAACCGTTACGAAGCGATGGTGCCGGTGGTCGTCGGCCCGCTGAAATTGAAAGGTCGCGCACACGCCACCGAGGCGCGGCTCGCACGGGCACACACCAAGCGCACCCTAAAATTTACCCTGCCCGGCCCGATGACAATTGTCGATACGGTGGCGGATCGCTTCTACGGCAGCAAAGAAAAACTGGCGATGGCACTTGCCGAATTATTGAATCAGGAAGCGCGCGCTCTTGAGGCCGATGGCGTCGATGTGATTCAATTCGATGAGCCCGCATTCAACGTTTACATGAAGGACGTTGAGGTGTGGGGGATCAACGCGCTGCATCGCGCGATTGAAGGCTTGACCTGTACCACTGCCGTGCATATTTGCTACGGCTACGGGATTGAGGCGAATCAAGTTTGGAAAGATTCACTAGGCGGCGAATGGAATCAGTACGAAGCAATTTTCCCGGCACTCGCTAAGAGCCGCATTAAGCGTATCTCGCTTGAGTGCGCGAACTCGCATGTGCCACCGCATTTGATGAAATTGCTCGAAGGCAAAGAGCTGATGGTCGGCGTGATTGATGTTGCGAGCGACGTGGTGGAAACGCCCGAGCAAGTTGCCGCCACCATCGAGACCGCGCTCAAATATGTGGCGAAAGACAAACTGTTTCCGTGCACCAACTGCGGCATGGCACCGATGCGCCGCGATATCGCGCTGGCGAAATTGCGCGCGCTGTGTGCGGGGGCGGAGATTGCGCGGAAGAAGCACGGGTAGAAAAATGCAGGTGCGGCTGGCGGGATGGCGTTCGCGCCAATTGCGGATCAGCAACTGCGTTGCGCGCGCTGCGATACCACCACTCTGATTCCATCCCTACGCCGACAGCCGGCCAGCGAATGCCTTCATCGCACTTGTGAAAGCGGGTGATTACGTGAAGGCCATCGATGACTTCTACACACCCGACGTGACGATGCAAGCGAAGGTATCGCCGCGTCGCGCTGGCCGCGAGGCGCTGGTCGCTCACGAGCGCGCCTCGCTGACGCGTGTGCAAGGTATTCGCACCACGCATGCAACTGTGACCGCGCAAGGAGGCGCGCGATTCACTGGATATTTGACATCACCGATCCAGTAGGCAAGATCCGAATGCTCGATGAACTGGCGTTGCAACGTTGGCGCGACGACAAGATTTTTCGCGTGCAGTTTTATTACGATCCGGCGCAACTGCGGTAACGGCGCGTCAATAAAGTAGGTTTGCACCGAATACTGGCGCCTTGCCATCGCCGATCATGCGCGTCCATACATCCAGTTGACCTTGCCCCATTTCCCAAAACTGTCGGCACAGCGCGAAGTATTCAAGCACCGTTTCGCGCTCACCCGCCTCGATCATCTCCTTGGCAAAGCCCATGTTCGGCCCGAAGGAATTCATTTGTGGCGAGCCTTTCGAACGCGCAGAAGCGAGCAAATATTTTCTCGCCGATTCTTTGTCGCCGCCGCGCAACGCGAGGCGGCCCAACGCTGAATTCGCTTTGTGAATCGCGTTGCCGTAGTTCCAATCGTTTTTGTAACGCTCTGCTATGCCGAGCAATTCGCTCGCTACAGCCGCCACGCCATCTGGGTTCGGCTGGGTAGATCGCCAGTACACCGCATCGCTGAGTGCCACCCAGCGATCATAGTCGCCCTTCGCCGCCACGAGCGTCGCCTCCGCTGCTTGTGCTTTCGCGCGCGCGTCGATGGGCAACTCGGGTCCGTATTCCGCCATCCACTTCGGAAACTGTGTAACCGACACGTACATAAAAATCGCCAGTGCAGCTATTAACGCCACAATTGCGGCCACGACAATCCCAAAAATTTTCATACCACCCTTTCGCGTCGTTGATGCCTGGCTGAATATAGACCAATCCTCGATTTGGTGTAGGCTAAATCCGTTGGAAAAAACTCCAAACGTACGCGACACCAACCGTCGGCTACTTTTCGGTTAATCTGCGCGCAGTCTGCCCATAGAAAGAAATTTTTGCGCGCCTTTCACCAATCATGCCGCTAATGCGGACACATCCCCAGATGCTCGCCCTTGCCCTGCTGCATACCTTCTTCCAACACAGCGCGGATCGCTGGCCAGATCACATCGCGCTCGATGTGCCGCCGTCTGAACACTCCGAGCGGCGGCAGTTCAGCTACGCCACCTTGCGCGCGCGGGCGCATGCGCTGTCGTGCGCGTTGGCGAAATTTGTTCACGAAGAATCCGTGGTCGCCATTTTGCTGCCGCGCACCTCGGAACATCTTTATGTCGCGCAGTTGGCGGCGCTCGGTGCGGGCGCGGCGTACACGGCCATTGACCCCGCATTTCCTGACGAACAACTTAAACAAATCCTCGATGATGCGAACGCCGTCGCATTGTTAACCGACGCTGCGGGCGAAGTTCGTGCGCGCGCGGTTGGCTTCGACCCCGCGCGCATTATCGTTGCGGCGGCGGTGCCGCCGGTCAGCATGCAACCCGCCGCGCCAGCGTGGCTCACGTCGGAGAGTCTTGCCTATCTCATCTACACCTCGGGCACCACCGGGCGTCCCAAGGGCGTGATGATTGAGCATCGCAGCATCGTCAATCTGATGGCGTCTGACATGCACGAATTCGCGTTGACGCCGGATGATCGTGTCGCGCAGGGCTCGTCGCCTTCCTACGATTCGGCGCTGGAAGAAACGTGGCTGGCGTGGTCGGCGGGTGCGGCGGTGGTGGTGATGAGTGATGAGACAGCGCGATTGGGCCCGGACCTCGTGCCTTGGCTGCATCGCGAGCGCATTAGCGTGCTGTGCCCACCACCAACGCTGTTGCGCACCACGGGTTGTGACGATCCTGAAACGGCGCTACCTAATTTGCGCATTTTGTATGTCGGTGGCGAGGCGCTGCCGCGCGATCTCGCTGATCGTTGGAGTCGCGGGCGGCGGCTGGTGAATGGCTATGGGCCGACCGAATGCACGGTGACCAGCGTGCGCACTGACATCACCGCGAATAGTGCGATCACCATTGGCCGTCCGGTGCCGGGCATCCATGCGCATGTGGTGGATGCAGAATTGAACGATGTTGCCGATGGCACGCAGGGCGAGCTGTGCCTATCGGGCATCGCGCTCGCGCGTGGTTATCGTCATCTCGCTGATCTGACCGCGCAAAAATTTCCGCACCACGCTTTGCATGGCCGCATCTATCGTACTGGCGATTTGGTGCATCGCGATGAGGATGGCAATTTGCACTATCACGGGCGGATTGATGCACAAGTAAAACTGCGCGGCTACCGCATTGAACTGGAAGCCATCGAGGCGCGGCTCGCCGATTGCGCGGGCGTGCGTGAGGCCGCGTGTCATGTGCAAGGCGATGGTGTGCAGCAGATGTTGGTCGCATTTGTCGTGCCAACGTCGGTTGAGTCACCGCCGGCATTCGCGGCGCTGAAAGCCGAGCTGCAACGCACACTGCCGGTGTACATGGTGCCGCAGCGCTTTGGCCTGATCGCTGCATTGCCCACCACCGTCGGTGGCAAATGTGACCGCAAGCATTTACCCGTGTTGACTGCTGAACCTGCCGATGAAGCGCGCAGCATCTTATCCGCTCGCAACCCGGTGGAAGGCGCGATCCTCGCGGCGTTTCAATCGGTGTTGACCGGTCGCGGCGCAATCTCGGTACACGATGATTTTTTTGCGGAACTGATGGGTGATTCACTGAGTGCCGCGATGGTGATTTCCAAACTGCGCGATGACCCCGCGACCGAATCCATCACGGTGCGTGATCTGTATGCGTCACGCAGCGCGGCGGCGCTGGCCACCAACGTACACGGGCGGACGGCACCGACGTCCGCACGGGTTGAGCAAATTGCACGCATCCCCGGCCGACCGGTGTTGGTCACGTGTCTGCAAGGCCTGTGGCTGTTGCTCGGCTTGATCCTCGTTTCGTCGCTCTCGTACCTGCTCACGTTCGTACTGCTGCCGATGTTGTATGACCATCTCGGCGCACTGCCGCTGTTGCTACTGAGTCCGCTCATTTTTATCGTCGGCATGGTCGCGTACACCGCTGCGGCCGCGCTACTACTGATCGCTGCGAAGCGCGCGCTGATTGGTCGCTACGTACCAACACGCGCGCCGGTGTGGGGATCATTTTTTCTGCGCAACTGGATCGTGCAATCGACGGCGATGTTGGTGCCGTGGCGCGCATTGGATGGCACGATTTTCTTGCAATACATTTTGCGCGGCCTCGGTGCGCGGATTGGCGCGCGGGTTCACATACAACGCGGGGTGATGCTCACGCAAGGTGGTTGGGATTTGCTAGAAATCGGTGACGATGTGGCAGTGGGTCGCGAAGTCGCGCTGCGGTTGGTGGACTTCGATCACGGTGAGATTATGGTCGGTGTGATCAAGCTGGGCGCGAGAAGTTCGCTTGATACGCGTGCGGGTATGGATGCGGGCACCAGCCTTGGTGCGCACGCGCATGTCACGGCGCTTTCGTCGGTGGCGACGGGTACGCATGCGGGCGACAACCAATGCTGGAGCGGTGTTCCAGCCACAATGGTCGGTGAAGCGCCGATGGGCGCGGCGCTTGGCGAGGACGCGCGCGCAGCCTCACCGTTGCGGTTCAGCATTTTGTTATTGCTCGCGCGCGGCGCGGTGCTCGCGGCACTCGCCTTGCCACTCGAACTACTGGTGATCGGCGCAGCGCTCGCGCTCGGCATCAGCGCGGAACAGGCGATGACATGGCTGACGGCAGACGGCCTCAACGCCACGATGCTTTTTTCGGTGGCGCTCATGGCTGTGCTGGCGGTGCCAATCACGCTCATCACCGAAGTCGCGTTGATGCATGCCGTGGGACGCGTCAAGCCGGGCGTGATTGGTTGTTGGAGCCCGGCTTACGTGCGCGTGTTGTTGAAGAGCGAGTTGCTGGAATCGGCGGGCGATTGGTTGAGCGGCACGCTTTTCTGGCCAGTGTGGTTGCGCGCGGCGGGGATGCGCGTGGG
Organism: Burkholderiales bacterium; assembly: GCA_043744255.1. Lineage (GTDB taxonomy): Bacteria > Pseudomonadota > Gammaproteobacteria > Burkholderiales > Usitatibacteraceae > UKL13-2. The sequence goes on along the minus strand of JAYTVA010000106.1, from coordinate 1,113 downwards.
TGCGGGCTGCGAGATCAGCACCATCATTGATGTCGCGCCGGAGTTAGTTGAAATCGGTCCCGCATGTTTTCTTGCCGACGGTATTTACCTCGGTGGCGCGCGGGTGCGAAATGGCACAGTAACACTGGCGAACGTTCGCTTGGGCACCAATACTTTTCTCGGCAACCACGTCGTGATTCCGGCGGGTCAAGATTTGCCGAATGATTTTTTGCTAGGCGTGAGTACAGTCGCCGATGATCGCGCGGTGAGTGCGGGTAGCGGCTGGTTCGGCCACCCACCGTTTGCGTTGCCGCGCCGCGAGGTCGTCGCACTTGATCGCAGCCTCACGCACGAGCCTTCGCGACTTCGCTACTGGAATCGCGTCATGTGGGAAGCGGGGCGGATCGCGTTACCGATTGTTCCTACAATCGCGGTCGTGCTGTGGCTGGAAGCGGTACTCGCTGCACAATCTAGATTCAGCACGTCGATGTTGCTGTTCGTGGTTGTACCGCTGCTGAATTTACTGCCGATATTATTTTTTGCTTTACTCATCCTCACGATGAAATGGTGCCTGCTCGGTCGCGTGCAACCGGGGCAACACGCGCTCTGGTCGTGCTGGTGTAGCCGCTGGGATTTTCTCTACGTGGCGTGGGGCATCTATACCCGCGCGGGATTATCGGCGCTGGAGGGCACACTATTTTTGAATGCTTACCTGCGGCTAGTGGGCATGCGTATCGGCAAGCGGGTGGTGTTGGGACGCGGCTTCGCGCAGGTCGTTGATCCTGACATGCTGAATTTTGAAGACGACGCCACCGTGAGCGCGCTGTTTCAGGCACATACGTTTGAAGATCGCGTGCTGAAGATCGACCATGTGCACATTCGTCGCGGCGCGACGGTTGGTAGCGGTGCGGTGTTGCTCTATGGGGCTGACATCGGCGCGAACGCGCGGGTGGCATCGCATAGCGTGGTGATGAAGCGTGAGCGGTTGTTACCTAACCGGCAGTACGCGGGATGCCCGACGCAAGAGGGTTAAGGCTAGCCTGCATATTTCATGGGGGCGCGTTCGAGAATGAGTCGATGGGCGTGTGATTTTTCGCTCGACTGAACGAGGAAGGTCGAGACCTTCCGAGAGAA
>JAYTVA010000105.1:0-55809 GCA_043744255.1 Burkholderiales bacterium | reverse complement strand
CATGACCTCAACTTCTCGAACCGCCCGGTGCGGACCCGCATGCCGTGGTGGTGTGGGAGGGGATCGGTCAGATACACTGGCCGCCCCTATCCCGATTGTTCCGCCCTAGCTGCGCAGTAATCCGCCAGCCGAAACGCAAACGTCGCTGCCACCACCACTCTCTACCCCCGCCCCGCGCATTGAAATTGCGATACAACCGGCGTCACCGCGCGATTCAACATCGAGCCTGCTGACGACACGATAACAATGTCGCGAATAGGTGCTGTTCGCACCGACTACAAATCGCGCAATCACATCACCGTCAACACCGACCCGCCGCGCTTGCGGCGGCTAGTTCATGCTCGTCTCTACCTCACACGAATTCGGACAGTCGACGCCGACTGCCTGCGAGGGCGCGGCCACTTCGTATGTTGGCTTCGATGCGCGGATTGCGAGTTCTGCAGCGGGCGCGGCCTCCGTGGACACGGGCCAGTGATAGAAGTGACGGGTTGCTCGGCTTCGTGCGGGATCACTGCAATCGGCACATCCGGTGGTGGCACTGGTGTGAGCGCAGTGGCGTGCAGCTTGATGACCAGTGCCGGGCTGCGAGTGGTGCGGATGCCACACAGTGGTTGCGAACATGTCGCATTTAAAATACATCCACACCACTTCGACAGCGAGCGCTGGCGCGGTGTTTGCGGCATTGCTTAATTGATGAGCAGTTCGCCCGCGATGAAAATATTGCATTTCATGTCGCGATTTCTTCAACTCATCGCAATTGTCTTGAGGCGGTAATCTGGTGCGCCTACAGTGACTCCATCGCAACCAAAACCGAATGGAGATCAAGATGAAAAACGCTTATACCAACAGTAATTTGAAAGACACCATCACCGCCAGCGCGTTGCTTACAGCCATGTTTGTTGGCATCGTTGGTACCGCTTTCACAAGCTTCGAAGCTCGCGCCACTGAGTCAGCGATGGCCACGCAAGTCTTGGATACGATTGTCATCTCTGCGCCACGCATGGGGGTGGAGCGCCTTGAGCCCATCGTCATCTCTGCGCGTCGGGCCACCGCTGCTTGACCTGCTGCTTACACTGTCTCTGCCTGCCCTGGCCGCCAGCGCAGCAAACGATTCTCCGCGAACGTGACCGCGTAATCGAGCAGCAGCGCGAACACGGTCAACACCAAAATCCCCGCGAACACGGTGTTGATATCAAAGGTGCCCTCGGCTTGGTGAATGAGATAGCCGACACCTTTTGCGCTACCGAGATATTCACCGACCACCGCACCGACAAACGCCATACCAACGGATGTGTGCAAACTCGAAAATACCCACGAGGTCGCCGACGGTAGATACACGAAGCGCAGCAACTGCGCTTGCGATGCGCCCAACATGCGCGCGTTGTTCAGCACCACCGGCGAGACTTCTTTGACGCCTTGATAGACGTTGAAGAACACGATGAAAAAAACCAGCGTCACGCCGAGCGCCACCTTCGACCAAATGCCCAGCCCGAACCAAACCATAAAGATCGGCGCCAAGATCACGCGCGGCATCGCGTTGGCCGCTTTGATGTAAGGGTCAGCAATGGCGGAGGCCAGCGGCGAGAGGCCGAGCCACAGACCAATGCCAAGGCCGAGCAACGTGCCGATGCTAAATGCGAGCGCTGTTTCTTGCAGCGTAACCCATAGATGCGGATAAATTTCGCCGCCGCTAAACCACTCCCAAATCGCGCTAAAAATACGCAACGGCTCACCGAAAAAAAATGCGGCCTTGTTGTCGTTGTCGAATACAAAATTCGGCAAGAGGCCGGGTGCGGTGAGGGCGTGCCAGATCGTGAAGATCGCTAGGAGGAGCGCGACCTGGATTAGCCAGAGGTATTTGTGGCGGCGCATTGCGCTACTTCATTTGCGATTGCTTCGCTTTCTCAACGTACTTCGCGTACTGCGGAATGGCGATTGCCGCGAGGACACCGATCACGAACACCAGCGGCACAATGCACGCTAGCGCAATATCCAGCCCGCTGTTCGGTTTGGTGTTGTTGCCCCACCGGTTTGCGCCGTCGGTACCGGGGATGAACCAGAAAACCAAATTGACGAGTGGGATCAACACCAATAGGCTCAGCCAACCCGATGTATCGAAGTCGTGGCAACGCTGAATCGTCAGCATGAACTGCATCACCATCAGCGCGATGTAGGCGATGAAGATGCCGATGCCGAAAGTGACGGCGCCCAAGGCAGCGCCGACCAGCATGATGAGTATCGATAGTCCGATGCTGTACCCGATGTAGCGTACGCGGCCAATACGTCCACGGATAGAAAATATTTTCACTTCCTGCGGGGTCTCGTCCTCGCGATTGGCGATTTCATTTGCGCGCGGTGCAGAGTACGGGTTGGTGCCGGTTTGTGGCGTGCTGGATTCGTTCATGGATTTCCCTTTAATTGTGCGAAAAAATTGTGCGTGCCTTCAATATCTTTACGTAACCGCAAACAATTACGGAGGTTACGCGGATAGCCGTCTGATAGTCGTGGCCAGTCTTTTGCTGCTCAAACCACCAACTTATTCTTCGTCTGCTGATACCCCTTCAACACTTCCTCTTTCATCGCACTCCAAATCTGCTCGTGCAATTCCAGAAATCTTGGCGTCATACGAATCTCGGCAACATCACGGGGACGTGGCAGGTCGATCATGAATTCACCGATGGGATGGGTGGCCGGCCCCGCAGCGAGCACGACCACGCGATCTGACAACGAAATCGCTTCTTCCAAATCATGCGTGATGAACAGCACGGATTTTTTATCGGCTTCCCACAATTGCAGCAATTCGTTTTCCATCAACTGTCGCGTCTGAATATCGAGTGCCGAAAACGGCTCGTCCATAAGCATGATCTTGGGGTCAAGGATTAACATCTGCGCGAGTGCCACACGTTTGCGCATGCCACCGGAGAGTTGATGCGGATAACGCGCACCGAAGCCTGCCAATCCCACACGCTCTAACCACGCCTCGCCTTGTGCGGTCGCATCGTCGGCGGCAACCCCGCGAAACTGCAGCCCTGCCGTTACGTTATCGAGTGCGGAGCGCCAGGGCATCAGCGACTCGGCTTGAAACATGTAACCCGCCTTGGCGTTGATGCCGACGAGCGGCTCACCAAATATTTTTACCTCGCCCGAGGATGCCCTCAACAAACCCGCCGCGATGTTCAGCAACGTAGATTTTCCGCAGCCGGTCGGGCCGACCACGGAAACAAATTCGCCGTCAGCAATGGTGAGCGTGGTGTCTTTGACCGCCGTGTAGCCGTTACCGGACGACGCGGAAAACGTGACGGTGATGTTGTTAAGCGCGAGCGCGGGCGACATGAATGACGGGCAGTGTCGATGGCTGGAAAGGCACGGCTGGCGAGCCTTTCCACGCATTCATCATTTATATTTCGCGCCCGCTTTGACCGCAAAACTATTGTCAAAGGTCGCGGGCAAATTGATCGATGCACCCGCTGCAATGACCGATGGCTCAAATTGTTTCAGTACGGCGTAGACGTTGTTCGCCGCTTTCATGTTCATCTGCCCGTCCAACGAATAGCCAATCATGTTTTTTAACAGCGCCTGTTTGTACACCGAGCGATTGCCCGCGAGATACGCTTCTGGAACCACCGCCATGATTTGCTCAGGCGTGGCTTTGGCAATCCAGCGGAGCGCGCGCACGGTGGCATTGACGGCGGCCTGCGTGGTGCGTGGATTTTTCTTGATGAAGTCTTCGTTGACGTAGAGGCACGACGCCAAATAATCGCCGCCGTAAATGTCCTGCATGCCCTTCTCGGTGCGGCTGTCGGCCACGGCGACGTATTTGCCGGTGGCTTCCAACTGCGTCAGCACAGGATCGAGATTGGACAACGCGTCAATCTCGCCTTTTTCCATTGCGGCCACTGCGCCAGCACCAGCACCCACACCGACGATGGAGACATCATTGGGCTTCAAGCCAACCTTCGCCAACAGGTTATTGACGAACATATTGGTTGATGATCCCGGCGCGGTCACGCCGATTTTCAAGCCCTTCAAATCCTTTGCAGATTTATAATTCGCGGCTTTTTCCTTCGCCATCACCAGCGCGATGGAAGAAAAATTCGCCTGCAACACCACGGCCTTGATCGGCTGCTTTTTTGCCTGCATGTTGATGGTGTGTTCGAACGCACCGGAGACGATGTCGGCACTGCCACCCACCAACGCCTGCAACGCTTTTGCGCCGCCGGCGAAGTCCGGAATTTCGACCTCCAACCCTTCATCCTTGAAGTAGCCCTGCCGCTCGGCGATGGTCAACGGCAAATAATAAAAAAGACTCTTGCCGCCGACGGCGATGGTGATTTTGTTTTTTTCCAAGCCCTGCGCCGCTGCACCGAAACTCACCAGTGCTGCGATCATTGCCAATGCGCCAACCATTATTTTTTTCAACATACCGACCTCCTCCAAAACCTACGATTCAAAAATTTCTCGCTAAAAACTAAAACCAAACTTGGTGCTAACACTGGTGACGCCATCCAAACGATCCGCCTCGACCGTGACCGAGCCCAACACCGGGATGCTCGCATTCACGCCTGCGAATAGGCGCTGCTTGGTAAACGATTCGCCGCGCAAGGTGGCAATGCCACTCGGCGAGCTAGAGGTGCGGAACACGCTGGCACCCGCATACGGTGTCACGAACGCGAGTTTTTTTGACGCCAACAATTCGGTGCCGATGGAGTTCAAATCAAGTTGACTCACGCCGGTCTCGCGGCTCGCCATCACGCGCGCGCCGATGTACGGCGCAAAAAATCCTTCGCGCACAATCGAGTAACCGAGGTGTCCGCCATACACGCGAACCTTGGTGCCGGTCGAACCTGACACATACGCACCAATATCGAAATCATTCGGCAAGCCTTTATTGACGTGCACTTTGGGCAATACGAGGCTCGACGGCAGCGAGTCCGTGCTGGCACCGGCGTACACATCTCGCCGCACCAAATTCACCACCGACAACTCCGCGCCGATTTGAAAACCAGCGACGCCCACACTCACCGACGGTGCCACCGTGCGATACGCAATCGCACTGCCGAGGTCACGCGACAACGCCAAAAACTGCCCTTGGTTCAATACCTGCACGCGATTGAAATCAGCAGCGGTCGCTGCGCATGAGATTGAGGCCAACAGTGCAATCCATAATTTTTTACGCATCATGATTTCCTTTTACAAAATTCAAACTGAATAAAGTTTATCCGGCGCGGGATGCAAATGTAGTGACTTGCCCGCCTTCATCACCTGCCCCGGTACGTCGTGCCCGACGATGGCAGGAATTTTCACCGCTGCTGCGAGCAGCCTATCTAAATCCACGCCCGTATTCATGCCCATGTCTTGCAGCATGTTCACCAAATCTTCCGTGCAGATATTACCCGTTGCACCAGGCGCGAACGGACAACCACCGAGTCCCGCGATGGAGGCATCGTAATGCGTGATACCGGCGTTGATGCCCGCCACCACGTTCGCCAAGCCCATGCCGCGTGTGTTGTGAAAATGCAGGGTGATTTCGATATTCGGAAAACGTGAGACCGCCGCACGCATCATCCGTTCCACCTGACGCGGATTGGCCATGCCGGTGGTATCGGCGAAGGTGAGACTATCAACGCCGATGCGCAAATATTTTTCGGCGAAGTCGAGCACGCGTGCTTCAGCAACCACACCCTCGAACGGACAACCGAATGCGGTCGACACTGTGCCATTGGTGCGAATGCCAGCCGCCCTCGCCATTGGCACCATCACCGCAAAATCCTCCAGCGATTGCGCCGTGGTGCGCTTCACGTTCGCCATGTTGTGTGTTTCCGAGGCGGACATGAACAGATTCATCTCGTCGATGGTCGCACCGCTGGCGTGGCATTTCACCGCGCGCTCCATACCTTTGACGTTGGGCGTCAGCGCGGAAATTTTTACGCCCGGTACCCGCTGAATATTCGCCAACACCGCTTCCGCATCCGCCATGTTCGGCACAAATTTTGGATGCACGAATGAAGTCGCCTCGATCTTGGCGAGGCCAGTGCGCGAAAGTTCGTCAATCAACGCGATCTTAGTTTCAGTCGCAATGATGTTTTTTTCGATTTGAAAGCCGTCGCGGACGCCGACTTCGTTGATGTGGATCCTAGCTGCCATTAAATGATTCCTCTTGCCCTCAATTCACGTTGCACCTGATCGCTGACCCCAATATCGCGCAACACGTCTGCGGTGTGCGCGCCGAGCTTGGGCCCAAGCCATTGGGTGCTTCCGGGCGTTTCAGAAAGCTTCGGCACGATGCCCGGCACCATGATCTCGGCATTATCCCCCAGCCGATGTTTCTCAAGCATCCCGCGCGCCTGATATTGCATGTCCTTGACGATGTCAGCTATCGAAAAAATTCGACCCGACGGCACGTCGGCTTTTTCCAGAATCACGAGTGCCGCGTCGAGGGTCTGCGCTCCCGTCCACGCCGCGATGGCGTCGTCGAGTTCCTGCGTGCGCGCGACACGTCCGGCGTTGTCAGCGAGCGCCTCATCGTAGGCGAGGTCGGCGCGACCAATTGCCAGCATCATGCGTTTGAAAATCGAATCGCCGTTGGCACCGATGACGATGTATTGCCCATCGCCACACAGATACGTGTTCGAGGGCACGATCCCCGGCAAGCTGGCGCCGGTGCGCTCGCGCACGAAGCCGGTCATGCCGAATTCGGGGAGCATGGATTCCATCATTGAAAACACCGCTTCGTAGAGCGCCACGTCCACGACCTGTCCGCGCCCAGTTGCATGCCGATGATGCAGCGCCATCAAGGCACCCATCGCGCCGTACATCGCGGCGAGCGAATCGCCAATCGAGATGCCAACGCGTACCGGCGCGCGATCCGCATACCCGGTGATATAGCGCATGCCGCCCATGGATTCGCCAATCGCACCGAAGCCGACGCGGTCTTTGTACGGCCCCGTCTGGCCGAAACCGGAGAGGCGCACCATGATGAGTTTAGGATTGATTTTGCGCAGCGTGTCGTAATCCAAACCCCATTTTTCCAAGGTGCCGGGGCGAAAATTTTCGACGAGAATGTCAGCCGTGGCGGCGAGTTTGCGGACAATTTCTTGCCCATCTTTTTCGCGCAAATTGATCGTCACCGATTTTTTGTTGCGCGCCTGCGCGTACCACCACAGCGAGGTTTTTTCATCGCCATCGTCATAGAGCTTGCGCCATTTGCGCAACGGGTCGCCGCCGTCATCTTTGTCGGTGGCGGGTGCTTCGATCTTAATGACCTCGGCACCGAATTCAGCAAGAAGGCGCCCGCAGAATGGGCCGGCGATCAGCGTGCCCATTTCGATGACTTTTAGGCCAGTGAGTGGGCCAGTGTTTTTTGCGTTTTCCATGTGCGCATGATGCGGGGTTTGGGTGATGGATGCAATGGAGGCGGGTCAAGAAGCTTTCGTGCATTGGGATGCGCATTTGTGCGAGGTCGAAGTTGCCACCACCGTAAATCCCCCGGTTCTTCGCTGACCCAAGATCGCGAGATACCGCCCCCTTTTCTAAAGGGGGCAAGCCATCACGGTGCTTAGCGTTTAGACGCTTGGGGGATTTTTGGTGTCTACGCCAAGGCAAACTTGCCGATGCCACTGCAACCCATCCGGCAATTCATCCGCCGCAAATTCAAGATGCAACACACGCCGTCGTTTCGTCGCGAGCATCTTGGACGACGCGTGTACCAATAGCGGCCGCATCAACAGGGCACTACCAGCGGCACCCGTGACGATGTGCTCATGATGCGATTGCGCCAGCGCGGCAATGTCATCCTGCGCCACACGCCCGCAGGTGTGGCTCGCGGCAAGCACCCGCAAGGGACCGTTATCACGTCCACAATCATCCAGATGCAAACGCAGCGCCACCAGCGAAGCGAGTACCGGCGTGGGTGGCTGCACGTAATCCACACCGTCTTTCACCGACCAGCCGCGCCACCCAGCTTGATCGACGCGCGCCGCCACTGGAATCGAGACATCTTGATGCCACGCCACTAACCAATTCGCATTAGTATGTTTGTCGAACAACGTTGCCTTATAAGCAAACGCGTACGGCTGCGCGTGTTCGGATGCAAACACATGCGCGCCGAGGGCGTGGCGGATCAGCGAGGTGAGCGCGGGATTCGCCAGCACCGCAGCAAGGGCGGGATGGTCAAGAAGGTGTCGCTCGCCTGCGCGCGGCTCTGCTCGTTCGAGTTGCGCGCCAAGCTGCGCGCATTCGTCAAGAGTTAGTAGTTGATCGACCTGACAAAACCCATCGCGGCCAAAGGCCAGCGCATCGAACGCCGCCGCATCGAACGCCGCCGCATCGAACCTCCGCCCCTTAGCCACGCTCTTTCAACTTCGCAAACGCCGCCGCCATCGCGCTGGATTTATCCAAACTGGCAGCAGGCGAAGCCGCCGCAGGACGTACACTTTGCAATGTTTTTCCCTTGAAACCCCCGTCATTACTAGGCTTTTGCCCCACCACCCTCGGCGCTGGCGAGTCATTGAGTCGCATCGTCAGCGCAACGCGATTTCGTTTCGCATCGACTTCCATCACCTTCACTTTCACCACCTGCCCGGCCTTTACGACATCGCGCGGATCCTTCACATACTTTTCGGCAAGTGCAGAAATATGCACGAGGCCGTCCTGATGCACGCCAATATCGACGAACGCGCCGAACGCGGCGACGTTGGTGACGACGCCTTCGAGAATCATGCCGGGTTGCAGGTCGCTTAGTTTTTCCACGCCGTCCTGGAACGTCGCAGTCTTGAATTCAGGGCGCGGATCGCGGCCGGGTTTTTCGAGTTCTTTCAAAATGTCGGTGACGGTCGGGAGGCCGAAGCGGGCATCGACGTATTTTTCTGCGTTGAGTGACTTCAATAATTTTCCATCGCCCATCACCGATTTCAAATCCTTGTTGATCTCGCTGAGAATTTTCTCTACCAGCGGATACGCCTCAGGATGCACGCTCGATTGATCGAGCGGATTGTCGCCATTGGCGATGCGCAAAAACCCGGCGGCCTGTTCAAACGCCTTGTCGCCAAGACGCGGCACCGCCTTTAACGCTTCACGCGATTTGAATGCGCCGTTGGCATTGCGATGATTGACGATGTTTTGCGCCACTGACGCCGATATCCCCGAAACCCGCGCCAATAGGGCACTTGACGCCATATTCACATCTACACCGACGGCATTCACGCAGTCTTCCACGACCGCTTCGAGCCCGCGTGCGAGCTGGCTTTGGTTCACGTCGTGTTGATATTGCCCCACGCCAATCGACTTCGGATCAATCTTCACCAACTCAGCGAGCGGGTCTTGCAGGCGGCGCGCAATCGACACCGCACCGCGCAAACTCACATCGAGATCAGGCAATTCTTTCGACGCGAATTCGGATGCCGAATACACCGACGCACCCGCTTCTGAAACCACGATCTTGGTCATGCGCTGATCCGGCAAGAGCTTGATGAGATCGGCGGCGAGCTTGTCGGATTCGCGCGAGGCGGTGCCGTTGCCAATCGAAATTAAATCGACCCCGTGCTCTTTCGCGAGCGCGCTCAAGGTATGCAACGCGCCGTCCCAATCGCGGCGCGGCTCGTGCGGATACACGGTGGTGGTGGCGAGCACCTTGCCGGTGTTATCCACCACCGCGATTTTGCAACCGGTGCGAATGCCGGGATCAATCCCCATGGTCGCACGCGGGCCAGCGGGGGCGGCGAGCAACAAGTCTTTCAAATTTTGCGCGAACACATTAATCGCTTCTACCTCAGCGCGCTCGCGCAGGTTCGACATCAAATCAGTTTCCAGATGTAGCGACACCTTCACGCGCCACGTCCAGCGCACGACTTCACACAGCCACTTATCGGCCGCACGATTTTTGTTCGCGATCTTGGCGAAGCCCGCAATCATGTCTTCAATCGGATTAAACGGCGCGCTCCACGCGGGCTTTTCTTCCTCAGAATCGAGGCGCAGCGCCACCGTCAGAAATCCCTCGTTGCGGCCACGGAACAACGCCAGCGCGCGATGCGAAGGAATGGTTTTCCACGTTTCCGAGTAGACAAAATAATCAGAAAATTTCGCGCCCTTATCCGCCTGACCGTCGATCAATTTTGATTCGACCACGCCATGCGTAATCAAGAATTCGCGGATGCGCCCGATGAGCGCCGCGTCCTCGGAAAAACGCTCCATCAGAATTTGTTTGGCACCTTCGAGCGCCGCTTTCACGTCGGGCACCACGGTGTCTTTGTGCTCTGCGTCCACGGGCTCCGCGCGCAAATATTTTTGTGCCTCAAGGTCAGGCGCGAGCGTGGGGTCCTTCAGCAAAGCATTGGCGAGCGGCTCTAAGCCTGCCTCGCGCGCGATCTGCGCTTTGGTGCGACGCTTTTGTTTGTAGGGCAAATATAAATCTTCGAGCGTGGTTTTGTCGTCCGCGTGGTCAATCGAAGCACGCAACGCGTCCGTGAGTTTGCCCTGCGCGTCGATACTCTCCAACACCGCCGCGCGACGTTCTTCCAACTCGCGCAGATAACGCAACCGCTCCTCCAACAATCGCAACTGAATATCATCGAGCCCGCCCGTGGCTTCTTTGCGGTAGCGGGCAATGAAGGGCACGGTGGCACCTTCGTCGAGTAGCGCGACAGCAGCAGCGATTTGCGCCGGCTTGGCAGCGATTTCTTTGGCGAGACGTTGTTCGATAGACGGCAGCATGCAATTCTTCAGCGGTGAAATGAGTGCCGGAGTTTACGCGAAGGTGGGGTGTGAATTGGCTAGGTGCCTATTCGTCGCCAGCGTCGCTAGTTACCCAAACCTTGTCATCATGGGCTGCTGCATGCCAAGAAACATGCTGTCGGCAAGTAGAGGCATCGCCGATTGGTGGCGCGGCAATTCTTCACCCGACGACACTGGACTCAAAATGACAAGGGTTGAATAGCGTATAGAACGCTGCTACCGAATGTTCGGTGCGCGATTTCTAAACTTTGCCGTGCGCTGCGCCCACATGCTAGGCATTTTGTCCGTGGCTGATTCGGGTAATTTTGAGCTGGTGGCCCAAAAGTTCAGAAGCTGGCGCATCCCACCCACCTAACCTGATTTGCTAGAACTTCGTCTCGAACGTGAATCTGCAATTAACGGTTACTCATTCTACTGAACTAAAAATAAGCCACCAAAGGCAGATATGAAATCGCGATACCTGCAAGGCCGCTCGCGAACACGAACCATGGAGCGCATAGCAGGAGTTTGCAATCAAGAAATGCCGACGTCAGGCTCGCAAGCACCAACCCAACCAATTCAAAACCTGTCCCAAGTGAGATGTTTTGCTGGTTCGTGCTCAACACCCAGTCGGGCTTAAAGCAGAGAGCGAATGGTAGCCCCACATTCCAGAGCAACTTTAGAATCATTAAGGCCAATAGGACGCCAAATAATGCGCTTACAGCGTGGCTTATCATCTGAGTTTGTAGTTTTGGTAGACGACTCTATGGTTTGCTCAACCGTGTCCAAAAGACAAACGTCACTGGTGCCAACCTAAAAATTGGTGCGCTCGACTGGATTCGAACCAGCCACCTTCGGCTTCGGAGGCCGACACTCTATCCAAATGAGCTACGAGCGCGTGGTGAACCTTGAGGCGCTAGTTTACCACTGCGGGTTTGTTGAGTCAGCCGCGCTCTTTGCTGCACGCCGCCAACTGTGCATCCCAAGCGGGCATGGGCTCGCCAAGCGCCTGCGTAATTTTTGCGCAATCAAGAACGGAGTACGCGGGACGCCGCGCGGGCGTGGGATATTCGGCGGTGGTGATGGCGCGAATTTCTTTGGCCTTGCGCTCGGCGTCATGGGTGCCCGCGAAAATCGCCGAGGCAAAGCCGTGCCATGAGGTGGCACCGCTACTGGCGACGTGATACAGGCCATCGGCGAGCGAAAGTTCTGCGCGACCGCCATCTAACCGCACTGCCGCTTTGGTCGTTTGCGCGATGAGACGTACCCACGTCGGTGAGCCGATTTGATCGTTGACCACGCCGAGGCTATCGCGCTCGCGCATGAGACGCAGCATGGTGAGGTAGAAATTTTTGCCGCGATTGCCGTAGAGCCAACTGACGCGCATGACGAGGTGTTGCTTCGCCACGGAAGTCACGGCGATTTCACCGGCGAGTTTTGATTTGCCGTATATGCCGAGGGGGCCGACCGCATCAGTCTCGCGGTAGGGCGCGGTGGCACGGCCATCAAATACAAAGTCGGTGGAGTAGTGAATGATCGGCACGCCGAGGCGATTGGCTTCTTCGGCCAGTACACCGGGGGCGATGGCGTTCACGGCAACCGCGCTGTCACGCTCCTTTTCGGCGAGATCGACGGCGGTATATGCACCGGCGTTCAAAATCAAATCAGGTTTAATTTCGCGCACCGTGTCGGCGATAGTCTCGGGCTTGGCGAGATCGAGTTGGCTGCGATCCAGTGCGATCACTTCACCGACATGGCGAAACATTTCCGTCAATTCAAAACCAAGCTGGCCGTTTTTACCGGTGATGAGAATTTTCATGCTGATTGTTACGCGAAGCAGTCGGCGTTTTTGAGGAGTGCGCCTTCGGCATCTTTTGCGTTGACCAAGGGCGAATTGTTGACGCGATCTAGCGGCCAGTCGATGCCGAGCGCGGGGTCGTTCCACAGCAGGGTTCGCTCGTCTTCCTTGACCCATACGTCGGTAGTCTTGTACAAAAACTCCGCACCGTCAGTGAGCGCCATGAAGCCATGCGCAAAACCTTCGGGTACCCACAACATGCGTTTGTTTTCGGCCGAGAGAATCAGCGAAATATGTTTGCCAAACGTGGGGGACGAACGGCGAATATCGACAGCGACATCGAACACTTCGCCGACCACCACGCGTACTAGCTTGCCTTGTGCGCGTGGAATTTGATAGTGCAAGCCCCGCACCACGCCGCGTGCGGACTTTGAATGATTGTCTTGTACGAAATTGGGTGCAATCCCGGTGCCAGCGCGAAACTTCTGTTCGTTGTAACTCTCGAAGAAATAGCCGCGCTCATCGCCATGAACAGGCGGCTCAATAATTTTTACGCCCGAAATTGCGGTGTCAATAATTTTCATCCGAGCAGCTTCTCTTTCAGCATGGCCATTAAATACTGTCCGTAGCTGTTTTTGAGCATGGGTTTGGCGAGCGCCTCGATTTGTTGAGCATCAACCCAGCCCTGATGGTAGGCGACCTCCTCCGGGCACGCGATTTTCAATCCCTGCCGCCGCTCAATCGTCTCAATGTATTGAGACGCTTCTAGCAGCGACTCGTGGGTGCCGGTATCCAGCCATGCCATACCGCGCCCCATGACTTCGCACGTGAGTTCACCGCGATCGAGATAGAGTCGGTTCAGGTCGGTAATTTCGAGCTCGTTGCGTACCGAGGGCCTCAGGGTGGCTGCGAGTTCACAGACTTTTTCGTCGTAGAAATAGAGGCCGGTCACCGCATAGTGCGACTTGGGTTGCGCGGGTTTTTCTTCCAGCGAGATCACCTTTCCAGCATCGTCGAACTCTGCAACGCCATAACGCTCGGGATCATGCACACGATACGCAAACACAGTGGCACCGTCGGCCTTGGTGGCCGCGCGCTGCAACTGGCTGGAAAAGTCATGGCCGTAAAAAATGTTATCGCCTAAGATCAGCGCGGACAATGAATCACCAATAAATTTTTTGCCAATCAAGAATGCCTGCGCCAGCCCATCTGGCGAGGGCTGTACTTCGTAAACCAGATTCAGACCCCACTTCGAACCGTCACCAAGCAGCTCCTGAAAACGTGGTGTGTCGTGCGGTGTGGAGATGATGAGAATGTCGCGGATCCCGGCCAGCATCAGCGTGGTCAGCGGGTAATAAATCATCGGTTTGTCGTAGATCGGCAGGAGTTGCTTGGACACAACCTGTGTGACCGGATACAGACGCGTACCGCTGCCGCCTGCGAGGATGATGCCTTTGCGTTTCATTGCGCGTCCTTTCCGTACTGCGATGTAACCCAATTGCGATAATCGCCGCTGACCACCGAATCTACCCAGGCTGGATTGTTGAGATACCATGCGACGGTTTTGCGAATGCCCGTTTCGAACGTTTCAGTCGCGCGCCAGCCCAACTCGGTTTCGAGCTTCGTTGCATCAATCGCATAGCGTTGGTCATGGCCGGGGCGATCCTTCACAAAACTGATTTGCGCGGCGTATTTTTTGCCGTCGGCGCGCGGTTTCATTTCATCGAGCAGCGCGCAGATGGTGTTGACGACTTCCATATTAGTGCGCTCATTGCGACCACCCACGTTGTAGGTTTCGCCGACACGCCCTTTGTTCAGCACCATGCGAATCGCTGCGCAGTGATCGGTGACGTACAACCAATCACGCACATTTTGCCCGTCGCCGTACACCGGGAGCGCTTTACCATGGAGCGCGTTCAGGATCATGAGCGGAATGAGTTTTTCTGGGAAGTGATAAGGCCCATAGTTGTTCGAACAATTGGTGGTGAGCACCGGCAGGTGATACGTGTGATGAAACGACCGCACCAAATGATCGGACGCAGCTTTCGATGCCGAATACGGGCTATTGGGCTCATACCGATGAGTTTCCGCGAAAGCGGGCGCAGTGGCGGTCAGCGAGCCATACACTTCGTCCGTCGACACGTGGAGGAATCGAAACGATGCCTTGCTCACATCAGTCAATCCGCCAAAATACGCGCGCACTTCTTCGAGCAAGCCGAAGGTACCGACGATATTAGTCTCGATGAATTCGGTCGCACCGGCAATCGAGCGATCTACGTGGCTCTCGGCGGCGAAATTGATGATGGCGCGGGGCGCATACTTCGCCAGTAATTTCTTTATCAGCGCGCGATCACCGATGTCGCCTTGCACGAATTGGTAACGACTATCTGTGACGACGTCGGCCAGCGATGCGAGATTGCCAGCGTAGGTCAGCTTATCAAGATTGAGTATCGGTTCCGTTTCATTTGCCAACCACTCACGAATAAAATTTGAGCCAATGAAGCCTGCACCGCCGGTTACGATGATCATGTCAAGAGTCTGGTGGGATTGTCGCCGCCATTATTGGATAGGCTTAACGGCGATGGGATTGCGAATAGCTATTTTAGCCCAACCCGGGCGCTCAATTTGGTGAACGTTTCGACAACTCAATCAATTTTGCATACTTCGCAAATGCGGCAAAACACCCAATCGCCACGTGCGCAAAGCCCGGCCCGCCGTCGAGGAAGCCGAGGCGCAAAAAATAAAATTTCACAAAGCGCGCAAAGGGGCTGATAAATAGTTTGAAATAGCCCGCGCGCACGCCCTGCGAGTACAGCGCCTGCGCGTGCAGGCTGGAATAGCGATTCTGTTTGGCGAGGTAGGTCGTGACTTCCTCCGCCGAGTCGTGCATCAAATCGCCCTTGAGGCGCCCGACTTCAACCGTGGTGATGACCGCCTCATGCACCTCATCGTTACTCCAGCTCGCGTGCGCACGATGAAACAACCGCAACGACCAATCCGGATAACCTTCGCCATGACGCAACCAGCGATCCAAAAAGCGATTGCAGCGCGGCATGCGATAAGCTTTTTGTAGTGGCTCACCTGCCGCAAACACCGCGCCAATACTGGCCTTCAGAGCATCTGATACACGTTCGTCCACATCCAAACACAACACCCAATCGTGTTTCGCGGCACTCACCGCAAACTGTTTTTGCCGACCGAAGCCCAGCCATTCTTTTCCGATCACGCGGCAGCCGCGCACCTCAGCAATCGCGCGCGTCTCGTCTTCAGACCCGGAATCGACGACGAGAATTTCGTCGGCGAACATCGCAGAGTCAATGCACGCCGCGATTTGCGAGGCGGCGTCTTTGGCGATGATGACGACGGAGATGGGGATTTTGGTGTTGGGCACGGCGGTTACGGTTGAGGAATATTTTCGTTGCAGACATTGTAAGGGCATTGCATCATCGCGATGAATTCGCATGCACCGTTCGCATGCGCCGCCCCCTCCGCTAAAATGCACGCGTGCGCATACTCCTCGTCAAACTCTCGTCCATGGGCGACGTGATCCACAATTTGCCGGTGGTGACCGACCTCGTGCGCGCGCATCCCGGCATCGAAATTGATTGGGTGACCGAAGCGCCGTATGCACCGCTGGTGGCGTTGCATCCCGGTGTGACCCGCGTGCTGCCGATGCGCTTGCGCGCAGTCAAAAAAAACTGGTGGCGGCCGGCGGCGTGGCGCGATCTTGGCAATGACCGTGCGGCGCTCACAGAGCGTCCCTATGACCTCGTAATCGACACACAGGGGCTGGTGAAAAGTGCCTTGGTTGCGCGCTGGGCAGGCAGTCCCATTGCCGGCTTCGATAAAAGTGTGGCGCGCGAGCCGATGGCCGCGAATTTTTACCAGCAACATTTCAGCATCGACCGCGATCAACACGCGGTGGAACGTAACCGCCAGCTCGCCGCGCGTGCATTGGGTTATCAACTGTCGGGCGCGCCGGACTATGGCTTAACGGCTGAAACGCCGCGCCCCGCTTGGCTTTCCACGGGTTCATATGCTGTTTTGTTACATGCCACCAGTCGCGCCGATAAACAATGGCCGCTGGAAAACTGGCTCGCGCTCGGGCAAAAATTGAATGGCGAAAATATTCATGTGGTGCTGCCGTGGGGCAGTGACGCCGAAAAGGAAACCAGCGAAAAAATTGCAGCGTCGCTCACGATGGCGACTGTACCGCCCGCTATGTCGCTTGATCTCGCCGCCACCGTGTTGGCAAACGCCGTCGTCGTCATCGGCGTCGATACTGGCCTCGCGCATCTCGCGGTGGCGCTGAAGCGCCCGACCATCGGTATCTACGTGTCCACCCAACCTGCGCTCACTGGCCTCTATGGCAGTAAGACCGCGATCAATTTGGGCGGCGGCACCAGCGATGCGCCGCAGCCACCGGACATTGCTACGGTGTGGCACGCGGTGCGCCCGCTCCTGCCGCGCACGCCTCGATGATGCTGCGATTTTTTTACACCGGCTTACTATTGTTGCTGGCACCGTTCATGTTGCTTCGGCTGTGGTGGCGCGGACGCCGCGAGCCGGGTTATCGCGCGCATATCGGCGAACGTTTCGGTGAATTTCGCCAAGCGAAATTGCAGGGTGCGATTTGGATTCATGCAGTGTCGGCGGGTGAGATGCGCGCGGCGGGGTCGCTGATCGCAGCAATGAAAAGCGAATTTCCGAATCAACCGCTGCTACTGACCTGCATGACCGCGACGGGGCGTGACGTTGCCGAAAAAGAGTTCCTCGGCATCGCCACCATCAGCTTCCTGCCCTACGATTTTCCGTGGGCGATGCAGGCGTTGATTCGACATTTTTCGCCGTCGGCGTTGCTCATTATGGAAACTGAGTTGTGGCCGAATATGCTCGCGAGTTGTCGCGATGCAAATATTCCGGCGCATCTCATCAACGCACGGTTGAGCGAGCGTTCGCGGGCGGGCTATGCTCGCTTTGCCCCGGTACGCGCGCTCACGCGCGAGGCGTTGGCGGGATTGCGCTTGGTTGCAGCGCAATCGGATGATGATGCCGCGCGCTTGGCGTCACTGGGCGCGACGAATGTGACGGTGACCGGCAATTTGAAATTCGATGTTACGCCGAGTGCCGCGCTAGTCGCGCGTGGAGCAGCGTGGCGCGCGGGGGTTGAGTCGCGCAAAGTTCTCGTCGCGGCGAGTACGCGCGATGGTGAGGAGGCGCTGATTATTGCGGCGTATCGGCAACTTGATGCAGCCGCGCGTGCTGCGACCCTGCTAGTGATCGTGCCGCGTCATCCGCAACGCTTCGATGCAGTGCATACGCTGATCGCCAATGCAGGATTCTACGTCGCGCGACGAACTGACAGCGCGGCCATCGCCGACAACTGCGAAGTCTGGCTGGGCGATTCGATGAACGAAATGTTCGCCTATCTCGCCATGGCCGACGTGGTGTTCATCGGCGGCAGCTTGGTGCCGGTCGGTGGGCAAAATTTGATTGAGGCGTGCGCGCTCGGTAAGCCGGTCATCATGGGGCCGAGCACATTTAATTTCACCGAGGCCACTGAAGGGGCGCGCAAAATCGGCGCGATGATCGCGGTGGAATCTGCCGAGGCAATGATCGCCGCTGCGCTTACGTTGTTGAATGACACAGTGCGGCGCGACGCGATGGCCGCAAGCGCACGCCAGTTTGCCGCCGCGCATCGTGGTACCACCGAAAAAACCATGGCCGCGCTCGCGCTGACGTTGAAGCATTAAATGTCTACACCCGCAAACCTCATCGCCCTGTTGCAACAAGGTATGCAGCTCATGCAAGCTGGTCGTGTGCAGGACGCAGATCGGATTTTTCGTTCGGCATTGGCACTCGATACCAACAGCGTGCAAGCGTTGTATGCGGTCGGCATGTCGAGTTATCAGTTGAAAAAATTGGCGGATGCAGAGGCGTTTTTGCAACGCGCGATTGCGCTGCAACCCAACTACTATCCGGCGTTCGGCACGCTGGGCTTGGTGTTTCAGGCGGCGGGTAAATCCGCAGAGGGCATTGCTACGCTTGAGCAGGCCATCGCGATCAAGCCAGATTACGCGGAAGCGGCCTACAACTTGGCACTGGCGTACGGCGACGCAGGCGAGCAAGCGCGCGCGATTTTGTTGTATCGCCGCGTGCTAACTCTGAAACCAGATTTCGTCGCGGCGCACGTCAACCTCGGCAATTGTTTGCGGTTGGCGAAAGACGCTGCTGCGGCGCTGCCGCATTTGCAGCACGCGGTTACGGCTGCGCCGAACGATGCGGCAGCGCACATCAACCTCACTCTGACCTTGGCCGATGTTGGCCGCTACCCGGAGGCGATCACCACCGGTACACGCGCTACGCAACTCGCCGCCAACGACTACCTTGCGTGGGAGGCGCTCGGTAACGTGAAACTTCTCGCGGGCGATTCAGGTGGCGCGGTGGCGGCGTTGCAGCGCGCCGATAAATTGCATCCGCATGATCCTGCACTGCGATACGATCTCGGTGCCGCGCAGATGGCGAATGGCGATTTGGTGGCAGGGCGCGCAACGCTCGACACCGTTGCGCGCGCGCGACCAGATTGGTTGAAAGTGTGGTTCGAGCGTGACCTTGCGCTGCCGCCGCTGTACACGTCTGAGGCCGAGTTGGTTGAGAGTCGCGCAGGCTGGATCGCTGGCCTCGCGCGGATTGAAGAAGAAATTCTTGGCAGTGATGATTGGTCGGTGAGCGAAGCGTTGATTGCCGTGTCATCGCATTCGACTTTTTATTTGAATTATCAAGAAGTCGATAACACCGACTTGCAACGGCGCTTCGCAGCAATCGTGGAACGCGTGGTGGGGCGCGCCTTTCCAGCCTTTTTATTGAAAATCGAACCGCGAATTCCCGCTGCACGCCTGCGGGTTGGCTTCACGAGCGCCTATTTACGCAAACACAGCGTCGGCTATTTTTTTGGCGCGTGGATCACCGCACTCGATCAAACAAAATTGGAATCATTCGTCTGGCACAGCGGCGAAATCAGCGACGCCGTCACCGACAAAATTGCCGCTGGTGCCGCACATTTTTATCGCATGTCGGACGATGTGGAAAAACTGGCCACCGCGATCCGCGCCACCCCATTGGACGTGTTGATCCATCTCGACATTGGCATGCACCCGCATGCACAAGTGCTGGCTGCAATGCGCTTGGCACCCGTGCAATGCGCGGCATATGGGCATCCGGTGACCACCGGGCTCACCACCATTGACTACTACTTGTCAGCGGAATTGGCGGAGCCACCGGGTGCCCAAGCGCAGTACAGCGAGAAGTTGATGTTGCTGCCGAAGCTTGGTGTGAGTTACCCGATGCCCGATATTTCGCAACGCAGTTTGCCACCCAATATGCCTCAAACACCGCGCCCCTACTTGCTGTGCACGCAGCGGCTGTTCAAGGTATTGCCGCATCTGGATCGGCTGGTGGCGCAGATTGCACGTCAGCTTCCGGGCTGCACCATCGCGTTTTTTGCCACCATGTCGCCGACCATGAATGACGCGTTTCTCAAGCGCATCCGCGCCGCGTTCAAGGCCGAAGGTGTGGATACCAACCGCGTATTGCAAATGTTGCCGTCGATGACTTACCCGCATTTTCTTGGCACCGTCGAAGCGGCCGATCTAGTGCTCGACACCACGTATTTTTCGGGCGGCAATTCGAGTTTTGACACCTTTGCGGTGGCGACGCCTATCGTCACGATGCAAGCGCCGATGATGCGCGGGCGGCAGACGGCGGCGATGTTGCAGGTGCTGGGTGTGCCTGAATTGATCGCCAGAACTGATGACGAGTACGTGGAGATCGCGGTGCGCTTCGCGCGTGACCGTGCCGCATTGCAGTCACTACGCGAGCGGATTCGAGTAGGCAATACAAAGTTGTTCGACGATCCCTCGACGGTACGGGCGCTTGAAGCGATGCTAGAAAACATCACGGGCGTAAAAAAAACGGCGTGAATTTCACGCCGTTTTTTACTCACCTGTTCTGCGATTTATTTTTGCAGCAAGCGATTCACTTCCGCCAAGTCTTCTTCTTGCAAACGACCCACGGCTGATTTCAAGCGCAACTGGCTCAAGATCGTGTTGTAGCGCGCTTGTTGCAAATCGCGGCGCGCCTGAAATAACTGTTGTTGCGCGTTGAGAATATCGACGTTGGTACGCACGCCGACTTCTTTGCCGAGGATGGTGGATTCAAGCGAAGATTTGTTCGAGACCAGCGCAGCTTCGAGCGCCTTCACTTGTGCGACGCCGTTGGTCACACCGAGATACGATTGGCGCACGCTTTGTGCGACCACGCGTTTGCTGTTTTCAACATCTTGCGCGGCACGTTCACGGCTAGACAAGGATTGGCGAATGCGCGATTGCGTGCCGCCGCCGGTGTAGAGCGGAATCGAAAGCTGCACGCCAACCTGCGCGCTCTTGGTCGAGGCGAGGCCGCCGGTCTGACCGAGCACGTTTACGCTGGTGGCGCGGCTGTCGCCAACGCTGCCGACTAGATCGATCACTGGAAGATTGCTGGCTTCATTGCGCGACACTTCCTTTTTCGCGATCTCAAAGGCGGCGCGCAGCTGCGCAATTACCGGGCTCGATTCCTCGCTGGTTTTGACCCACTCTTCCATATTGGTGGGGGTGGGCGGGGTCAAACCCACATTGTCTTTGAGCGTCGCCAGCGTGTTGGTGGATTTGCCGACCAATTGCTGCAAGGCCTGACGCTTGATTTCGAGATCGTTTTGATCCGATATTTCCTTCGCGACCGCGAGGTCATAGCGCGCCTGCGCTTCGTAGGTATCGACGATGGTCGCGGTGCCCACTTCAAAATTACGCTTGGCCTGTGCGAGCTGCTCTGAGAACGCTTTTTTCTGCGCCGCCGATAAGGCCACATTGTCTTGCGCCAACAGCACATCGAAATACGCTTGCGCCGAACGCGCAATCAGATTTTGTTGCACGTCGGCAAACGCCGCCTCGGCCTGCTTCACTTGTAAATTGGCCTGATCAATAACGATCCAGTTTTGCTTGCGGTACAGCGGATGCGTGAGATTGAGCGAGTAGCCAAGACTGTTGGTGCCGATCGTACCCAAGGTGTTGTTGCGTTCATTGCGCGCGACGCTGCTGGCAGCAGATACGACGGGCAAGGTGTTGGCACGCGCCTGCGGAAGCACTTCGCGGTTGGCCTCGAGCTGCGCACGCGCGGATGCGTACACGGGATCCTGCGCGAGCGCATCGCGATACACGTCGAGCAGATCGGCACTCCATACCGATGGTGACGCAAACAAGGCAGCAATGACAAACGAGCAAGGTGTGATTCGTTGTTTCATTGTGAATTTCCGCAGATTTTTGGATGAGTAACGGTGTAGTGCAATGAGTATGGTGCAACTAGTAAGTAGACACTTGCGGATCGACATCGCGCGACCACGCCGCGATTCCACCTTGCAGATTATGCAAGTTGGCAAAGCCATGATGCTGTAAAAATGCGACGACTTGCAGACTTCGCACCCCGTGATGGCAAATAACTACCGTGGAACGGGCCTTTTCGATGGTATCAATTGACGCCGGAATCTGCCCCATCGGCAAATTTTCCGCGCCGTCGATTTTTGCTAGTTGGAATTCCCATGGCTCGCGCACATCGAGCAAATGCGGGCGCTGGTCTTCCGGCGCTTGTAGCAGGGCATGCAATTGTGGCGCGGTGATTTGCGAATAGGCGGGCATCAATCGTGGCTAAAGCTCAAAACTCGAAACGCGACGGCTGCGGCGCGTTGATGAGTGGAGCAAGTACCGTTTCAAAAATTTCGCTGGCGACATAACTCGCCTCACCCGTCTTGGTGAACAGTGTCGCCTTCATCACCGGCGCATCGCCAATGACCGCGAACAAGCGCCCGCCGTCATTGAGCAAATCCAGATAGCTTTGCGGCGTTACCGGTACCGAGCCGGTCAACACGATCACGTCAAACCGTGCGTGCGTACCGACCATACCGAGTGGTGCGGTGGCCGCATCGCCGACCTTCAGTTGCACATTGGCAATGCCTGCGCGCGCCAGCTTGGCGGCGGCGTCCCGCGACAGGTCTTCATGGAATTCAACCGTGGTGACGCTTTCGCAACGCGTCGCAAGCAGTGCGGCGAAATAGCCGCTGCCCGTGCCGATTTCCAACGCGCGGTCGGTCGCTTTCGGCGCAACTTCTTGCACGATGCGCGCTTCCATTTTTGGCGGCATCATCACTTGCCCGTGGCCGAGCGGAATTTCCATATCAACGAAGGCGAGTGCGCGATACGCAGGCGGCACAAAGTCTTCGCGCTTCACCGCAAACAACAAATCGAGCACATCCTGATCCAGCACTTCCCACGTGCGAATTTGCTGCTCCACCATCAAAAATCGTGCTTTTTCAAAATCCATTTGTGCCTTGTAATCGTGTCAGATGCGCGGTTCGATGTTCGGGAGGTGAGTTTAACAAATCAGCGCTTGTTCGAGTCCTTGTTTGCGCCCTTGCTGGATGCCTTGATTTTGGTGACGGACACATCAGCGGTCAAACTGCGAATCAGCATATCGGTGTGCGCGTCAATGAACGCGTCCGGGTCGATTTCATTGATGCCACAAAGATCGAACGAGTTGCGCCACAGCATCAACATGATGACCGGCGCGCAGGCGATGCGCGAGGTGAGGTTGAGCGGCACATCGCGAAACTCGCCAGAAGCCATGCCGCGCTGAATCACCATCGCGAACAGGCCGATGCCGCGCTGCACCACTTCATCGTGATAGAACTTCGCCAATTCCGGAAAGTTCCCCGACTCCGACATCATCAGCTTGGTGATGCCGCCGAGCTTGGTCGAGCCAATTTTTGTCCACCAGTCGTGCATCAGTTCCGCCAACAGCGCGCGGCTCGTCCCCGTGTACGCCGCCAACTTCACTTCGGCCTCTTCGATGCGCGAGACGATGCCCTCGCGGATCACCGCTTTGAACAAGTCTTCCTTGCTATCAAAGTACAAGTAGAGCGTGCCTTTCGAGACACCCGCGCGCTTGGCGACATCCTCCAGACGCGTCGCCGAAAAGCCGCGCTCAACAAACAGATCGAGCGCAGCAGACCTGACTTCGCCCGGACGCGCGTCCTTGCGACGTTCCCAACGCGGTTCAATGGTTTTGGCTAGTGCGGGCATAGGTTTGATAAATGACTACTTGGTCATCAAGATACCCCCAGCATTCGAATGTGTCAATCCAGCGTCTGCCGGTAACGCTTCAGCGCAACTGTACCCGCAACCAACATGAACAGACCAATCGGCCAGAGCTCCGGCACGATGTCGGTGATGCCGCTGCCCTTCAGCAACACGCCGCGCACGATACGCAAGAAATGCGTCAGCGGTAGCACTTCGCCGATCACCTGCGCCCAGTCGGGCATGCCGCGAAACGGAAACATGAATCCCGACAGCAACATCGACGGCAGGAAAAAGAAAAACGTCATCTGCATCGCCTGCAACTGATTTTTGGCGATGGTGGAAAAAGTGAAGCCAACGGCAAGATTGGCGGCGATAAATACAATCAGCGCCAACGACAGTACGCCGAGGCTACCGACCATCGGCACGCCGAAAATCAATTTCGCCGCCACCAAAATAATGATCACCTGCAAATAACCGACGATGATGAACGGTGCAATTTTTCCGATCATCACTTCGATCGGCCGCACCGGTGTTGCCAATAGGTTTTCCATCGTGCCGCGCTCGCGTTCGCGCGTCATCGCGAGCGAGGTCATCATAATCATGGTCATGGTGAGAATCACCCCCATTAGCCCCGGCACGATGTTGTAGCGCGCGATCCCTTCGGGGTTGTAGCGGCGCTGTACGCGCATATCGACTGGCAGTTCAGTTGAGCGCAGCACTTGCAGCGGGCCGGTCAACTCGCGATCAATCGACTGCTTGACCGCCTGCGTCAGCGTGGCCAGTGCGTTGCCGGTTGCCGATGGATCGGTCGCGTCGGCAGCCATCAGCAATTGCGGGCGTTCGCCACGCTGCAACTTGCGCGAAAAATCAGGCGGAATGACCAACACGAATTGCACGTCGCCAAGTTTCAGCAACTGTTCGCCGGCCGCCTCGCTGGCGGCGCGGTGAGTAAATTTGAAATACTGCGAATTCTCCAAAGACCGCACCAGTGCTCGTGAAAACGGGCTATCGTCATAGCTCACCAACGCCGCCGGTAACCCTTTGGGATCGGTGTTAATGGCGAATCCGAACAGCACTAGCTGCATGATCGGCACGCCAACGATCATGCCGAAGGTGAGCCGGTCGCGCTTCATCTGCACGAACTCTTTGAGCAACACGGCGATGAAGCGCGGCCACGAGAAAACGGCGCTCATTGATAGTTGTCTTTGGCAGAATTCATCAGGCCGATGAATACGTCTTCGAGGCTAGGCGCGATTAAAGTCCAGCCCAAGTCGGTGCGGGCGAAAAACGGTGCGAGTGTGCGCTTGAGCGTCTCGGCATGACTGCCGCTGACGTGCAAGGTCGCGCCAAATGGTACGACCATTTCCACCCCGGCCAGCCCGCGCAATGCGCTCGCCAATTCATGGAGATTGTCGCCGGTGGCCGCCCATGTGGCGAGCCCAGAGCGCGCCACCAGCTCGGTGGCCGTGCCGTTGGCCAGCAATTTGCCATAGGCGATGTAGGCCAGCGCGTGGCAGCGCTCCGCCTCGTCCATGTAATGCGTGGACACCAGCACCGTGAGGCCACTGGCGGCGAGGTCATGAATCTGATCCCAAAATTCGCGGCGCGCTTTCGGGTCAACACCGGCCGTGGGTTCATCCAGCAGCAATAATTTTGGCGCGTGCAATAAACATGCGGCCAGCGCCAAACGCTGCTTCCATCCGCCGGAGAGCGCACCTGCCAACTGTGTGCGCCGCGCCGTGAGGCCGAGGCGCGCGAGCGTGGCATCGACCACCTGTTGGCGATTGGGCACCTCGTACACCCGCGCGATGAAATTGAGATTTTCTTCCAGCGACAAATCTTCGTAGAGCGAAAATTTTTGCGTCATGTAGCCGACCTGCCGCTTAATTTGTTGCGCTCCACGGCGCAGATCAAAACCGAGGCACTGGCCTTCGCCCGCGTCCG
This sequence comes from Burkholderiales bacterium, assembly GCA_043744255.1. GTDB lineage: Bacteria > Pseudomonadota > Gammaproteobacteria > Burkholderiales > Usitatibacteraceae > UKL13-2. Next base: position 30,195 of record JAYTVA010000105.1, on the reverse strand, counting down.
GCGTCAACAGTCCGCACAACATGCGGATGGTGGTGGTTTTGCCGCTACCGTTGGGGCCGAGAAAACCGTAGATTTGTCCGCGCTCGACCTTGATCGCGAAGTCATCAACCACCGCGCGACCCGAGTAGCGTTTGGTCAGGCCATGTACGTCGATCACCGCATCGGATGCTATTTTGGTCGGTACAACGTTCACAGGCGCACTTCAACCGGTTGGCCGGGACGCAGTTTTGCCGCGTCCACAGGCGTCGGGCGCGCTTCGATCAAAAACACCAGCCCGGCGCGATTTTCTTTGCTGTAAATCAGCGGCGCGGTGAATTCAGCTTGCGGCGAAATAAAACTCACGGCAGCACTCATGGGCGCGGCACAGCCATCACAGGTCACGGTCACCTGCTGACCGATCTTGATCGCACCGAGCAATTTTTCCGCAACAAAAAATCGCAGCTTGATGTTCTCCGGTGGCAGCAACGACACCACCGGCATGCCCGCCTGCACCCATTCGCCGCGCGCGTACAAGGTATCGGCAACGAGGGCGGCCATCGGCGCGCGCTGTGATTTTTGCTGCACGCGCCAGTCGGCTTGCGCGAGCTGTTCGCGCGCAGCTTTGACCTCAGCCGCCGCCGCAGAAATTTCGTCAGAACGCCCGGAAAGGCGCGCCACGCTTAGCTGTGCGTTAAATTCTGCCATGCGCGCGCGATCACGGGCGACGGCTGCACGGCCTTCGTCGAGCTTGGCTGGGGACAAGAATTTGGTGGCGACCAGTTGCTCAGTCCGCGCCAATTCCTCCACGGAGAGTTTTTGCGCGGCGTCGGCCTGCGCCAGTTGCGCGCGAATCGCGGCGATTTCTTCGGGGCGGCGTCCTTTGCCAAGGTTGGCGAGTTGCGCCTCGGCCCGTTTGACGCGTGCCTCGGCCTCGCTCCGCGCCGAGCGCTCATTTTCCTGTTCGAGCGCGAACAGGGGTGCGTTGGCCTCAACCTGGTCGCCGCGCTTGACGGTCAACGCCGTGAGACTGCCCGCGAACGGTGCCGCCAGCCGCACGTATTCCCCTTCCGCATAGCCGGGAAAGGTGTCCTTGTCAGCTGGTGCGCATGCGGCCAGCGCGACCAACGCGAACACAAAAATTGAGCGATGCAAACGCAACATATTCCCCTCTCCCAACCGATCACTGGTGCGATGATAATCCGCCGCGAGTCAAAATTGACGTACCGCGTTTGCCCGCAACGCGCGGATAGGGTATGTTAGGCGCTTCGCTAGGGGTTCCGCGCCAGTTGGCACGGATGAGACAGACCCTTGGAACCTGATGCGGTTAATGCCGCCGTAGGGAAGCGAAGCCGATAGCCCCGCTATCCCTTCGCGCTCTTACGTAATTTTCTTCTGGAGCGCCGTACATGAATGCACCTACCCCCGCCAAGTTTCTCGAGGCGACCGCGACCGTCGATGACGCCGCCGTCAAACCCCTACCGAATTCCCGCAAGGTTTACATCGAGGGCTCGCGCGCCGACATTCGTGTGCCGATGCGCGAGATTTCGCAATCGGATACGCCCACCGGCATGGGCGGCGACAAAAACCCGCCGATTTTTGTCTACGACACGTCAGGGCCGTACACCGACCCGAATGTGAAGATCGACATTCGCTCAGGTCTTGCGCCCCTGCGCGAAAAATGGATCACGGAACGCAATGACACCGTGTTGCTCGATGGCCCCTCATCGAAATATGGCATTGATCGTTTGAACGATGCCAAGCTCAATGAGCTGCGCTTCAATCTGAAACGTAAGCCGCGCGTCGCCAAGGCAGGCATGAACGTTTCGCAAATGCACTACGCACGAAAGGGCATCATCACGCCCGAGATGGAATACATCTCGATTCGCGAAAATCAAAACCGCGAATGGATGCTCGCCAATCACCCTGCGCTCATCACCAAGCAGCATCCCGGCCAATCGTTTGGGGCGTCGATTCAATCGTTCATGACGCCGGAATTTGTTCGCGATGAAATCGCCCGTGGCCGCGCCATCATCCCCAACAACATCAATCACCCCGAATCCGAGCCGATGATTATTGGCCGCAATTTTTTGGTGAAGATCAACGCCAACATCGGCAATTCTGCGGTGTCGTCGTCCATCGCCGAAGAAGTCGAAAAGATGACCTGGTCTACCCGCTGGGGCGGCGACACGGTGATGGATCTTTCCACCGGCAAACACATTCATGAAACGCGCGAATGGATCATCCGCAATTCGCCTGTGCCGATTGGCACCGTGCCTATTTATCAGGCGCTGGAAAAAGTCGATGGCAAGGCCGAAGAACTGACGTGGGAAATTTTCAAAGACACGTTGATTGAGCAAGCCGAGCAAGGTGTGGATTACTTCACGATCCATGCCGGCGTATTGCTGCGCTACATCCCCATGACCGCGAACCGCATGACCAGCATCGTCTCGCGCGGCGGCTCAATCATGGCCAAGTGGTGCCTCGCGCATCACAAAGAATCGTTCTTGTACACGCACTTCGAAGACATTTGCGAGATCATGAAAGCGTATGACGTTTCGTTCTCGCTGGGCGATGGCTTGCGCCCCGGCTCGGGATTCGACGCGAATGACGAAGCACAATTGGGTGAACTAAAAACGCTCGGCGAACTCACGCAAGTCGCGTGGAAACATGACGTGCAAACCATGATCGAAGGCCCCGGCCATGTGCCGATGCACCTCATCAAGGAGAACATGGATTTGCAATTGAAGCACTGCCACGAAGCACCGTTCTACACGCTCGGCCCACTCACCACCGACATCGCCCCCGGCTACGATCACATCACCTCTGCCATCGGTGCCGCGATGATCGGCTGGTATGGCACCGCCATGCTCTGCTACGTCACGCCGAAAGAACACCTCGGCTTGCCGAACAAGGTGGATGTCAAGGACGGCATCATGGCCTACAAGATTGCGGCGCACGCGGCTGATCTCGCGAAAGGCCACCCCGGCGCGCAAATGCGCGACAACGCACTATCAAAAGCGCGCTTCGAATTTAGATGGGACGACCAATTCAACCTCGGTCTCGACCCCGACAAAGCCAAAGAATTTCACGATGAAACCTTGCCGCAAGAAGGCGCGAAATTAGCACACTTCTGCTCCATGTGCGGCCCACATTTTTGCTCGATGAAAATCACCCAGGACGTGCGCGATTTTGCCAAGGCGCAGGGCGTTTCAGAGCAAGACGCGCTCAAGAAGGGGATGGAGGTTAAGTCGATTGAGTTTGTGAAGAAGGGCGCTGAGGTTTATCACAAGATGTAGCGCTGAACTGGTGTGGCGCGTTGTATTGCGCCTCACCAAAGCCATTCCATCCGCCCTACTCAATCTTGCCAATTTTCCGTACCGTCTGCCGGTTGTTGCTGCGCTGGATGATGTGCTGCGACTGGATGAGATCGCGTAGCGGGGTAGGCGAGCCATGGGCGTGGCGGTTTTTGAATGCGCGTGGACCCCATTGATGCACGAATTGTGTGAATACCGCGATCATGGTTGAGCGATTCATAACGGCATTTTCGCGGAATTCACGATTAAAGTCATGCGTCGAATCGACCTGCCATGCGCATCAAAGCCGAGTGCGCTGACCAGGGTTGCCGCGCTGCATCGGCATCCGGTGAAGCGTGGGAGAGGAAGTCCGCTTGGGTCATTGGATCATTCAAGAATACGTGGAGTCATGGTCTTTGGGTAACGCCAGAAAGCGCATGTATTCGCCTTGCCGCAACACCACCGCGCGCTTGGACTGCGTAAGCCGAATGCTGTAGAGCGAGCGAGTTGTGTCGTCCTGTAAATGGCGTTGCAACGCAGTGGGAATAGGATGAATTTTTTCCCATTTCAATCCGGAATCTCGTTGAACCTCTGCCCAGGTAAGTTTGCTAATTTTCTCGATCTGTTTAATGAGCTGAATCTTGTCGCTCTTTTCAAGCGCAAAAAAACTTTCCAGAAATTTCGGATAGTTGAGATCAAGCAAAACGGGACCATTTTCAGCAGCCACGCCCAGCCTCGCCTACACTAATTTTTTCGAAAGTGACGCAAGCGAAGTTGTCTTTGGTGCCCGCTTTGCAGCCCAGTCAAGCGCATCAACGAGCGCGACTTGGGTTGCTTTGGTATGCACCCATGCTTGGCTTTTGGGGATGGTAATGGCAGTTTGGATGCGCCACTCACCCGGCTCGATCTCTTCGATGATTACCTGCTGACCGGCGTATTGTTTACCGAGAGAAATCTGCCCACTGGTGCCGACGATTTTGGTCTGAGTAGCCATTTTTCCCTCCTTCATGTATTTGTGCCGCATGATAGCATGAACGAGGTTAACAGGTGCGCCGTCAAGCTCATTGCCGCGAACAGGCTACGCCGACAGCATCGGCGTCTTGGGAAGCGCAGGACAGGAGGATAGTGGGGCATGGAACCGCAAAAGAAAAGGGCCGCATATAGCGGCCCTCGCATCTGGTGCCTTGCGGCTTGTTAGCGGGCAAAGCGCAAATCCCAATCAGCATGTCAAATTCAGTATATCCAGAAATCGTGATTTGTGCCAAGCTAGGTGCACAACAAAAAAAGGGGGAAGCAACATGCTGCGAAAAATGCGTTATCGGCTCGCGTTGGATCTGGGTACTACATCGATCGGTTGGGCACTGTTTCGGCTAACCGCAGAAGAAAGCCCAAACGCCGTCATTCGGTCGGGCGTGCGCATTTTCAGGGATGGCCGTGATCAGCAGGATGGCAGTTCGCTTGCCGTTACGCGTCGCGCTGCCCGCGCCATGCGACGCAATCGTGATCGCAAACTAAAGCGCAAAGCGCAATTAATGCGTGCATTGGTCGAACTTGGTTTTTTCCCACAATCGGAAAGTGCGCGTAAAGACCTTGATCGACTTGATCCTTATAACCTTCGCGCACGCGGTCTCGACAACGCGATGGCGCCCGGCGAGTTTGCCCGGGCCGTATTTCACCTCAATCAGCGGCGTGGGTTTTTGAGTAATCGCAAGACCGACAAGAACGATAACGACAGTGGCGCACTGAAAACCGCCATCAAGCTGATGCGCGAAACGCTGCATGCCCACGGGTTACGAACGGTTGGCGAATGGCTCGCCAAATTGCACGCGGAGCGCAAACACGTTCGTGCGCGCTTGCGGGAACTGGTGATCGTGAAGCCTGATGGAAAAAACAAAAAAGACAAGAAGTACGACCTCTATGTTGATCGTGCGATGGTCAAACACGAGTTTGAAACGCTCTGGAAGAAACAGGCCGAACTTAATCCGCAACTATTCACGATAGCTGCCAAGGAGCGCCTTGAAGGAGTCATGTTCCATCAGCGCCCGCTCAAACCGGTTAAGCCGGGGCGTTGTTCGCTTATGCCGGAGGAACCCCGCGCACCGCTTGCATTGCCGAGTGTGCAACAGTTCCGCATCTATCAAGAACTCAACAACCTCGCGCTTTTAGACAACAAAGCGGGGGAAACAAACCTCTCACTTGTTGACCGCGATACGGTTGCGAACGAACTCAACCGCAATGCCAAGCGCTTGTTTACGCAGATAACCAAGGCGCTCAAACGCGGGACAACAAAATACAACCTCGAAGACGCGAAGCGTGATCACCTAAAGGGGAATCTGACTGCGGCAATCCTGGCAGACGACAAGCACTTCGGAGAAACATGGTTTGATTGGTCTCTTGCACGGCAGGACGAAATTGTCACGCGCTTGCTCACGGACGAGGACGAATCGGCGCTGGTGAAGTGGCTGTGTAGCGAATTTGATATGGATGAAACGCGCGCAGAGACAATTGCGAACGCAGGCTTGCCCGAAGGGTACGGTAGCCTTAGCGCAAAAGCACTTGAGAAGATTCTGCCGGCGCTCAAAGGTGAGGTCATATCCTTTGCGGAAGCCTGCAAGAGGGTGGGCTTTCACCACAGCCAGCTTTCTCATGCCCTCGCAACTGGGGAAATCCTGGAGGCGCTTCCGTACTACGGCGAATATCTGCAGCGTCATGTTGGTTTTGGCACCGGGGATCCGAAAGATTCAGCCGAGAAGCGCTACGGGCGCATCGCCAACCCAACCGTGCACATCGGCCTTAACCAGTTGCGCAAGGTCGTCAACGCGTTGATCAACAAATATGGCCATCCCTCCGAGGTCATCGTCGAGGTGACGCGTGATCTCAAGCTGAGCAGGGAAAGGAAAAACGAAATTCAGCGCGAGCAAGCGAGCAGACAGAAGCAGAACGACGCATGGAAGGCCGACATCAAGGACATCATCAAATCTGATGCGTCTGCGCTCGACCTTCAAAAGATGAAGCTCTGGGTGGAACTCAACCCCGGAGATCCGCTCAACCGTCCGTGCCCCTATACGGGTGAGCCCATTAGCCCGACGATGTTGTTTAGTGACGCGGTGGAGATTGAACACATTCTCCCATTCAAGCGCACGTTTGATGACAGCTTAAACAACAAAACCGTCTCTCTTCGCCGGGCAAATCGCGATAAGGCAGACCGGACGCCTTATGAGGCGTTTGGTGATGTCTCAACCGGGTACGACTACGCCGCGATTCTGCAGCGCGCGAGTGCGATGCCGCGCGAAAAGGCTAAACGGTTTGCTCCCGATGGCTACGAGCGCTGGCTGAAAGAGGACAAGGACTTCCTTGCGCGTGCGCTGAACGATACGGCTTACCTCTCGCGCGTCGCGCGTGAGTACCTTTCGCTGGTTTGTGCAGCCAATAAGGTATGGGCGATTCCCGGCCGGCTGACCGGCCTGCTTCGCGCGAAGCTCGGTCTCAATGACATTCTCGGTTTGCGGGGCGAGAAAAACCGCAATGATCATCGCCATCACGCGGTGGATGCCTGTGTCATTGGCATCACGGATCGATCAATGCTGCAGCAGTTTGCGCGCGCAAATGCTGAAGCGCGCTCGAACCAAGTGAACAAGCTGGTGGAAACCATGCCCGAACCGTTTTCGAAGTACCGTGACCATGTGCAGCGCGCAGTGGGAAACATCGTCGTGAGCCATCGGCCAGATCACAATTACGAAGACAAAATGATGGAAGGCACCGCATATCGTGCACCACATGCAGATCGCGAAAACCGGTGGCGTACTCGTGGCATAAATGGAGTGAAGCCAAATGACCGTAGCGCTGACTCGCCCGTGATTGGGATCTACTCGACTAGCAAGCGGCATGATAGAGACACAGCCGGAAACATGCTTCCATACAAAGGATATTTGGGCGGAAGCAACTACTGCATTGAGATCGTACGTAACGAAAAAGGCAAATGGGAAGGCGATGTGATCTCTACTTTTGCCGCCTACCAAATCGTTCGGAAAAAGGGGCTTGTTGGACTGCGAGACGCCAAATTGAGCGCGAGCGGGAAGCCGTTGGTGATGCGGCTGATGAAAGGCGACAGTCTAAAGTTGAAAGTAGAAGCAAGAATTTCTGTTTTCACGATCGCTTGGGTTAAGTCTGATGGTCGAATCGCGCTCTATGAAAATCATGAGGCAAACGTAGATACACGAGATCGCAACCGACTCGAAGGGTTTTCTTATCTTGTCCGCACGCCCGGATCGCTTCAGAGGCATAGCCCTAAGCAAGCGAGCGTCTCTGAGATTGGACAAGTCACTTGTACTGAGCTAGCAGAGTAGCTGTCATGATTGGCCGCATTGTCGAAATCGCAGACGACAAGCGGCATCTGTTTGCGTCAAGAGGTTTTTTGGTCGTCCAAGAAACTGAAGGGGCCCGGCAAGAGCTTGGGCGGATTCCGCTTGATGATATTGCCGCCGTAATCGGCAATGCGCATGGCATGAGCTACAGCAACAACCTGCTCGTGGCGTTAGCTGAGCGCGGTGCACCGTTTGTTCTGTGTTCCGCTAATCACGATGTGGCAGGCATCCTGATTCCCGCTGAGGGAAACTTTCAGCAAGCGAAGCGATTTGACGCGCAAGCCGCCGCAAGCAAGCCAACTAATAAACGGCTATGGGCGGATATTGTTCGCGCCAAGTTGCAGCAGCAGGCCGTTACGCTCGAAGCGGTTGGTTCACCGACGGTTCCGCTTACGGCACTGGTGGCGAAAGTGAAGTCAGGCGACCCTGAAAACGTGGAGGCGCAAGGTGCCCGCCGCTATTGGCGTTTGTTGTTTGGTGAGAGTTTTCGTCGGGATCGTGATGCCGGAGGTATCAACGGCATGTTGAACTATGGCTATACCGTGTTGCGCGCGGCCACCGCGCGCGCCGTCGTTGCGGCAGGCCTGCACCCGACCGTCAGTCTCTTCCACAGCAATGAAGGTAATGCCATGCGCCTCGTGGATGATTTGATGGAACCGTTCAGGCCCATTATTGATTTGCGAGTTTGGCAATTGACTGAAAGTGGCCGGCGTGAAGTTACCCCCGACACCAAGCGTGCACTTGTTCGCGTGCTGTATGACGATATGCAAACTGACGCCGGTGCAACACCGGTGATGAGCTGCGTTCAGCGTCTGGCGACATCGCTCGCACAGGTTTACCTGCGCGAGCGCGACAAGCTCGATTTACCGCTGCCGGGCCTGCCGCTCGCGCTCGCGGCGCAAGCGGCGGAAGATCCGCGCTAACGCATGCTCTCGGCGTATCGGCTTATGTGGATGGTTGTCATGTTCGATTTACCGGTGGTCGAAAAAGAGGAGCGCAAGGCGGCGACTGGCTTTCGTAACACATTGCTTGATCTCGGTTTTGAGATGAGCCAGTTTTCCGTTTATGCGCGCTTTTGCACCAGCCCCGCACAATCAGAGACTCTCGCCAAGCGCATTGAAGCGGCATTGCCGCCAGAGGGCAAAGTGAATATCCTCTTCTTTACCGATAAACAGTACGAACGCGTGATTACCTTTCATGGCGGTGCAAAATTGCCCCCGCAAAAAGCGCCCGATCAGTTCGAACTATTCTGATGAGAGGCGCTATTTCCTTAACCCAAAAAGCGAAAAACCCCCTGATCGCTCAAGGGGTTATCGCATTGCTAGTGTAGCTGATTGGGATTTGCGCTCTGGCCGGAACCTTTTTCCGATGCCGCTGGCGAATGTATTGAGTGTAGCTGATTGGGATTTGCGCTCTGGCCGGAACTGCTTTTTTTGACCGTTGATCCGTCTCCGGAGTGTAGCTGATTGGGATTTGCGCTCTGGCCGGAACCTTTTGCCCATGCCGCTGGCGAATGTATTGAGTGTAGCTGATTGGGATTTGCGCTCTGGCCGGAACCCTGCACACGCACAGCATCGCCAACAGCGAAGTGTAGCTGATTGGGATTTGCGCTCTGGCCGGAACTGGCGCATCGGGTGAGGCAGTCGCGAAGGTAGTGTAGCTGATTGGGATTTGCGCTCTGGCCGGAACGGTCCCCCGTTGCGCGGATCACATCCACCAAGTGTAGCTGATTGGGATTTGCGCTCTGGCCGGAACAGAAACGCCGGTGTCTAGCACCACAGAAATAGTGTAGCTGATTGGGATTTGCGCTCTGGCCGGAACGATGAGCAACCGGCAGTTGATGGCGGCGCTAGTGTAGCTGATTGGGATTTGCGCTCTGGCCGGAACTGCAGGCGTGTGCGTGCTCGATATGGAGCGAGTGTAGCTGATTGGGATTTGCGCTCTGGCCGGAACTCATCACTGGAGCGCGTGTTGGTCTCGGTCAGTGTAGCTGATTGGGATTTGCGCTCTGGCCGGAACCTCACGACCGAGGCCAACACTCGCGCCAATAGTGTAGCTGATTGGGATTTGCGCTCTGGCCGGAACACAAAATTTGTCTTGTGGCGGCGCGAACCAAGTGTAGCTGATTGGGATTTGCGCTCTGGCCGGAACTACAAACCGCGCTCTATGCTGCCGGTGCTGAGTGTAGCTGATTGGGATTTGCGCTCTGGCCGGAACTGATCCTGCTCGGTGGTTGAGACTCTTGTGAGTGTAGCTGATTGGGATTTGCGCTCTGGCCGGAACCGGTGGATGACCTCGGCAACATTGGGCCTTAGTGTAGCTGATTGGGATTTGCGCTCTGGCCGGAACTGGTGCCGACGAGGCGGCAGATAACGTATTAGTGTAGCTGATTGGGATTTGCGCTCTGGCCGGAACTGCTGGCGAGGCCGCTTTCGGTGTAGGCTTAGTGTAGCTGATTGGGATTTGCGCTCTGGCCGGAACAGCGTGGTTGATGACGTGGCCAAGCGTACCAGTTAGTCAAGAGGAAAGCCCCAGCAGTACGAAAGAGAACATGGATTTGCAGCTAAAGCACTGTCACGAAGCACCGTTCTACACGCTGGGCCCACTCACCACCGACATCGCGCCGGGCTACGATCACATCACCTCGGCCATTGGTGCCGCCATGATCGGTTGGTACGGCACGGCGATGCTCTGTTATGTCACGCCGAAGGAACACTTGGGCTTACCGAACAAGGTGGATGTGAAAGACGGCATCATGGCCTACAAAATCGCCGCGCACGCTGCCGATCTGGCGAAGGGTCACCCCGGCGCGCAAATGCGCGACAACGCGTTATCAAAAGCGCGCTTTGAATTTCGATGGAACGATCAATTCAACCTCGGCCTCGACCCAGACAAAGCCAAGGAATTCCACGATGAGACCTTGCCGCAGGAAGGCGCGAAACTAGCGCACTTTTGCTCGATGTGTGGGCCGCATTTTTGCTCGATGAAAATTACCCAAGACGTGCGGAATTTTGCCAAGGCGCAGGGGTTTCAGAGCAAGATGCGCTGAAGAAGGGGATGGAGGTTAAGTCGATTGAATTTGTGAAAAAGGGCGCTGAGGTTTATCACAAGATGTAGCGTTTGCCTAGTGTGGCGCGTTGTATTGCGCCTCACCCGACCATGCCATCCGCCCTACTCAATCTTGCCAATTTTCCTCACCACCTCGATCAAGCGCTTCGCGTCTTCATCCCAAAATTTCTTGAACTCAGGCGCATCGAGATAGTTGATCGGCGTCTCAATTTTGGCCATACCGGCTTTGAATTCTTCGTCGGCGACCGTCGCGCGCACCGCATCGCGCAATGCCTTCATCACTGGCTCTGGTGTTGCGGCGGGTGCGAAAAGGCCCGACCAGATTGTGTACTCGACGTTGTAGCCTAGCTCTTTGAGGGTGGGCACGTCGGGGAACGCGGCGAGCCGATTGCCGCCCCAGCTCGCCAACGCGCGTAGCTTGCCAGCTTTGATTTGTGCGCTCGCCACCGACGGGCCGAGCAATCCGACATCGACCTGACCGCTGAGCAACGCGACGAGCGCGGGGCCGCCGCCCGCGTACGGGATGTGCTTCATGTCGATGCCCGCCGCGTGGTTGAACATCTCGGTGGCGACGTGGTACGTGCCGTAGTTGCCGGATGAGGAGTAGTTGATTGCGCCGGGGCGTTTCTTCGCGTCCGCGACCATGTCCTTGAGCGTTTTGTATGGGCTGTCGGCGCGCACCATCAGGATCACGGGATCAGCGGTGAGCAGCGCAACGGGTGCGAGTTGATCGAGCAAAAACGCGGGTGGGCGGCCAACGACGCGGTCGGCTTCCGGGTTGGTCGAGACACTGGCGAGCGCCAGCAGCAGTGTGTAGCCGTCCGGCTTGGCAGTCGCCACCGACGCAGCGCCGATGGAGCCGCCCGCGCCGGGTTTGTTGATGAGCACGAAAGGCTGTTTCAGTTTTTTAGTGAGCACATGCAAGAGAGGACGCCCGGTCATTTCAGCGACGCCGCCGGGTGGGAACGGGACGATGACGTTGACGGCGCGATTGGGATAGGGCTCGTCGGCGGTGGCGGCTGTCGCGAACGAGAGCGTAGCAAGCAATATCGCGGTAATGAATTTTTTCATGCTGTTTTCCTGTTTGCGCTGCGAGTCAGAACGGATGAACAATATCGGTCGCGGCGCTACGCCACTGGATTTTCCAACACCCCAATCGGTTCAATGGTGATCGCCACCACGTCGCCTTTTTTCATGTACTTCGGTGGTTTGAAGCCGATGCCCACGCCCGCGCAGGTGCCGGTTGCGATTAAGTCGCCGGGTTCCAGCGTCATCGTCGCCGAGAGACATTCGATCAGCGTCGGAATATCAAAAATCAAATCCGAGACCATCGCGTCTTGCCGCTTTTCACCGTTGACGTGCGTGAGCAAATGCAGCTTAGTGGGATCAGGAATTTCGTCGGCGGTGACGATGGTGGGCCCCATCGGGCAGAAGCCGTCGATGCTTTTGCCCAAAAACCATTGCTTGTGGCGATGCTGCAAGGTGCGCGCGGTGGCGTCGTTGATGATGGTGTAGCCGTAGACGTGCGCGAGCGCGTCGGCCTTGCTGATGCCACGTCCGCCGCGACCAATGACTACCGTCAATTCGCCTTCGTAATCGAGCGAATTGGTGGGGTCGAGGTAGCTGGGGATCGGCTCGTTCGGACCGGTGACAGAGGTTGGTGCTTTCGTAAAAATGATCGGCTCTTCCGGCACCGCGTTCGCGCCCGCGCTGGCATCAAAGCCGCTGTTGTGAAATTCGCGTGCGTGCTCGTGATAATTTTTGCCGACGCACATGACGTTTTTGCTGGGACGCGGAATCGGTGCATCGAGCTTTACGGACTTGGCATCCACGACGCCGTTGCCGGAAGCGACGGCGGCGCGTGCGCGCGTGAGCCCCGCATCCCCAAGCGCGATGAAGGCCAGCATGTCGCGCGGCAAGTCCGCCGCGGCGATGGAGAGGTCAACGATCTTACTTTTGGCGCGGTCGAGTACGCCGATGCGCTGAACGTAGGGGGAAGATGTGGAGAAGGTGACGAGATGCATGTGCTGACTTTCGTTGGAAATTTAATTGGAAAATTCGTAACCGGCTTGCATGCGCAGTTCGCGCGAGGCTTCACCTGTGAGCATGCGCGCGAAGCGACGCGCAAGTTCGGCCGATGCCGCATTCGTACACACGCCCACCGAGTACACCGTCGCGAGTTCGAATTCTTTGGGCAGCATGCCGATCAACACCGCACCCGGCGTGGTGTTGATTTCGGTGACCTGCGTGCAGCCGATCACGCGCGTGTCGGCATCCGCTTCCACCATCGCGCGCATCGCCGTGGCGCCGTTCGGAAACGTGCGTAGGCGCGATTCAACGGTTTCGCGAATGCCGAGACTCGCGATCACTTTCGCGAAATGAATACCCGCAGTGGCTTTGATCGGATCAGGAAAATAAATATGCTCGGCGACGAGAAGTGCTGCGCGCAAGGCATCCGGCGTGGATACGTCGCTCACCGCATCGTGGCTACGTAACGCTACACCGGTGCGAACTGTGCCGAGATCGGCAACCGAATCGGCTTGAACGCGGCTCTGGGCGGCGAGTTCGGCGATTTGCAGCTTAGTCAAAATGATGAGATCGCAAGCCGCACCGCCGAGCAATTTCTCGCGCATCGCACCGACCGCGCCAAACGTGCCGATGATTTCCGCGCTGGTTTCTGTTTTGAATTGCGGAGCCAATGCCGTGACCACGCCCTGCGCCGCACCAGCGCTCAAAATATTTAGTTGCATCGGATCAGTCCACTGTCGCGCCAGAAATTTTGACGATCTTCGCCCACTTCTCGATGTCGGCACGCAGGTAACGCGTGAATTCATCGGGTGTCATGCTCATCGGAGTCGCGCCCTGTTTACCCCATGCCTCTTTGGTCGCAGCGCTGGTGGTGATTTTGGTGATCTCGGCATTCAATTTATCGACGATGGCTTTGGGCGTGCCAGCTGGGGCGAGGATGCCCAACCATATCGTTGCCTCATAGCCGGGTACACCCGCTTCGGCGACGGTCGGCACGTTCGGCAATACCGATGAGCGCGCAGTGCCGGTGGTGCCAAGCGCGACTAGCTGACCGCTCTTCACCATCGGTGCCATCGTCGTCACCGCATCGAACATCATCTGCACTTGGCCGCCCATGACATCGGTGCGCGCACCGGCGCTGCCTTTGTACGGAACGTGAACAATGTCCACGCCCGCCATCGCTTTGAACAGCTCGCCAGCCATGTGATACGGCGTGCCTGGGCCCGACGAGGCGTAGTTGAGCGCCTTCGGTTTGCTGCGCGCCTGCTCCAACAAGTCTTTCAAACTTTTTGCTTGGACACCGGGATGCACTACCAACACGAGGTCGGAATAATTGATCGGTGCGACCGGCACGAAGTCGCGCATCAACGAATACGGCTTGGTACGAAACAACGATTCGTTGACGGTGTGGGTATTCGACATCAACAGTAGCGTGTAGCCGTCTGCGGGCGACTTAGCGGCGGCTTCGGTGCCGACAATCGCGCCGCCGCCCGGCCGATTCTCGATGACGAACGGCTGCCCCAACACGTCCTGTAATTTTTGACCGAGCACGCGTGCGTACACATCGGCGGGCCCGCCTGACGCAAACGGGACGACGATGCGCACCGGTTTGTCCGGCCAGGTTTGGGCGTTGGCGGTTGTCGCCCCGATCAACACCGCGATGGTGGCGAAGAAACATGTTCCGAGTTTTGTCATTTCTCTCTCCTGCAATTTTGTTGTTGGTGTTGCGCCACTGGCGCTAGTTTTACGGCACTATCGTGAGACATAGAGCATGCATGGCTTCGCGGCAATTACCATTGATTCTTATCATCGGCTAGCGTATCGCATCGAATCAGATCGCGCCACAGCGCCCGGCACTGGCGGCACCTATGCACTCGTCTTTTCGTCAAACCCTAATGTTTGCGGGCGTTTTGAGGCAAACCATCCTCGCGCTTGCGCCTCCGCGAGCTGCACCTGCAAGTAGCTCCATAGCGCAGGGCATCCGTCGAGGATTTGCGGCGCGATACGTTCAACCACGCGCGCATGCGTGATGCCGTTCTCGATCCAGCTTTGGCCATTGTTCGCAAGATTCAACAGTACCGGCATCGCGCGATCGGCCGCGTTGGCGAATCGCGCTTCTGCCGTGGTGCCCGCTTCAAACTCAAGCCACAACGCCATGAATTTCGACTGATGCGCCGCTGGCAACATGCCAAAAATGCGTGTAACCGCGACCTGCTCGGCGACCTTGCGCTCAGCCCATCCTTCGGTCGCGTAGACGATGGTGTCACCGGTGTCGATCTCGCCAATGTCATGCACGAGCAGCATCCCCACCACGCGATCAATATCGATTGGTGACTCAGCGAAATGCGCAAGCGAGATCGCCAACATCGCAATCTGCCAGCTATGTTCGGCAGAGTTCTCAAAGCGATCCAAGCCCAGCGGACGGGTCTTGCGGGTCACGCCTTTAAGCTTGTCCAGTTCGAGAATGAAGTCGACGATTTGCTGTAGGTGTTGGTGTAGGGTCATGGTCAATCAATCATGTCGTTTTGTTTGAGCCACGCGAGTACTAGGTTCATATTCGCCGAACATTCTTGCCCGTCGCAAGCGCGCAACCAGCCGACCGCTTCGATTTCCGATGCCGCCGCAATTTCGCCGCGAAACGCCGCGTAATAGCAGCTCATTTTCACCAGCGTCCCGTCCGACTTGCCATCAGCTTCGGCAATGAATGTGTTCGCGTATTTGATCGTCTCGGCGACCAGCGTGACGGAGAGCTCCTCCGCAATTTCGCGCATCAGCGCCGCCCCATCGCTCTCGCCCGGCTCGCGTTTGCCGCCGGGGATGTAGTACAAAGTTTTGCCTCGTGAGCGTGCCCCAAGAACCTGCCGATCCTTGATGCAGAGCCACGCGAGTTTGTCGATTTCCATGGATGGCAGGCTAGGGCGCGAGGAGTTAACATTGTGTCTCACACCTTCGAGCAAAGGAGCGAATCATGGCCAAGTATATCGACGGGATGGTGGTCCCAGTCCCCAAGAAAAATATCGACGCTTACCGCCGCATGTCGCGAAAATGTGGAAAAGTCTGGCGCGAACACGGTGCGCTGGAATACGTGGAAACGGTTGCGGATGATGTCAAACCGGGCAAAGTGACCTCGTTCCCACAAGCGGTGAAATTGAAAGCCGATGAAGTGGTGGTGTTTTCGTTCATCGTATTCAAATCGCGGACGCACCGTGACCGCGTGAATGCCAAGGTCATGGCTGATCCCCGTTTAGCAAAATTGATGGGCGCAGGCGCGATGCCGTTTGACGGCAAGCGAATGTTTTGGGGCGGCTTCAAAACTTTAGTGGAAATGTAGTTACGCGCGACGGCTAAGCGCGCTCCGCCTCGCCCGTGGTTCAGGTTGAGGCGGCACCCCTTCGCCGGTATAATTCCCCATTCTCTTTTTCACTTCGTTTCCTAGGAACATTCATGTCTCACGGTTCACCCTCCGGCGCGGATGCGCAAAAAAAATCTGATCCCGTCAAAACCGCAATTGCCGTGGCGGTGGGCGCGTTCGCCTTGATCGTCGGTATTGGTTTGTTGGCGAGTTACGCCGTCGGCACACACAGCCTAGGTGCCAACAACGAAAAGACCAATTCGCCCGAAGAAATTGCCAAGCGCATTGCGCCGCTAACAACATTGGCCGTGGATGGCTCGAAAGCCCCAGCCGCGGCAGCACCCGTGACCGCGAAGGCTCCCGATGCGCCTGTCGTGGCAATGGCGATTCCGGTGGCCTTGCCTGTAGGCGTGGCAGCGGCAAAACCGGCTGGTGGCGAGGGTGTCTACAACAGTGCGTGCACAGCTTGTCACGGTGCCGGTATCGCAGGCGCACCAAAGACTGGCGACAAGGGCGCTTGGGCCGCACGCGTTGCGCAGGGCAAGCCAACTTTGTATGACCACGCAATCAAGGGCTACCAAGGCAAAGCCGGTGTAATGCCGGCCAAGGGTGGCAACGCGGCCTTGTCGGATGACGACGTAAAGTCTGCCGTGGATTACCTGGTCGCGTTGGCCAAGTAAGCCTACGATGAATTTCGCGAAGGGCGGCTCGGGTGACCAGCCGCCCTTTTTTGTTTGTTGATTTTCGGAATGAGGCATGAGCACTTACGCCATCGGGGATTTGCAGGGATGTTTTGTCACGCTGCAAGCGTTGCTCAAACACATTAATTTCAACGCCGCCAAGGATCGCCTGTGGTTCGTCGGTGATCTAGTCAATCGCGGTGCGGGCTCGCTCGACTGCGTGCGCTTCGTGAGAGAGCTGGGAACGCGTGCGGTGACCGTGCTCGGCAATCACGATTTGCATTTGCTGGCGGTGGCCGAAGGGCTCGCGAAGGTTCGCGCCAACGATACGCTCGAGACAATCTTGAGCGCGCCAGATCGCGACGAATTATTGCTGTGGATACGCCAACAAAAATTGCTGCATGTCGAGGGTGCGTACGCGATGGTGCACGCAGGCTTGCATCCCGCGTGGACCTGGGTGCGTGCACAGGCGGTGGCGACGGAAGTTGAATCGGCGCTGCGCGGCCGCCACTACCGTGATTTTCTGACCAATATGTACGGTAACGAGCCCGACCAATGGCGTGACGATCTCACCGGTGCTGCGCGCCTGCGTTGCGCGACCAATGCGTTCACACGCATGCGCGCGCTGGCGCTTGGCGGGCAATTGAATCTGAAATTCAAAGGCGCACTCGATGACATGCCCAATGAGTTGCGCGCGTGGTTCGAGGTGCCGAGTGTGCGTGCGCCGGGCACCACCGTGATCGCAGGGCATTGGTCAGCGCTGGGCATACACGTGACGCCACATTTTGTTGGGCTCGATGCGGGGTGCGTATGGGGGCGCTCGCTGGCGGCAATGCGCTTAGAAGACCGGCAGATTTTTCAGGTGCCGTGCGCTGAAGTGGCGACGCCGAGCGGTTGGGATTAGCTCGCGATTGGAAAGCGTTGGTGCGCATCCGGCAGCGGCACCCCAAGTGTGGCCGCGATCACCATCTCACTTTGTGCCGCGAGCGTTCGACGCGGCAATCCTACGGCGTTAATCGGTGCCGCAAAAGTGATGGTAGCCGTAATGGATTTCTGCGCAATGATCTGGCGAATCGAATCCGAAAATCCAATGTCGCCGAAGTACGAGGCTTCGACGCAACGGCTGCCGTCCGGCCGCCGGTAGCGAATCACCGTTGGCGAGAGACTGGCCGCATTCGCCACCGCAGGTTCGAATAACGACGTGTGGAATTTGTGCAAACTGTCGCCTGCCGTGGTGGTGCCTTCCGGAAAAAATGCGACCGTCGCGCCGCGCGAAAGTGCCTCGTGAATATCGTCGTTGGTGCGCGCGGCATCGCTGCGCTTGGCGCGGCGGACAAAAATGGTGCCCGCGCGTTCGCACAACCATCCCGCCACCGGCCAATCGCGGATCTCCGATTTGGCAACAAACAGCGACGGGTGCGCCGCATTAATCACAAAAATATCGAGCCACGAAACATGATTGGCGGCGATCATGACGTTGTGCACGTTCGCGTCTGGGCGCGCGCCATGCACGGCGAGTTCGATATTGAGCAGCCGAAGTAAATGCGCCGACCAGCGCTGGGAGAGGCGCGCGCGGCGTTGCACCGATACGCGCGGAAATATCAACCCGGCCAATGCGGCGGCGCCGACGATATGTAGCGTGAGGCGCGTCCAGCGCAAGCCACGCGTGAATCTATTGGCGAGAGGGGTGACTTCGGACATGCCGAAGTCTACTCAATGCCAACAAAAAAGGCACCCGCAGGTGCCTTTTTTGTTGGTGCGTACTACTTACAAGCGCGAAACCCGCGTCGCGCCTTGGCCTGACAAGATTCGCACGCGATCACCGGTGCGGAATTCTTCGTCTTTTTCTTGGGTCACAGCAATGATCTGGCCGCCTTCGAGGCGCACGGTGACTTCAACACCGCGACGATCATTGGCGCCTTTTTCAATCGCGTTACCGGCCAAGCCACCAACCACCGCGCCGACGATAGCGCCCGCCGTGCTGCCGCGATTGCCGCCACCCATGGTCGAGCCCGCCACGCCGCCTAAGCCTGCACCAACCAAGGTGCCGGTACCGGTGTTGGCGTGGTCAATGACTACATCGCGCACGCTTTCAACCGTGCCCAAGCGCACCGATTGTTCGCCACGCACTTGCGCACGGCTGTAGTTGCCGCCGCCCAAGCCGGGGCTTGCGCACCCGGCAACCAATACTGAGGCCGCAATGCCTGCGACCAACAAAATTTTCTTCATCATGTTTATCTCCTTGCCAAACGGTTTGGCTACCAAAATTGGTACGTTCAATTTACCAGAGGACTTCGTCGAACGCTTCCTGATACCGTGCTGCGATGTCATCGCGGGTCGGTTGATGGCCTTGCGGGCCGCGATGCTCAATCTTCAAGCTACCCATGACGTTGCCAAGCCGACCACATTTTTCCCAGCTCCAGTTGCGCTGCATGCCGTACAACAGCCCAGAACGATACGCGTCACCGCAACCGGTCGGATCGACCCGTCGATTTTCCTTAACGCTGGGCACGGTGATTTGTTGACCGTCTGCGTAAATAACCGAGCCTTCGGCACCTTTGGTCACAAATAGCGCCTTGGCACGTTTGGCGAGCTTTTCCAGCGTTTCGCCGGTCTGCTCTTCCAGAATACGTGCCTCATAGTCATTGACGGCAACATAGTCGGCAAGTTCCATGAAATGCCGCAATTCGGGGCCATTAAATACGGGCATGGCTTGACCCGGATCGAAGATGAACGGGATTTTGAGATCGTGAAACTGCTCGGCGTGTTGCATCATGCCGTCGCGCGAATCTGGGGCGAGAATGCCGAGCGTAACGCCTTTGGCATCATTCACTTTGTTGAGGTACGACGACGACATCGCGCCCGGGTGAAAGGCGGTGATTTGGTTCGCATCGAGATCGGTGGTGATAAACGCCTGCGGCACAAAGGCGCCAGCGATTTGCTTGATGTGAGTGCGTGCTATCCCCAATTCATCGAGCCGGGTTTGATACGGGCCAAAGTCATCGCCCACGGTCGCCATCAACAGCGGCTCCTCGCCCAACATTTTCAAGTTGTAGCCAATGTTGCCGGCCGTGCCGCCGAATTCGCGGCGCATATCCGGCACCAAAAAGGCGACGTTCAAAATGTGGATTTGCTCGGGCAGGATGTGGTCTTTGAACTGGCCGTGAAAGACCATGATGGTGTCATACGCGATGGAGCCGCAAACGAGAACGGACATGAGTGCCTAGTGGTTGGAGTTGGTTGAAATGTTTAGGCCGGATTATACCGTTCGCCTCTGGGCGGACTTATCCACGCCGTTGAAAGCGCTAAGCGGCGGGGGCTTCGTCCGCGAGCGACAAACGATAGCCGCGCCCGTGCAGTGTTTTCAGCGAAAAACCGCGCTGGCCGTCGAGTTCGAGCTTGGTGCGCAGGCGATAGATGTGCGTATCGACGGTGCGTGACGAGACCTGATTGGAGACGATGCCCCAGATCGAGCTCCAGATGGTGCGGCGCGGCACTTCCTTGCCGAGCTCTGCGAACAGCAACAACACCAGCTGCAATTCTTTTTCGGTTAGGACGATTTTTTTCTCACCGAACTGCACTTCGCGTGCGCCGATGTCGAAGTGATAGACGCCGTATTGCGCGGTCTTGTTCTTGGTGGCGCGCTCGGCACGCAATGCATCGGTGCGGCGTAACGTGGCTTCCACGCGCGCCAGGCACTCCATACGCCGCGCGGGTTTGACCAGATAGTCATCGGCACCCGCCTCCAGCCCCTCGACAATATCCTGCTCGGAATTACGCGAGGTAATCAAAATAATCGGGATGTCCGAATGCATCTCATCGCGCATGCGGCGAATGACTTCCACGCCTTGCATATCGGGCAGTCCCCAATCGACCAGCGCGACCTCGACGGCATTTTTTTCCAGATGCTTTAGCAACGCACCGCCCAACTCAAATTTCAGTGTCGCGTACCCTGCTTCTGTGAGCCACTTGTCCAGTACGAGCAATTGGGCAGGGTCGTCATCCAGAATGGCAACCAAGCGCGCTTCTTGTGTCATCGGATTCTCCGTGGAGCATGCATAAAAAGTCTAATCCTCATTTTACAAAAAAATCCCGACGGCGTTCAAGACTCGCGCGAGACAGCGAACAATGCTGCTACCGCGACACGATCAAAACGATATTCTTCGTTGCACATGTCGTCACGTACCACCACTTCGCCAACCTCATCCAAGGTCGCATCCAGTTCTTCGCGCCCTAACGACCGCAACATCGTTTCCACCTTATCCGCATCGCGGCGACAGTCGCAAGATACAGGTTTCGGCTCGTACAGGCGCACATCTTCTTCATGAAACAGACGCGTCAGTAAATGCGGTGCGTCTAAATGAGTCAGCTCGAGCGCGGTGACCGACGCCGCTAGTTGCTCCACGCGCGCCCAGCCGTCCGGGTCTTTCTCGTCGGCCTGGGGCATTTTTTGCAACAACAAGGCACCGGCTCCTTCGTTATTCGCGGCCAGCCATAAATGCGTGGGCAATTGCTCGGATTGATCGAAGTAATGTTCAAAGCACTCGGCCACCGTCAAACCTGAGATGGGCACGATGCTTTGGTACATTTGCCCGCGATCGAATTGCGAAAGCGTGAGTGCGATTCGCCCGCCAGCAACCCAATCCGCGAAACTCGTGGGTGCGGTCTCAGCGTCAAACGCGGCCATGCCACGAATGCCTAGCGTATCCGTGCAATCGGCCACCACCAGCTTGGCCTGCGCGCCACCCTGAACTTGCAACGTCGCACGGCCAGTGTGTTTCAAACCCGCACCGACCAATACCGATACACAGGCCATTTCACCAAGATACCGGGCAACGTGATCGGGATAGTTACGTCCTGCCAACAGCGCGCGCCACGAGCCAGAAAGCCGCACCAATTGGCCGCGAATATCAAGATTGTCGAGGGTGAAGCGGCGGCTGAAATCGAATGGCGTATCCATGCCACGAGTTTAACAATAATCTGCGTATACCCCGCCCAGACAATGCTACGACTAGCCACGATTGTGCGATTTCTGTATTCTGTCTTACGGTGCGGCGTCGTTGATCGTGCCATCGTCCAGGTAGGAGGTACCCCATGAAACTCACCGCCCAACAACGCGAACAATTTGAGCGCGACGGTTATTTGTTTTTTCCCGGCTTGTTCACGCCGGAAGAAACAAAAAATCTCATCGATGCCGTGCCCGCACTCTACGCGCGCCGCGAAGCGTACAACGTACGCGAAAAAGATTCTGAAGCCGTGCGTACTAATTTCGCGGCACATATGTACAGCGAGGAATTCGCTAAGCTCGGTCGTCATCCACGCATGATCGAGCCGGTGGAAGATTTGTTCGGCGAGAAACTCTATATGCACCAGTTCAAAATCAACGGCAAGATGGCCTTTGAGGGTGATGTCTGGCAGTGGCATCAGGATTACGGCACGTGGCTCAACGACGACATGATGCCGACTGAGCGCGCGATGAACGTGGCGATTTTTTTGGATGACGTGACCGAATTCAATGGCCCCTTGATGTTCATTCCCGGTAGCCACAAAAAGGGTGTGCTCGCCGCACAACACGATTTGCGCACCACCAGTTATCCCTTGTGGACGCTCGACCACGCACTGATTACACAGTTGGTGGAGCGCGCTGGCGGCAAGCACGGCGGCATCGTCTCGCCCAAAGGGCCGGCCGGTTCGATGATTTTATTTCACTCGTGTTTGGTGCACGCGTCGAGCAGCAATCTGAGCCCGTTCAACCGCGTGAGCGTGTATCTGAGCTTGTGCGCGGTCAGCAATCACATCCGCCGTTTTAAGCGTCCTGAATACATCGCCCACCGTGACTTCACGCCAATTGAGTGCTTGCCAGACGATTGTTTGCGCGCTGATTACCCCGTGAATTTGCCGTGGAAAAACGGCGTGCCCGCGAGCGCCTTACTTACCTCACCTGAAACTTCAGTTGATCCCATCAATGTTGCCATTGCAGCGGAATAACCCATGAACCTCTATACAAAATTACAACAGCGCGCCGCCGCCAACAAACCGATTCGCATCGGCTTGATTGGTGCCGGCAAATTTGGCTCGATGTATCTGGCGCAGATCCCGCGCACGCCTGGCGTGCACCTGGTGGGTGTCGCCGACCTCTCCCCAGCGGCTGCCCGAATCAACCTCGCGCGCGTGGGCTGGAACGCTGAGGCGATCAGCGCGAGCTCACTCGATCACGCCGTGAAGACGGGCACTACCTATATCGGCGAAGACTGGCAGGCGCTGGTGAAGCACCCCGCGATTGATGTGATTGTGGAATGCACCGGACATCCGATTGCTGCGGTGGATCACTGTCTTGCCGCGTTCGCGGCGGGTAAGCATGTGGTCAACGTGACGGTGGAGGCCGACGCGTTTTGTGGGCCGTTGCTGGCGCAAAAGGCGGCCCAGGCGGGGGTCGTGTATTCGCTTGCGTTCGGCGATCAGCCCGCGTTGATTTGCGATCTCGTTGACTGGGCGCGTACGTGCGGCTTTCCGGTCGTGGCGGCGGGTCGTGGCCACAAATGGTTGCCCCACTTTTCTGAATCCACACCCGAGACCGTGTGGGGAAATTATGGTTTGACCCCAGAGCAGGCTAAGCGCGGTGGGCTGAACCCGAAAATGTTCAATAGCTTCCTCGATGGCTCAAAGCCGTCGATTGAATGCACCGCAGTGGCCAACGCCACCGGCTTGACCGTGCCAAGTAATGGCTTGCTGTACCCACCGGCGAGTGTGGAGGATATTCCCTTCGTCACGCGACCTATCTCCGACGGCGGCGTGCTGGAGCGTAAGGGCATGGTGGAAGTGATCTCGTCCCTGGAAGCCGACGGCCGCAAAATTCCCTATGACATTCGCATGGGCGTGTGGGTCACGGTGGAAGCCGAAACGGATTACATCAAGAACTGCTTTGAAGAATACAACGCGCACACCGACCCAAGTGGGCGTTACTTCACGCTGTACAAACGCTGGCATTTGATTGGGCTGGAAGTCGGCGTATCGGTCGCGTCAGTGGCGCTGCGCGGCGAGCCGACCGGCGTGGCGACCTGCTGGAACGCGGACGTGGTGGCAACGGCGAAAAGAGATTTACAGCCCGGCGCCCTGCTCGATGGCGAGGGCGGCTATACCGTGTGGGGGAAATTGTTGCCCGCTGCGACTTCCGCGCAAATGGGCGGATTGCCGTTGGGTTTGGCACACGACGTGAAAGTGATTCGCACGGTAAAAAAAGGGCAGAGCTTGACGTGGGCAGATGTGGCGATTGACACCAGCACCCATGCCTTCAAGATTCGGCGCGAGATGGAGCAGCACTTTGCGCCGTTGGTGAAACGCGAAAAACTGGTGGCGGCTTGAGGGGAGCGTCGCTAAGGGGAATGGCCGAAACACCGCGCCAGTTATAGGGTTTCAACACTAAGCCTACTCGGCTGCGGCGACCTTGTCTGTGGCAGCGGTTGTCTGTTTATTGTGAGACACGGGCACCAGTTGCACGCGCGCAGGTACCGTGCCATCGCGCAAGAAGCGCGCGAAATCAATGGCAGGCAACGGACGGCAATAGTAATAGCCCTGGGTTTCATCGCAGCCATTCTTGCGCAGAAATTCAATCTGCTCGTGGGTCTCGGCACCTTCGGCAATCACTTTGCGATTCAAATTTTTCGCCATGCTGATGATCGCGCATGTGATGGCGGCGTCATTCGGATCAGTGGTGATGTCGCGCACGAACGAGCGATCAATCTTGATGGTATCGAGCGGGAATCGCTTCAGGTAGCTCAAGCTGGAATAGCCGGTGCCGAAGTCATCCGCCGATACGCGCACGCCCATCATCTGCAATTTCAGCAGCACTTCGATTGACGCGTCAGCGTTGTTCATCAACACGCTTTCGGTCAGCTCCAGCTCGAGATACTCCGGCGCGAGCTTGGTTTCCAAGAGAATCATCGCCACTTCTGATGGGAAGTCGTCATGGCGAAATTGCAGCGCCGAAACGTTCACCGCTACCGGCAGGCATGGCAGTCCCGCGTCTTGCCAAGCACGATTTTGGCGGCAAGCCTCTCGCAGCGCCCAACTACCAATCTCGCCGATCAAACCAAACTCTTCCGCGACCGGAATAAATTGCGCCGGTGGGATTGCGCCTTGCACGCCATGTTGCCAGCGCAGCAACGCTTCCATGCCGGTGATGCTGCCGGTGAGCAAATTCATCTTTGGCTGGTAATGCAACGAAAACTCTTGACGCGGCAAGGCGTAGCGCAAGCGCGCTTCGATCTCGGCGCGGCGGCGCGTACGCTGGTTCATCGCATCAGTAAAGAATTGCACGCTGTGGCGGCCATTGTCTTTGGCGGCATACATCGCCACGTCGGCCGCTTTCACCAGCGCGTCCACGTCAGCGCCATCAGCGGGATACATACTGCCGCCAATGCTGACGCTGATGGAAAGATGTTGCCCTTCAATCTCAAACGGTTCGGCGATAGCGCCCATCAATACATGCGCGACTTCTGATGCTGATTCGGCGTGATCGACCTCGGAGAGCAACACCACAAACTCATCACCGCCTTGTCGGCACACCGTATCGTTACTGCGCACGCGTTCTTGCAAGCGACGCGCCACTTCGCGCAACAGCTTGTCGCCCATCGCGTGGCCATGTAAATCGTTGATTGATTTGAACCGATCCAAATCGAGAAACAACAATGCCGACTGCGTGTGATGGCGCTTGGCGTGGCCAATCGCTTGACCAAGGCGATCATCGAGCAACATACGATTCGGTAATCCCGTTAACGAATCGTGCTGCGCGAGGTGCGCCATGTGCAGAGCCATGCTGCGCGCATCGGTCACATCGTGGAACACCAGTACCGCACCGGTGACGTCGCCTTGCTGATTATGAATCGGTGAAGCAGAGTGGCCAATCGCAGCTTCGGTTCCATCTTGCCGCACTAGCAGACAGTTGCTGATGAGCCCAGTAGCAACGTGTTTACGCAGCACGACTTCGACTGGGCTCTGCGCAGGCGCGCGCGTGACATCGTTGATGATGCAAAACACGTCGGAGAGCGGCAGACCTGCTGCGTGCGCGATTCTCCAGCCAGTCATCTGTTCGGCGGCTGGATTCAGGTATTGCAGGGTGCCCGCTAGATCGGTGGTGATGACGGCGTCGCCGATGGATCGCAGCGTGACTTGCGCGCGCTCTTTTTCTTCAAACAGCGCATCACGCGCGGCGCGCCGCTCGGTGATGTCGGACACCACACCGGCCATCCGTACCGCACGACCTTGCCGATTCCACATCGCTTGTCCGGCCAGACGGACATAGCGAAAACCACCAGACTTCGCGCGCAAGCGAACTTCTGGCGTGAACGGCACACGATGTTTTAAGTGTGCAATCAGCGCCTCACGCAGCGGCGCGACATCGTCCGGGTGAAGCTGCTCCAGAAACGCGGCTGCATCGTTGTCGAGTTCATCATCGGCATAACCGAGATGCGCTTTCCATTGCCCAGCGAACAGAAAAGCACCGTTCTCCAAGTTGTGATCCCACATGCCGTCGTGCGCGGCTTTCAACGCTAATTCGTAACGCTGCTCGCTCGCGCGAAGTGAATTTTCCAGCGCCGCGCGACCACTAATGTCCTGAATATACCCGCCGGACAGCTCTTTTCCGCTGGAGCGCATGTTGCTAAACGTGACCTCAATCGGAAACTCGCGACCATCGCGACGACGCGCACTCAACGGCGCAGGCAACCAGTTGAACATGCGATCACCGCCAGCTGAATCGCGCGCAATCTCCTGCCATTTTCCGAGGGACGCCGCTGCGGGTTGCAGCATCGAAATGTTCTTGCCGAGCAAATCGCTCTCGGTATAACCGAACAGACTTTGCAACGCGTCGTTAGCAAACAAGATCGTGCCGCGTTCATCGAACAGCAGTGTTGCATTCGCGGTCGTGCGCAGCATGGTCTGCACGGCGCGCTCGCGGCTGATCACGCGGGCGATGAAGTAAGCGATGGCCAGCAACGTGATGGTGAGCACCGATAGCGCCAGCAGATACTGCCCCCTTCGGGTGCGCAGATCAGCGCCCATTTCAATTTCGCTCACGCCGACATTCACCAGCAATGGGTAGGCATTGAGTGCGCGGAAGTGGAACAGCCGAGGTTCACTATCGATCTTGCTCGCGGCACGGTAGCTGCCCGCCCGCTGTTGATCTGCAAGCAACCAAAGCTCGGAACGGGAAACATCCTGTGCGGTTAGACTGTTGAATCCGGACTGACGCGCACGCACGATTTTGTCGGCACCAACCAATGCAATCGAACCACGCTGGCCGAGCTTGAGATCGCGATAAAAGCGCGAAAAATACTCGGTATCTAACGAGACCACCACCACGCCGGCAAACGCGCCATTGGCATGATTGAGCCGCCGTGAACACTGGATCGTCCATTTTTGCGAGACGCGCCCGAGCACTGGTTTGCTGATGAAGAACTGCCCGGTGTCCTTCGCGGCGTGAACCGCAAAGTGTTCGCGATCTCTGATATTGATGGGTGTCTCCATCGGTAGCGAGCTCGCGGTAATGAGACCACTCGCATCCACCACGCCGATCTGGGTAAAGAAGCCCACGTCAGCAGTCGTGTCCGCAAGATAACGCGTCAGGTCGAAAACGTTGGCGTGTGTTTCAAACTCTCGCTTGATCCCCCGCGTAACTTGATCGGTTTCCGCGAACGCGCGCGTCGCATGTTCTTGCGCGAGGCGGCTGATGTTCTCGACCGTGGTGGCGTTGTCCGCGTCCTTCAATTGCTCCTCGCTGCGCAACACCACGCTCAACCCAAACCACAAGGTCGCGATGAGGATCAGCGTGCCGCCGAAAATCCAGTGATGATGATTAAGTTTGATGGGAGTGCGCCTAGTGCAATGAATCGTTATTGTTATTACGGTTAGGACACAATTATAGGCCGCACCTTAGCGCGCCACCTTCGGGTAAACCCCTACGTCGCCGCAGATTTGCGCTGAGTCAACGCCACGGGTTTCAACGCGTTAGATCGGCTTCACCAACAGGGAGAATGACCATGAATCTTCGTTTGCACGCCAGCCTCGCCATCGCCGCTGTGATGGGTCTCAGCGGCTGCGCCACCACGGGCGACCAGTACAGCGTTGCGCAGAATGTCGCGCCAAGCCGCGCAGTAGCAGTGACGCCCGCCCAAGTTGAACTGGAACGCACACTCAAAAATAGTGGTGTCGATCAACTCGCCAAATCATTTTTCAACGAAGAAACCATGGGGCTATTTTTCGCCATGATGCGCAGTGTGGCCAGCGGCAAAGATGCTGATCTCTCGCCCGCACTCGAAAAGAAAATGGATCAACTCGCCGAAGACCTGCCGAAAAAGATGGCACCGGTCATGGCGAAAATGCTCGATGTCGCCGAGCAGGAAATGAAGCGGGCGATGAAAGAACAGGCCGTGATTGAGACGGTCAAAACTGCGCCAAAAATTTAGTGCATCGTTCGATTCAAGCAATAAAAAAGCCCGGCACGCAGATCGCGTGCCGGGCTTTTTTTTAAGTTTATTTTTCCGGCGTCACGTCGATGATTTGTGGCTCGCGACGTGTGGCGGTATTCGCGGACGCGGGAATCTTGTCACCGTAAATCTTTTCCCGCAACGACGCATACACCTCGCGCGGCAGCAGCTTGTAGGCGATATTCAACAGCAATACCAACACACCCGCGTCGTCCATCAACCCCAGCACCGGAATCACATCCGGAATCAAATCAATCGGCGAAATCAAATACGCCAACGCGAACAGCACCGCGAGCTTCGCGGACACCGGCGAGCCCTTGTGCGTCAGCACCCCCCACACCATCCGCAATTCTTTGCGAAAGCGGGTGAATAGCAAGGGTAACAGGCGGAATAGTTTCATGGTGTGGCTCCTTTGGGATGTGGCTTAACGCGGGAGAGGGTGGGGGGAATACGTGTGGCAAGCAGAAAAAAATTGTGCCCATGCCAATCGAAAAAATTCAGTCGCTCGTACCTTCGTGGTCAAGCATTGCATCAACATCCCGCGCCGAATGCAAAACCCTCACGATATCAATACCGTCTGAGAGCAGCGCGTAGAACACTACGTAGCGCCCGAAGGCCACACTTCGCAGACCAGAAACCAACTCATCGCGTCTACGCCCCGACGCTGGCGTCGCGGCCAACGAGCGCAATTTATCGCCTAGCGCATCCATCCATTTGTCTGCTTGGGAAACGCTATCCTCCGCGCTGTAGCCCCAGATCTCGCCGATGTCATGCTGCGCCAGCGGACGCCGGACAACACGACCCATTTCAACCTTTCGCCGCGCGAACCTTGCGTGCGAGCGTGGCGCGTCCAGCGCGCTTGGCCTGCTCACCATCCCAAGGCGCGGACGCGCCGCTATCTAATCCAGCGCGAACATCTTGTCTAAGTTGCTGCAGTTTTGCCGCGCGTAGTTGGTCTTGCTCATCCATCAGGCGCAATGCTTCACGCACCACTTCACTCGCCGAGGTGTATCGCCCAGACGTCACTTTTTGGCGAACCATTTCTTCAAGTTGCGGGGTGAGATTGACGTTCATTCCCATGGGTCATTCCTTTGCGGGTGGCGCGTCAGTGCGGATGCCAATGTTACCAAAAAATGTCAAAGATTGACATTTCTTGGTGTCGGCACAACTTACTCCACCGTCACAGACTTCGCCAAATTCCTAGGCTTATCCACATCCGTCCCCTTCACCAGCGCCGCGTGATATGCGAGCAACTGCACCGGGATCGCGTGCACGATGGGGGACAGCAATCCGGAATGTCGTGGCGCGCGAATCACATGCACGCCTTCGGATTCGCTGAAGTTGGAATCGAGGTCGGTGAAAACGAATAGTTCGCCGCCGCGCGCGCGGACTTCTTGCATGTTGGATTTCACTTTTTCTAGCAACGTATCGTTGGGCGCGATGACGACCACGGGCATCGCACCATCGACCAGGGCGAGCGGACCGTGTTTGAGTTCACCGGCGGGATAGGCTTCGGCGTGGATGTAGGAAATTTCTTTGAGCTTGAGTGCGCCTTCAAGTGCGATGGGGTAATGAATACCGCGCCCCAAAAACAGCGCGTGGTCTTTGTGCGCGAAGCGTTGCGCCCACGCTTTGATTTGCGGTTCAAGGTTGAGCGCGTGTTGCACGCTGCCGGGAACGTAGCGGAGTTGTTCGATGAAGTCGGTTTCTTGTTGCGCCGTTAAGCGGCCATGCTCTTTCGCGATAGCAAGTGCGAGCGTGAACAATGCCACCAGTTGCGTGGTGAACGCTTTGGTGGACGCCACGCCTATTTCTTTACCCGCGCGCGTATAAAAAACCAGCCGAGAGGCGCGTGGAATGGCGCTTTCGCGGACGTTGCAGATACTGAGTGTGTTGGTATGGCCGAGTTCTTTCGCGCGTTTGAGTGCCTCCATCGTGTCTAGCGTT
>JAYTVA010000104.1:0-15241 GCA_043744255.1 Burkholderiales bacterium | reverse complement strand
ATGGCTGCGCAGCTGTTGCAGTTAACACTACCGGCGCGGCCACGATTACCGGCACCTTCGGTAATAATGCCTCTCCAAAAATCGTCACACCTGGTGGCTTGATCGTCTGGTCTCGGGATACTGCTGGTACGTGGGACTGCGTCTCCACAAACGTCCCCGCCAATTACAAGCCAACTGGTTGCCCATAAGCTTGACGCATCGTCGCCTCGACGATTGTTCAAAAGGGCGCGGCGGGAGCCGCGCCTTTTTGTTGGGGCTGGTCAACCGATGCGCAGAGCTGGTGGCGCACTTGTCAGTGATGGCCGTCCAACTGGGGTTTTTTCATATTTTTCAATTCGCGGTTGGAAACGCGCATAGCAACAAGCTACAGATGAAAACGGGTACCTGAAATGACTTTCCAGCGAGGGTTTACCCTTATTGAATTGATGATCGTTGTGGCGATCATTGGAATTTTGGCGGCAATCGCCATCCCTCAATACCAGACCTATGTCGCCAAAACCCAAGTCACGCGCGCGATGTGGGAAGGTAGCTACGTGAAGAACATCATCGAGACCTGTCTCCACGATGGTAAGACGATGATCGGGCTGGCCGCAGGCGAATGCGACCCTAGTACTACGGGGTCAAATATTCTAGTCGGTACACCTCAAGGCAATCCCTTGCCTCCGGGGTTTGTGGGAGGCGTGCCAACAGCCGTTATCGGATCACCCACCCAAGTGACCGCCAAATTTGGCAACAGTGCGGCTGCGGTATTGCAGGCTCTGACACTGGTGTGGACGCGAGCACCCGACGGCTCTTGGACCTGTTCGTCAGGGACGATTCCAGCTGCGTTCAAACCCGTCGGCTGTCCGTAGCGCGCAACGGTCGATGCCGAGGGCACGACGCTGACGTGATCAAGCGGTCCAATCTGCAGAAATTCGAAAGCAAACGATGAAATCCACTATCCCCATCTCCCTCCCCGCCACCTCCGACGGGTTGTCTCGTTGGCAAGCCGCCGGCATCCATCTACTGTTGAGCCTGCTGATGGCGCTTGCCGTCGTCGCGGCGATGTTGCTGCTCTGGTATCCCACGCCATACTTTCAGGCCATGGGGGGCGGTGGGTTGCTCGCGTTGGTCGTCGGTGTTGATGTGGTCTTGGGGCCGCTGATTACCCTCATTATCTTCAATACAAAAAAGAAATCGTTGAAGTTTGACCTCGCGTGTGTGGCACTGGTGCAGATGATTGCCCTTGGTTACGGCGTAGCCACCATGTTTCAGGCGCGGCCTATTTATACGGTATTCAACAAGGATCGCTTCGATGTAATCATCGCGGCAGACGTTGACGCGAAAGAGCACGCAAAAGTCACGAATGATTTGTTCAAAACATTCCCTCTCGATGGCCCAAAAATTGCTGCACTGGTGACCCCCGCTGATGCGAACGAAATCGCGCGCATACTCGTATCGGGGATCGAATCGCGCGCCTTCACCCAGTACTACGTGCCCTATGCCGACGAAGCGAAAAGAGCGGGTGCGGCAAGCAAGACTGTCGCTGAACTGAGCAAAGCCAAGCCCGAATCAGCTTCAGCAGTAAAAGAATTCCTCGCTGCAAAAAACGTTGATGAATCCAGAATTGGCTACCTCCCGATCTACACGCGCAACAACGACATGACCATGATTGTCGAGCGGGCAACGGGCGTGATCGTGGGGATAGTGTCTGTGGCACCGAATTGATCTTTCGGTACGCGGGTTGTCGATGTGATATTTCTTTGCGACCCTGACTTGCACGTCAGCGGTCTCGGTAAAACCGGCAACCATCAAACGCACTGCTAATCCCGCCGAAGGCTCGGCACTGAGAAGACTTGCAGTATTGGGTCATGCAGTAATGCAGTACGATCGTCGCGAAGATATTTTCGAGGATGACGTTGATCGCGAGGCGTTTCTGGCCACGCTCGCGCAGGTGATTGCGCAGCACAACTGGCTTTGTTACGCGTGGTGTCTGATGGACAACCATTACCACCTGTTGATTCAGACGCCGGATGGCAATCTATCCAAGGGTATGCGCCAGCTTAATGGTGTTTACACGCAGACAAGCAATCGTCGCCATCGACGGGTAGGGCATTTATTTCAAGGGCGATTCAAGGCCATTTTGGTCGATCGGGATGCGTACTTGCTTGAGTTGTCGCGCTATATCGTGCTGAACCCCTTGCCGCCTGGGTTGCTCCGCTTTGCCGCGCGCACGCCAATGATTTCGAACGCGCAATTCGACGCACAAAAAATTTGCTGAATTTACCGGGCAAGCAGATAATTGTGCCAAATTATTAGAAAATTGGCACAAATATGCAAACCCCAAAAACTTCCCTCCGCCCACAACAATTCGACATGATGAAGCTCACGCTCTACGCCAGCGTGCAGGACCGTGCGCTTGGGCAGGTGCGCGTGCCATTGGGAACCGTCGGCAATGTGGCCGCTGAAGTGCGTGCCGCCAAGACCTACTGCTATTGGCGCTATGTTGATGCAAACGGGCTACCCCAACGCGAGTACATTGGTTCACTAGAAAGTGTCGCAGACCAAGCCAAAGTGCAATCGTCGCAGGTGGAGGTTGCGGAGTGGCAGGCACTATCGCGTTCGTCTAAAGAACTCCGCGCGCTGGGATTTTCGTTCGCTAACCAAAGTGCCGGGACGACGTTTGCGGCGCTACACAATGCAGGCGTTTTTGCGGGCGGAGGATTGATCGTCGGCAGTCATGCATACGGCGCGTTACTGAATACGCTTGGTTTTCGTGAGGTCGCGAACTATCTCACAGAAGATATTGATGTCGCCCGTCCGCAAAAAATTGCGCTGGTTGAACCAAGCAGAGATAGTTGGGCAACTATTTTGAATTCAACTGGCTTCAATTTTTTGCCGATGCCGGAGCTTGATCGAAAGTCTGGGCCAACGACATACAAATTGGCGGGCAAAAGTTTGATGGTTGACCTTTTGGTGCCTGCAAAGACGCGACAGGCTGGCGTAACGCGTGTCCCCGAGCTGGACGCTTATGCGACGGCACTACCTTACCTAGACTTTCTAACTGGCGGCGGCTTTCTGAACGCCATCGTACTCACGAAAGATAAAATCGTGCCGATTCGTATACCAACGGCGGAGCGTTTTTGTGTGCACAAACTATTGGTGTCCACGTTGCGCTCGGCCACGCTGACGGCGAAAGCAATCAAGGATCGAAAGCAGGCCGGCGCCATTGCGTGCGCGTTGGTCGACCTTGGGCGCGCCGAAGAACTTCAAACCGCTGTGAACGAATTGCCGAGGTCTGCGCGCAAGCAAACCAAACGGGCCGCGTTATTGTTGGTCGATCAATATTTGGTTCGTGAGCATCCAGAATGCGCCAATGTACTCATCGACGCGTTTGCGTAACGCACACCGCTTCGCTATTCATACCGCAACGCCTCCACCGGTTTCAATTTCGCTGCTCTGCGCGCCGGATAAAACCCAAAGAAAATTCCGATCAACGCCGAGAAGCTAAACGCGATGATGATGCCGGATGCGGAGATGCCGACTTCCATTGGCGAGAATTTGGTGATGGCGAGTGAGCCGAGGTAAGCGATTAGCACACCGATGGCGCCACCACACACGCAGATGACGATGGCCTCAGTGAGAAATTGCAGCAGCACATCGCGTCGCTTGGCGCCGAGCGCCATGCGGATGCCGATTTCGCGTGTGCGCTCAGTCACTGACACCAGCATGATGTTCATGATGCCGATGCCGCCAACCAACAATGAGATTGAGCCGATGGCACCGAGCAGCAGGGTGAGGGCGGTGGCGATGCCCTGTGCGGCCTCGGCGATAGAGGCGAGATCGCGGACGGTGAAATCGTCTTCTTGCTCCTCGCGAATGCGGTGGCGCGTGCGGAGTAATTGCGTCGACTCGTAGATCGCTTCTTGTGTCATCTCGGCGCTGGCTGCTTGCGCGAGGATGTATTGGATGCTGCCGGGTGTCCAGCTACGGATGAGTTGTTGGCGTGCGGTGGAAAGCGGAATGAAGATGGCGTCGTCCTGATCGCCGCCGCCGAGGTCGCTGCCTTTTAACGCGAGCACGCCGATGATTTCAAATGGTCGGTTGCGTACGCGAATGGTTTGCCCCACCGGGTCAGCGTCGCCAAACAAATTTTGTGCGACGGTATTGCCAATCACCGCCACGCGCGATACCGAGCGCATTTCCACTTCGCCGAAAATGCTGCCCTTCTCGGTAGACCAGTCCTTGATGTTGAAGTATTCCGGGCCGACGCCGAACACGGTCGCGTTCCAATTATTTGCGCCGCTCGCGACTTGGAACGGTTGCTGCACGATCGGCGCGACGTTCGCGAACGAGGGCAATTGTGCCAGTGCTTGCGCGTCGCCGAGCGTGAGCGTCTGCGCGGCACCACGTCCTGCGCGCACGCCGTTGGATGTCGATGAGCCAGGCAAGATCACCATCACGTTGCTACCCATCACGTCGATACGGCGATTGATGTCCTCGCGCACCGATTCGCCAATTGCCAGCATCAACACCACCGCGCCGACACCGATGATGATGCCGAGCATGGTCAAGCCCGCCCGCAGGCGGTTCATACCCATGGCGCGGAATGCTTCGAGACAGACTTGTAGAAAACTCATGACCTTACTCCGTTCGCTCGTGCCTTAACTGCCGCCTATTACCTGTCATTCTGAGCTGCTCTTGCGAAGAATCTCATCCGCTCGCAACTAGGCGCTGCCCAAGTTGGTCGGGATGAGATTCTTCACCCGATAGGGCTGGGTTCAGAATGACAAGTTTTATGGTGCCACTTCGTATTTGTAGCCACTACCGCCGGTCATGGGTCTGCGAGTTACGCACCTCAACCCCGCCAAACCCCGCGCCAATCCTAGCCTTCCACGCCATCCACCTACAAATGCGCATCCACCATCGGCCCGTCATACGTCACATACCCATCCTTTAATCGCACCAATCGCTTCGCGTATTTCGCCACATCTGGTTCATGCGTGACGATCAAGATACTCATACCTTGCTCTTCGTTGAGCCGGGTAAACAGGTTCATGATTTCCGTGCTGGTGGTCGTGTCCAAATTGCCGGTGGGCTCGTCCGCGAGGATCAGTGCGGGCTCGCACACTAGCGCGCGCGCAATCGCGACGCGTTGTTGCTGACCACCAGAAATTTGATTAGGCAGGCGCTTCAAAAATTTGCCCAGTCCCGTTTGTTCAAGCTTCACCGCCGCACGTTTGCGCGCCTCCACCATACTCACGCCTGCATACAAAAGCGGAAGTGCTACGTTATCGACTAGCGGCATGCGCTTCAACAAATTAAAGCCTTGGAACACAAAGCCGATGGTTTCGTTGCGCACGCGTGCCAGCGCGTTGTCATCGAGCTTGCTAACTTGCTTGCCGTTCAATACATATTCGCCCGAGGTTGGCGTATCGAGTGCGCCGAGGATATTCATCAGCGTCGATTTACCGGAGCCCGATTGCCCCATGATGGCGACGAACTCACCGTGGTTGATGGTGACGTTGATGCCGTGCAGCACCGGCGTTTCGATGTCACCGTTGAAATAGCTTTTCTTGATTTCAGATAGCGCAATCAACGGTCCGCGCGGCGCGGTGGCTGGAGGAATGGCAGCGAGTGCGCTCATCATTACTTCTTCGCGTTCTTGTCCTGCGTATCGCGAATCACCAACTCGTCGCCGACCTTGACCTCGCCCGAAAGTAACTCAGTGAATTGATTGCTCGCGACACCGGTGCGCACTTCTACAGTGACCAATTCGTTTTTGTCGTTGACTTTGTAGACGCGTGAAGCGGGGCGGCGCGGGCGCTCGCCGCTGGCGGCCTTCGCGAGATCAGCGGGTTCGACTGCGGGCGCTTCGGTTTTTGCGGGCGGCGTTTTTTTCGCAGCATCCTTCGCTGATGCCTTCTTGTCGTCCACCACCGGCTTGAAGCGCAGCGCGCCGTTCGGGATGCGCACCACGTCCTGCTTTTGATTGGCGATGAAACTCACCTGCGCGGTCATGCCGGGTTTCAACACGCTACCTTCGTTGACCACATCAACAATCACGTTGTAAGTCACCACGTTTTGTTGAATCGTTGGATTCAAACGAACGAGGCGAATCTTGCCTTGAAAATCGCGATCCGGATGTGCGTCCACGGTAAATTTCACCGGCATGCCTTCTTTCACACTGCCAACATCGGCTTCGGCAACGCTGGTGTCGATCTGCATCGACTCCAAATCTTTGGCGATCTGAAACAGCGTGGGCGTAGAAAAACTCGCGGCGACGGTTTGCCCGAGGTCGATCTTGCGGTCAATCACGATGCCATCAATCGGCGAGCGAATGATGGTGTAACTAAGATTGGTGCGCTCGCGATCTAGCTGCGATTTAGCTTGCGCCACCTGTGCGCGCGCGACATCGGCCTCGCGCGTGTTTTGTTCCAACGTTTGCGGCGTGATAAAGCCCTTGGCGACTAGTTCGGTATTGCGCTTTAAGGTGCTCTCGGCGAGCCGCAGCGTTGCCTCGGCCGAGCGCATGCTCGCTTCGAGTTGCGCGAGATTGGCTTTAATCAACGCCGGGTCGAGTTCGAGCAATACCTGATTGGCTTTTACCGGCTTGTTGTAATCCGTGTAGAGCTTGATGACGGTGCCCGATACCTGCGTGCCGACGTTGACGACGGTTACCGGGTTCAACGTGCCGTTCGCGGTGATGCGTTGAATGACAGCGCCGCGATCCACCGTGGCGGTGCGGTAGCGATCGGCTTTTGCTTCCGTGGATTTTTTGTACAGCACGTTGCCGCCGTAGGCGAGCGCACCGACGATCACTAGCGGAATCAAAATTTTCGCGCGAAAAATGAAGGCAAAAACGGACTTGAGAAAGTTCATATTGGTTTTTTTGAGTGCGTTGGTAAACGGAACGGCTTGAACGAAGCAGCGTGCGCGGAATGACACAAACGAAGACTAGCGGGCAGGGTGCTGCAAATACACGAGCAACCGACGAAACACGGTTTCGCGCGGACGAAGTCTAGCGCGCCGTCGCTAATGGTCGCAACGGCAGCCCGTTCGACAGGTACGCCAAATAGTACTCGAGATTGTTCAATTCATCTGCGCCCTCGGCATAGGGCTCGGCACCACTGCGTTTCATACAACGCTGGAACTGCGCATGCAGCGTGCGCACATTGCCACCTGGCTCCAAGCGCGGCCACGATACCGCGAGGCCGACGGCGGGTGCCAAGCCGCCGCTGCCCGTAGTGGTGCCGTACACATCGCCAGCGTGATGCACATGACACGACGCGCAGGCATAATTTTGTTGCCCCACTCGCGTTTGAAAAAATCGTTTGCCCGCGTCATAACGATTGCGTGCATCTTGACTAGCGACGCGAATGGTCAGACGCTGATTGTCAGATAGCGTGCGTGCGTACGCCGAGAGTGGCCCCATCACATTGACATCCGCTGGCTCGATCATCGCCTCGCCATGCAGTCGCAAACAATTGTTCAGCGCCATTTCGAAGGTCACTACGAGCTTGGTCGCAGGGTCGAATAGCGGATAGGTGTTCGTGATACGCTTGCCTGCATTCGGGAAACAGCTCGCTAGTGTTTTGCCGTTCTTAAATCGGCGATCCCAAATTTTTTTGCCGATGGCGAGAATATCCGCGTCGTTGGTCGCGTTGTCGGCGTTGAGCGGAATCGCTTGCACCCCCGTGTCGTAATTGCTGCCGCCATGCACCCAATCATCTGGCCGCGTGCCAGTGAGGCGTGCTTGCAAAAGCGAAATCAACGCGGTGCGTTCCTGCTCTGGGGTTTGTGCGTGCACCGCCCCTGCTAATGAAAGAACTGCAAAAATGAGCGCGCTAAATTGTCTCAAGATAGCTCACCAATGTGTCAATTTCGGCCTCAGTCAGGATGCGATGTTTGCCGTAGGGCGGCATGATGGTGTTGGGTTTGATGGCACTCAAATCCCAAATAGCGGCGCGGAGTTTCACGCGATCCGGGTAGCGCGACTGCACCCCCGCGAGTACCGGGCCAATGTTGGATTGGCTGGCGACATTGGCGTCGTTCGGTGCCTTGTGGCAGGCGGCGCAATTGCCTTTGCGCTCGTCGGTGAACAGTTCGCGCCCGCTCAGTTTGCTTGCATCTTGAGCCACTGCGCCCGTCACCAACAATAGGAGCATCAGGGCAGGCGCGCGACGCATTAGGACTTGCCTTCGGTCGGCGCGGGACGCTCTTTTTCGATTTCGCGATCTAGCGGTGTGTCGCGCTTTTCACCCGGCATCAGTGCGCGCGTGCGGTACTGTTCTTTCAATTCACGCAATCGCGATTCAACACCTGACGAGTCATAAAAATCACCGTCCTTCGCTTTCGCGGCGATCTCATATTGGTCAATTGCCGCGCGCAAATGGCCGCGACGGAAATACGATTCGCCAATCGCCCGGTGCTGCGCAAGCCGTTTGTTTTTGCGCTCGTATCCCTTGGCAGCCAGCTCGTAATAGGTCGGATCATCGGTTACAAATTTCAATTTTTCGTTCGCCGCCGCGAGACCTGCATCGACTTGCCCACTCTCGAATAGCGTCTCGATGTGGTCATAACTCAGTGCCCGCTCGCCGGGAAATTTTTTCATGGCCGCCGCGTAAATCGCGAGCGACTCATCCCATTTTTTCTGCGCGCTTTTGATGCGTGCGGCGAGATGCTCGATCCACGCGTGCCCGGTATTGCCATTTCCCCATGTGCGAATTTTCGCGAGTTCTTTTTCCGCTTCAACAAAATTGCGCGCCTCAAGCTGCGCGAGTGCGAGGCCAAACGTGTCGCCGCGATTGCGTAACACCGTGCTGGTCGCCAAGCTATTGCGAAAAAAAGTGACCGCATCATTCGCACTTAAGCCCAGCACCCGAAGCTTGGCCTGTGCCATCCGATATTCCATCGTGTCAGGCACGCTGCGCTTGCCGTCCGCGCCCATTTGCGTCACGCGATCTTGCATTTCGGCGATGCGCTCAGTGGTGAGCGGATGGGTGCGCAGATAGCCGGGCGCCTTGCCATCGTTGTGCCGGCTTGCGCGTAGCAGCCGATCAAAAAAACCGGGCATGCCCTCGGGAGCAAAACCCGCGCGCGCCATCACCTGAATACCGAGACGGTCGGCCTCGCGCTCATAGTCGCGCGTGTAGTCGAGTTGCTTTTGTGCGGCCAATGCTGCCGAGCCAACCACCAGCGCCTCGGTCGCTTGTCCCGACGAGGGCGAGTTGGTGCGCGCAGCGGCAATGGCACCGGCCAGTGCCAACAATTGCAATGGTGCTTGTTTACGTTGTTCGTCAGCACCGCGCGCTTGGTGGCGTTGCAGCACATGCGCGATCTCGTGTCCCATCACGCCGGCCAGCTCAGATTCATTGGTGCTGGTGAGTATTAGCCCCGAGTGCACCGCAATGAATCCGCCCGGCAGCGCGAACGCGTTCACGGCGTCATCGTTCAAAAAGAAAAATTCAAAATCGCGGCGCGTGTCGTTGGTAGTGCCACGGCTCGCCGCCAATATCTTGTTGCCCAAACCGTTGATGTAGTCCGAGAGCTCGGCGTCTTCGACAAACGCGCGGTCACCGCGTATCTCCAGCATAATTCGCTTGCCGATGGTGCGTTCCTGCTGCTCGGAAATCACCGCGTTCGATGCGTCGCCGAGGTCGGGTAAGTCGGCTGCAGCATGGACAACACCGGCACCGCAAGCGGCACTGACGAGGGCGACGACTACGGCGCGGCGGAGTGTGCAACGCGCTGAAGAGTTTTGTATTGCACGAGACGGCATAGAGTAACGATCAGAAAAGTACGACCTGCTTTTCGACAAGCTGCGCGGGTTTCGGTTCACCAACAGAGCGAAGCAATCTACGATTTTACCCATGAAGCTCCTATTAACGCTGATTACCCAAGCTTAGACATACACAATGAGCAAACTTAATCATTTCGACGAGGCTGGCCAGGCGCACATGGTGGATGTGGGTACAAAGGCCGAAACCGAGCGCGTGGCCGTCGCGACTGGCCGCATCGCCATGCAGGCCGCAACGTTCGAGCTTATTCGTAGCGGCGGCGCGAAGAAGGGCGATGTGCTGGGGATCGCGCGCATCGCCGCGATTCAAGGCGCGAAACGTACGCCCGATCTAATTCCGTTGGCGCATCCCTTGATGATTACCAAAGTCGCGGTGGAGTTCGTCATGGACGCGACCACCCACACCATCGAGTGCCGCGCAACCGTGCAAACAGTGGGGCGCACCGGTGTGGAAATGGAAGCATTGACGGCGGTAAGTGCCGGGCTATTGACCATTTACGATATGGTCAAAGCCGCAGATCGCGGCATGACGATTTCGGATGTGCGATTACTAGAAAAACACGGCGGCAAGTCGAGGGATTTTGTGGCGCGGTAGCGGCGCATTCCTCTAACCCTTGAGCCGACTGCGCAGACTCTCGTTGAACATAAAAACTTTACCGTAGCCCGGGCAAGCGCAGCGCCTCCGGGTTGGTCGTCTCGCGCGAGCGGCATCATGTGTGCCGACGTCACTCCGGAATACGCTACGCTCCTTCCGGGTTACCTATTGATGAATGCCTCGAAACGCCCGTGGATATTGGCGTTTCACGATTTGCATACGCAGAAAATCCCCCAAGCATCGTAATGTTAAGCACCGCGAAAATTTGCCCCCTTTTATAAAGGGGGCAGATACTCCGCAGCGTTGGCGCAGAGAAGAACCGGGGGAGAGCGTAGCGAGGGGGTGTGCGATGTTCGACTTCGCGTTGCGCGTGACCCGCACCCCGTAGCCCGGACCAGCGACGCGCCTCCGGGGAATCGTCGCACCACGCGAACATGTTGCATGTGCCGACGCCACCCTGGAGGCGCTTCGCTTGTCCGGGCTACGGCACTGCCACTGGCTACAGTTGAAAGATGCAGTAACTACGAATTACTACGCCAACGCCTAACGCAGAATCACCAACACGGTACCCGCCACTCCCAGCAACGCCGCAAGCATCAGCGGTCGCCCCAGCGTCTCCGACGATTTCTTCATGACGTAGGTTGCAAGAAACATCGTGATGAAAATTTCCAGCGACGCGATCAGCGCGACCCGCGAAATCGTCGAGTGATTCAGCGCCACGAAATACGTGATTTGCCCGAATGAAGACATCACCCCGGCGATGTACAGCCATTTGTTGAAGGTGGTGAAGGTGCCGCGAATGCCCGCGCGGTAGTTTGGGTTGAACACTGCCACCAGCGCGTACACGGCCGCCCCCACCAGCGAGCCGATCATCGCACCGAAGAACGGGTCGGGTGTTTCATTGAGTCCCATTTTGCGGAATAGATAGCCGATGGCATAGCCGAGCGCGGACACGGGCGCGTAGAGATAGCCGAGGTTCATCAAGTGCTTCAACGCGCCGCCCGCTGGTGCAGGATCGCGCGTGAACGCATCGCGCGCGAGGATCACGAACGATAACGCGATCAAGCTCATGCCAATGGCCATGCCGCCGCTGATCGCGTCGTTGAGGACAATCACACCGAGTAGAACTGCGAACAGGGGATTGAGCCGCTTCAACGCCGAGGCACGCATCGCGCCGAGTTGTTGAATAGAGGAGAACAAAAACACGCGGCCGATGAAGGAGGTGAACACGCCGGCAGCCGCGAGCCACAGCCAGCCCTTGGGTGTGGTACTGACGAAGCCGCTGTGTGCACCAGAGACCAGCCAGCAGATGGCAGAGATGCCAGCGGTGAGCAGCAGTGACAGGAACACGCCGTTGTCGGCGGCACCCTTCGCCGCACCGCGCGTGACGGTGACGTTGGCGATGGCGAAGCAGAGAGCGGTGAGGAGGGCTAGGAGTTCGCCGTGCATGAGTTCTCGTGACAGTTACGCGAAGCGGACTATTTTGATGTCTCCCCAGCGCAGGCCTGGGCCTAATGTTTCTCGCGCATCGCCGCAGCCAAAATTAGACCCCGGCCTATCGATGGAGACCACCTTTCGGTGGCGCCGGGGAGACAGTGTGTTTACTGGAGAGCCGCGCCAGTGCTGGTGTTTCAGGCAGTCAGTATAGTAGAAACTAAACCAACCAAGGCACCCAACGCTTCACCCGTGTCGTGTAGTCGCGATACGCGTCACCAAACAATTCCACCATCCGCGCTTCATCACCAGAAACGCGTTGTTGATACCAAGGAATATGCGCGACAAATAAAATCAACCCGACCCACGAGCGAAATACCAATGCTAGACCAAGCAGAAAAATCAGATGTCCCAAGTACATGGGGTTGCGCGTGAAGCGATAAATGCCGCTCGTCACCATGCGCTCCGGCGGCACTTCGATACCGGGGCCACCGCCGCCGAGTTTGGTGCGGTAGTCGCCTGCGAGCCGATATTGCAAGTAGCCCCACGGTAGCAACGGCAAGGTGAACCACTGCACGCTCGGCCAGCCGCCTTGCCACCCAGCTTCGATGGCCGCGACCATGATCGGAAAGACGATGAAGATGCGATTGGAGGTGCTTTTGAACCAGCGTCTCAGGGTTCGTTTGCGGACTGGAACGGTCACGCGCGTTTCGTTTCAGTATTGGGCATGAAAAAGATCAGGCAATTGGCGATGATGATGGTGGCGGCAAGAAAATAAAACGTCGCCATCAGCCCGTATTGATCGGCGATCAAGCCACCGATCAACGGTGCCACGGACGCACCCAGCGATTGCGCGCCGAACAGCACGCCAATGCTGGTGCCGCCCATGTTTTTCGGCGTGGTTTCCAACAGCCACGCTTGCATGACCGGGCGAATGGCATAGAGAAAAAATCCCAGCACCGCGATGAAGAAAATAAACGCGGGCGATTTGCCGGCCACCGCCATCATCAGCAACACCACGGCGGTCATCATCATGCTGGTCATCATCACGCCTTTGCGGCCAACCTTGTCAGACATATGACCCGCCAGCGGCGACGCGGCAAAGCCTGCTGCCTGCAACGCGAACATGCACGCACCCGTCCAGAACGGCGAGTAGCCCATTTCGTAGGCGAGGAACACCGGCAGGAACGTGAGCAACGCGTTTTGCGTCATCGAGCGGAACGCGGAACTGGTGGTGAGGATGATGAGGCTCTTGTTGCGAAACAAGCCGATCACGCCGCGCGCATACGAGGCCAGCGACTGTTTTTCTGGTGGGGCGGCGGCGGTTTTATTTTTTGCAGAAAATTGCGTGGCGCGCAACATCATCAACAACACCGCTGCGACCACGATACCCGGCAACACGTTAATCACCATCACCTCGCGCCATGCGAGCACGCCCAGCAGCGAGCCAATCACCAGCGGCGCAATCGCGTCACCTGCATTGCCACCCATGCCGTGCACCGATAGCACGAGCCCCTTGCGTTCAGGAAATTGACGTGCGAGGGTGGGGATCGCGGTCGGGTGCCAGAGACTATTGCCGATGCCCACGAGTGCCACGCAAACCAGCAGCATCACGTAGCTGTGCGTGAAGCTCATCAACAAGTACGGGAAGCCCACC
The DNA here is from genome assembly GCA_043744255.1 of Burkholderiales bacterium. Taxonomy (GTDB): domain Bacteria; phylum Pseudomonadota; class Gammaproteobacteria; order Burkholderiales; family Usitatibacteraceae; genus UKL13-2. The sequence continues at coordinate 1,777 of JAYTVA010000104.1, read as the reverse complement.
CAAAAAAGCGAGAAAGCCATCAGCACACCTTTCTTGCCCACGGTATCGACCAGCACGCCGCCAGGCACGTTGGCAAACGCACCTGCAAGTGATTGGCAGGTCATCACGAAGCCAATCTCGGCGTAGTTCAACCCCAACTCTTTGCCGATGATTGGCAGCAGCAAATAAAACGTCGCGGGATACCAATGCGTGAGGCTATGGCCAAGGGTGATGAGCCACAGATCGCGCAGTGATTTCTTGGGCGTGGGTGGCGCACTTTCTGGCACCGGTGCGGCAATGGCATTCATCGCGAAGTCCTTTGTTGGCGCGGGGGTTTGACAATATCGACTACTTTGGCTTCATCGCGTCGTCAAACAATTTTTCCCATTTGACTTGTTCATCGAGCGACACCACCGGATCAACAAGTTTCAATTTCAAGTCTTTCAGCGGCGACTCGACCTTGGTGTTACTCGGCACATAGTCCATCGATACCAGCAACGCTTGCGCGTCGGTCAACATGAATTCGTAGAACAGTAGGGCGGCGTTGGGATGCGGCGCGTGCTTTGTAATGCCCATCGCGTTGGTGCGCGTGATCGCGGGCTCAATCGCAAACCATTCAATCGGCGCGCCCTTGCGCTTTGCTTGTTCTGGCATGTAGTTGTAGAGCGTCAGCGCTAACGGTACTTCACCCGAGACCACCATGTTGGTCAGCAGCGTGTGGCCTTTGCGGAGTGACACACCGTTCTTGGCATTGATGTCGGCGAACAATTTGATCCCCGCCGCTTCACTGCCAATCGAGCGCGCTGCCTCCGCAAACCAGTCCTGATTTTTTGCTTCGATGCCGAGCTTGCCCTTCCACTTTGGGTCGAGCAAATCTTGATAGGTCTTGGGTAGGTCGGCTTTCTTGATGACGTTGGTGTTGTAGGCCTGTACCCACACGGAAAGCAGGGTCGCGACCCACTCGCGATGTTTTGGCACCGAGCCTTGCACGAGATCTTTGAACGCGGGTGACGCCACCGGCTGCAACACCTTCTCGCGATGCAGCGCTTCCATTTCTGGCGAGCCGAAGTGAATCATATCCACGTCGTAGCGTTTGGCGTTGGTCTCAGCGAGCGTGCGTTGCAACACCTTGTCGGTTCCCGCGCGCCAGACATTGACCTTCACGCCATACTTGGCTTCGAACGGTTTAATAATCGTTGGCAAATCCTTCTCAGCGATGGTGGTGTAGAGGGTAAGCGTGCCCTCTTTTTTTGCCGCCGCGATGATGCGCGCCATGCGGTCGGGGCCGTCGTAGCTGAGGAGCGCGCTGTCGGGTTTTTGTGCGTGGGCGATTGGCGTTAGGACGCCAAGTGCTACGGTGATGAAGATTTTTGCGATCAATTTCATGATTATTCTCAGGTCTGGGACTGGAGCGATTTGTACAGGGCGCTGTGCTGGAATAACGTTGCGGGATGCGGGTTTGTGCGGTTCGAAGCTAAGGAAACGGAATTGAGTTGCGGCGCTCGGCTCCTTCCCCAATATGCCGGGGGAAGGAGCCGACCGTGGTTCAACTAGGGTCAGCGATTTTTGCGGCCAATCATCAGGCTGAATGCCGTTTGACAATCACGCAGGCTGCGCAACCTTCGCCCGCAAATACTTCGCCACCAACTCTGCCGTCAACGTCACCGCTGGATCATATTCCGGCGCATTCTCCAACTGCTCCAAATCATTCAAGCCGCTCGCTTTGTAGATGCGGTTGATCGCCGAGATCATGCGCACCGGCTTGTCTGGGCTGGCGTTGAAGTGTTGATGAATCGTG
>JAYTVA010000103.1:0-15388 GCA_043744255.1 Burkholderiales bacterium | reverse complement strand
TTGAGCGCAACGCCCATTTTCTCTTGGTCAACTTTTGTTTTTGGCTCAACCGCCACGTGAATCACTGGCTCTGGGAATATCATACGCTCTAAAATAATTTCAGAACCAACGGCACACAAGGTGTCGCCAGTAGTCGCATCTTTTAAGCCTACTGCAGCAGCAATGTCACCTGCGCGCACTTCTTCAAGCGGCACTCGGTTATTGGCGTGCATTTGCACGATACGGCCGATACGTTCTTTTTTGCCTTTGATTGGATTGTAGACTGAATCGCCTGCGTTAATTACACCTGAATATACGCGGAAGAAAATCAGTTGACCGACGAACGGGTCTGTCATAATTTTAAATGCTAAAGCTGAGAATTTTTCTTCATCAGAAGCTTGTAGGAAAATTTCGTTGCCATCTTCATCTTCCGCACGCGTTGGCGGAATGTCTGTTGGTGCTGGCATAAGTTCAACCACCTTATCCAACATCGCTTGAACACCTTTGTTTTTAAAGGCTGAGCCGCACATCATTGGTACGATTTCTGAGGCAATAGTACGTGTACGCAAACCTAAAAGAATGTCTGCCTCAGACAAATCACCTTCTTCAAGATATTTGTTCATCAGCTCTTCAGTGGCTTCGGCAGCGGCTTCAATCATATTTTCGCGCCATTTTTTGCAGTCCGTCATTAATTCAGCCGGGATATCACGGTAATCAAATTTCATGCCTTGAGATGCTTCATCCCAATAGATCGCTTTCATTTTGACTAAATCGACTACGCCTTCGAAATTCTCTTCGGCACCAATTGGCACTTGCAGCGGAATTGGATTGGCTTTAAGACGTGCGCGCATTTGATCGTACACTTTGAAGAAGTTAGCACCAGCGCGGTCCATTTTATTCACGAACGCTAAACGTGGCACTTTGTATTTATTGGCTTGACGCCATACGGTTTCAGATTGTGGTTGTACACCGCCCACAGCGCAATACACCATACATGCGCCATCCAGCACACGCATTGAGCGCTCAACCTCAATGGTAAAGTCAACGTGGCCAGGGGTATCAATAATGTTAATGCGATGCTGTTCGAACTGGCCAGCCATACCCTTCCAAAAACAGGTGGTAGCCGCAGAAGTAATGGTAATACCGCGCTCTTGCTCTTGTTCCATCCAGTCCATGGTGGCCGCGCCATCATGCACTTCACCAATTTTGTGATTCACACCTGTGTAGAACAGGATGCGCTCAGTCGTGGTGGTCTTGCCCGCGTCAATGTGCGCGGAAATGCCGATGTTGCGATATCGCTCAATAGGGGTCTTGCGTGCCACGGTGGAACCTTTCTGGGTGTGCTGCTGTAGTTACTTGCCCCGCGAGCCTTGTGAGCGGGCGGGGCGATTTGATGATGGGCGCTACGGATCGCTTAGAAGCGGTAGTGCGCGAACGCCTTGTTCGCCTCAGCCATGCGATGCACCTCTTCACGCTTCTTGATCGCGGAACCACGACCTTCGGAAGCGTCGAGCAACTCACCAGCAAGGCGGGCACCCATCGACTTCTCGCCACGCTTGCGCGCAGCTTCGCGAATCCAGCGCATTGACAATGCCGTGCGACGTACAGGACGCACCTCGACCGGGACCTGATAGTTGGCACCACCGACGCGACGGGACTTGACTTCGACCATCGGCTTTACCGAATTAATCGCAGCGCTGAACACTTCGAGAGGGTCTTTGCCGGACTTCTTTTGGATTTGCTCAAGTGCGCCGTAAATGATGCGTTCGGCGACTGCTTTTTTACCGGCAGTCATCAACACGTTGACGAACTTGGAGATTTCCGTGTTCTTGAATTTCGGATCAGGAAGGATCTCGCGCTTGGGGACTTCACGACGACGAGGCATGGTTGTTTCCTCTTAAATCAATAGATGTGGGTGGCTGTGAATTACTTCGCAGCGCCCGCTTTGGGTTTTTTCGTACCGTACTTGGAACGCGACTGCTTGCGATCTTTGACGCCTGCGGTATCGAGCGATCCGCGCACGGTGTGATAGCGAACGCCCGGCAAGTCCTTAACGCGACCGCCGCGAATCAGTACCACCGAGTGCTCTTGCAGGTTGTGGCCCTCACCGCCGATGTAGGAGATGACTTCGAAGCCATTGGTGAGACGGACCTTGCAAACCTTGCGAAGCGCCGAGTTCGGCTTCTTCGGGGTCGTGGTGTAGACGCGTGTGCAAACGCCGCGCTTTTGCGGGCAATTTTGCATGGCCGGGACTTTGCTCTTGGCCTTGATTTTGGCGCGTGGTTTACGCAACAGCTGATTAATAGTTGGCATTTTGGGATCCGCTCACTGAATTGTTTCCTGCTTGACCATCCGATACACCGGAAAGTCAGGTTCGTTTACAGGACTTTTTAATACATACCCCGGCTCAAGCCAGCAACGGCGGACTTAAATCGAGGAAAGCCCATGATTTTACGGGAAAAATGATCCTACTGTCAACAGCAGGATCACCTTTTTGCTACGGCTAAGTTCGGCCTTCTACTACGCCGCCTGCTCGGCTTCGCTTGGCGCTTCCACTTCATCAAAATCGAAGCTCGCGCCAAGCGCACGTTGTGGCATGCGCGAAGTTTTGCGACGCGCACGGTGATACGCCAAGCCCGTTCCTGCCGGGATCAAGCGACCGACAATGACGTTTTCTTTCAGACCACGCAGATCGTCTTTCTTACCCATGATGGCCGCTTCGGTCAAGACACGGGTGGTCTCTTGGAAGGATGCCGCCGAGATGAACGAGTCGGTAGACAAGCTGGCCTTGGTGATACCCAACAGCATGTAGTTGTACACCGCTGGTTTCTTGCCCTCTTTGACCATGCGATCGTTCTCGTCAAGCACGTCCGCACGTTCCAGTTGCTCGCCCAAAATGAAGCGCGAATCGCCGTTATCGACAATGATGACGCGACGCAACATCTGGCGCACGATCACCTCAATATGCTTGTCGTTAATCTTCACGCCCTGCAAGCGATACACGTCCTGCACTTCGTCGGTGATGTAACGTGCCAACGCTTCCATGCCCTGCAGCTTCAGGATGTCATGCGGATCGGCCGGGCCGTCCACAATCGATTCGCCTTTGTTCACGACTTGGCCATCGTGCGCGGTGACGTGCTTGTCTTTCGGGATCAGATATTCGTGAGCAATGCCGTCGAAGTCGGTGATGACCAGACGTTGCTTGCCCTTGGTATCTTTACCAAACGACACGGTACCGGTGACTTCAGCCAACAGACCGGCGTCTTTCGGTGAACGCGCTTCGAACAACTCGGCCACACGTGGCAAACCACCAGTAATGTCGCGGGTCTTCGAGGATTCTTGCGGAATACGCGCCATCACTTCGCCGACGCCGACTTGCTGACCATTCTTCACGGTAATAATTGCGCCGATCTGGAAGGTGTAATTCACCGGCGTATCCGAATTGGCCTGCTTGATGTCTTTGCCCTTCGCGTCAATCAACTTCACTGCTGGGCGGAGACCCTTGCTGGCAGCCGAGCCGCGACGCTTTGGATCAATTACCACGAGGCTGGATAGGCCGGTCGTTTCGTCAATCTGCTTGGCAACCGTCACGCCCTCTTCGACGTTCTCGAAGCGCACTTCACCAGCGTATTCCGTGATGATCGGACGGGTATGCGGATCCCAAGTAGCAAACGATGCGCCCGCTTTGATCTTGGCACCATCTTTTACCGCCAAGGTCGCACCGTATGGCACCTTATGACGCTCACGCTCGCGACCATTTTCTTCGGTCACGATAATCTCGCCGTTACGCGAAATGACGATGATCTCGCCGCGACCGTTAGTGACATGACGCATGCCCGGCGAGAATCTCGCTACGCCGGAAGATTTTGCTTCCACGCTCGACGCTACTGCGGTACGCGATGCTGCGCCACCGATGTGGAATGTACGCATCGTCAACTGCGTGCCTGGCTCGCCGATGGACTGCGCGGCGATCACACCGACCGCTTCACCGACGTTGACCAACATGCCACGGCCCAAATCGCGGCCATAACACTTCGCACACAATCCGAAACGCGTATCACAGGTCAGCGGCGTGCGCACTTTGACTTCGTCGATACCGGCGGCGTCGATAATGTCCATCACATCTTCGTCCAACATTTCGTTGGCTTTGAGGATGACGGCGTTGGTATCCGGATGCACCACGTCAAACGAGGTGATACGACCCAGAATACGTTCACGCAAGGCTTCGACCACTTCGCCGCCTTCGACCAGCGCTTTAACTGCGAGGCCGTTGGTGGTTTTGCAATCGTCTTCGGTCACAACCAAATCTTGCGTCACGTCCACCAAGCGACGCGTCAGGTAGCCCGAGTTTGCCGTCTTCAACGCCGTATCCGCCAAGCCTTTACGCGCACCGTGCGTGGAGATGAAGTACTGCAACACGTTCAGACCTTCGCGGAAGTTGGCAGTGATCGGCGTCTCGATAATCGAGCCATCCGGCTTCGCCATCAGCCCGCGCATACCAGCGAGCTGGCGAATCTGTGCGACCGAACCGCGCGCACCCGAGTCAGCCATCATGTAAATCGCGTTGAACGACTCTTGCGTGGTGTGCACGCCATCACGGGTGATGACCGGCTCTTTACCGAGTTGATCCATCATGGCCTTGGCCACTTGGTCACCCGCACGACCCCAAATATCGACGACCTTGTTGTAACGCTCGCCCTGTGTAACCAGACCGGACGTGTACTGCGCCTCGATCTCTTTCACTTCTTTTTCCGACGCGGCGATGATGTCTTTTTTCTGCGGCGGGATCAGCATGTCGTCAATCGAAATCGACAAGCCGGCGCGCGTTGCATACGTGAAGCCGGTGTACATCAACTGATCGGTGAAGATGACCGTCTCGCGAATCCCGCAGCGACGGAACGCCGCGTTGATGATTTTCGAGATTTCTTTTTTCTTCAGCGCTTTGTTGATGTGCGGGAACGGCAGACCTTGCGGCAGAATTTCGGAGAGAATTGCGCGACCCACGGTAGTTTCGTAACGCGTCGTGCGCGAAATGATTGCGCCTTTCTCGTCCTTGTCGGTTTCCTTGATACGCACGGTGACCTTCGCGTTCAAGTCCACGTTGCCCGATTGATACGCACGTAGCGCTTCAGAAACGTTGATGAACAAGGTGCCTTCGCCCTTCGCGTTCACCCGTTCGCGGGTCATGTAATACAGACCCAACACGATGTCCTGCGACGGCACAATCGACGGCTCACCAGAAGCTGGAAACAGCACGTTGTTCGACGCCAACATCAGCGTGCGGCATTCCATTTGCGCTTCCAGCGAGATCGGTACGTGCACGGCCATTTGGTCACCGTCAAAGTCGGCGTTAAAGGCCGCGCAAACGAGTGGGTGCAATTGAATCGCCTTGCCTTCGATCAGCACCGGTTCGAACGCCTGAATGCCCAAACGATGCAGCGTTGGCGCGCGGTTCAGCATGACGGGGTGCTCGCGAATAACGTCCTCGAGGATGTCCCAAACAATCGGATTCTCGTTTTCGACTTCGCGCTTCGCCGCCTTGATCGTGCCGGCAATGCCCAGCACTTCGAGCTTATGGAACACGAATGGCTTGAACAATTCCAGCGCCATTTTCTTTGGCAGACCGCACTGATGCAATTTCAGGGTCGGGCCCACCACGATCACGGAACGACCCGAGTAATCGACGCGCTTGCCCAGCAAATTTTGACGGAAACGGCCAGACTTACCTTTAATCATGTCCGCCAGCGATTTCAGTGCGCGCTTGTTGGCACCGGTCATGGCTTTACCGCGACGGCCGTTATCCAGCAGCGAATCGACCGCTTCTTGCAACATCCGCTTTTCGTTGCGCACGATAATTTCCGGCGCTTTCAATTCGAGCAGGCGCTTCAAACGGTTGTTACGGTTAATCACGCGGCGATACAGATCGTTCAAATCTGAGGTCGCGAAGCGGCCACCATCCAACGGCACCAGCGGACGCAAATCCGGTGGCAGCACCGGCAGCACTTCGAGCACCATCCAGTCAGGCTTGATGCCGGACTTGGAGAAGGCTTCGAGCACTTTCAAGCGCTTGGCGATTTTCTTGATCTTGGCTTCAGAACCGGTGTTGCCGAGGTCTTTGTGCAATTGCTCCATCTCATGCGGCAGATCGAGTTTGCGCAGCAGATCGCGAATACCTTCCGCGCCCATCAAGGCTTGGAAGTCATCGCCGTACTCTTCGACCTTCGACAAGTAATCATCTTCGGTCAGCAACTGACATTTTTGCAGCGGCGTCATACCCGGATCGGTGACGACGAATGCTTCAAAGTACAGCACGCGCTCGATGTCGCGAAGCGTCATATCGAGCACCATGCCCAGCCGCGACGGCAGCGATTTCAGGAACCAGATGTGTGCCGTCGGGCTCGCCAATTCGATGTGACCCATGCGTTCGCGACGCACTTTGGAAAGCGTGACTTCAACGCCGCACTTCTCGCAGATCACGCCGCGATGCTTGAGGCGCTTGTATTTGCCGCACAGACATTCGTAGTCTTTGATCGGGCCAAAAATCTTGGCGCAAAACAAACCATCGCGCTCCGGCTTGAATGTCCGGTAGTTGATGGTTTCCGGTTTCTTAACTTCACCATACGACCACGAGCGAATCTTCTCTGGCGAGGCCAGGCCGATTTTGATCGCGTCGAATTCTTCTTCCTTGGTGACTTGCTTGAATAGATCTAGCAAAGCTTTCATGACTTACCTCATTTGGGTTGAGCGTTGAGAGTTGGGTGTTGAGCGTGAGTGACGCGGTTCACGCAACCTCAATACCTTTCGAGATCAATATCAATTGCGAGCGAGCGAATCTCTTTGACCAACACGTTGAACGATTCCGGCATGCCGGCTTCGATCTTGTGCTCGCCTTTGACGATGTTCTCGTAAACCTTGGTGCGGCCTGCCGTATCGTCGGACTTGACGGTCAGCATTTCCTGCAAGGTATACGACGCGCCGTACGCTTCCAGTGCCCACACTTCCATCTCACCGAAGCGCTGGCCACCGAACTGGGCTTTACCACCCAATGGTTGCTGCGTCACCAACGAGTACGGGCCGGTCGAACGTGCGTGCATCTTGTCGTCAACGAGGTGATGCAATTTCAGGATGTGCATATAGCCCACTGTGACATTGCGCTCGAACGCTTCACCAGTACGGCCATCGAACAGCGTGGCTTGCGTCTTGGTTGGCGTCAATTGCAAGCGCTTGGCAGTTTCTGGGTCATAGGCCAAATCTAGCATCGCGCGCATTTCATCTTCGGTCGCACCGTCAAACACCGGAGTCGCGAACGGCACGCCGTTGCTGAGGTTTCGCGCCATGTCCATGATTTCAACATCGGACAACTGCGACAAATCTTCTTTCTTGCCGCTGTTGTTGTAGACCTTGTCAAGGAACTTGCGAATCTTGGCTTCGCCTTCGTGCGCCTTCACCATCGCGCCGATTTTGTGACCTAGGCCTTTTGCTGCCCAGCCCAAATGCGTTTCCAAAATCTGCCCCACGTTCATGCGTGAAGGCACGCCCAGCGGGTTCAACACGATGTCCATCGGCGTACCATCGGCCATGAACGGCATGTCTTCAATCGGCACGATCTTTGAGATCACACCCTTGTTACCGTGACGTCCGGCCATCTTGTCGCCCGGTTGCAGACGACGTTTAACAGCCACGTAGACCTTGACCATCTTCTGCACGCCCGGCGGCAATTCATCGCCTTGGGTGAGTTTGCGTTTCTTCTCTTCAAACGCTTTGTCGAATTCCTTGCGGGTGAGTTCGAGTGCTTCGCGTTGTGCTTCCAGCGCGCGCGCTTCGTCGTCATCGTTTAAGCGAATGTCGAACCAGTCGTGGTGCGGCAAGTCCTCAAGATAAGCGCGGGTGAGCTTGGTGCCCTTCGCGATTTTCTTCGGGCCACCTTTGGCGACTTTGCCGATCAGGCTTTTCTCGATACGCTGGAACAAATCCTGCTCAACGATGCGCAACTGGTCGGCCAAGTCTTTCTTGTAGTCCTTGAGTTGGTCGTCGATGATTTGTTGCGCACGCTTGTCGCGCACAATGCCTTCGCGCGTGAACACTTGCACGTCGATGACAATGCCGGAAATACCGGATTGCACGCGGAGTGAAGTGTCTTTCACGTCGGAGGCTTTTTCACCGAAGATGGCGCGCAGGAGTTTTTCTTCCGGCGTCAGTTGCGTCTCACCTTTTGGCGTGACCTTGCCGACCAACACGTCGCCGGCTTCAACTTCCGCGCCGATGTAGACGATGCCAGACTCATCCAGACGACCCAACATACGCTCGGACAAATTGGAAATATCGCGGGTGATTTCTTCTGGACCCAGTTTCGTATCGCGTGCAACCACTGACAGCTCTTCGATGTGAATCGAGGTGTAGCGGTCTTCCGCAACAATCTTCTCGGAAATCAGGATCGAATCCTCGAAGTTGTAGCCGTTCCACGGCATAAATGCGACCAACAAATTTTGGCCCAGCGCCAATTCACCCATGTCAGTCGACGCGCCGTCGGCGATCACGTCGCGCTTGGCGATGATGTCACCAACTTTGACCAGCGGACGCTGATTGATGTTGGTGTTTTGGTTGGAGCGGACGTATTTGGTGAGGTTGTAAATATCCACACCGGCTTCGCCAGCTTGGGTTTCGTTGTCGTTCACTCGAACCACCACGCGGCCGGCGTCAACGAAGTCAACACGACCACCGCGACGCGCCATCACTGCCGTGCCGGAATCCAGCGCGACCGTGCGCTCGATACCGGTGCCGACCAGCGATTTTTCGGCGCGCAAACACGGGACGGCTTGGCGCTGCATGTTCGAGCCCATCAGCGCGCGGTTCGCGTCATCGTGTTCCAAGAACGGAATCAGCGATGCAGCAACGGAAACGATCTGCGCGGGTGCGACGTCGATGTATTCGATCTTGTCGGGGGTTGCCAGCGTGAATTCGTTGTGGTGACGGCAGCTCACGAGCTCATCGGTAAATTTGCCGGACTTGTCGAGTTCTGCGTTCGCCTGCGCGATCACGTATTTGCCTTCTTCAATCGCCGACAAATACTCGATGTCGCCGATGGCTTTGGCCCCGATGACTTTGCGGTATGGTGTCTCAATAAAGCCGTAATCGTTCACGCGCGCATACAGCGCGAGCGAGTTAATCAGACCAATGTTCGGTCCTTCTGGCGTTTCAATCGGGCACACGCGACCGTAGTGGGTCGGATGCACGTCGCGCACCTCGAAGCCCGCCCGCTCACGCGTCAAACCACCTGGGCCTAGAGCCGAAACGCGACGCTTGTGCGTGATCTCGGAGAGCGGGTTGGTCTGATCCATAAACTGCGAGAGCTGGCTGGAGCCGAAGAATTCTTTGATTGCGGCCGAAACAGGTTTGGCGTTAATCAAATCATGCGGCATCAGGTTTTCGCTCTCAGCTTGCGAGAGGCGTTCACGCACCGCGCGCTCGACGCGCACGAGGCCGGAACGGAATTGGTTTTCCGCCAATTCACCGACCGAACGCACACGACGATTGCCGAGGTGATCAATGTCATCAACTTCACCGCGACCGTTACGCAATTCAACGAGAATCTTGATGACAGAGACGATGTCTTCGGTGGACAACGTCATCGCGCCGGTCAGCGAATCGCGACCGATGCGACGGTTGAATTTCATGCGACCGACGTCGGATAGGTCGTAGCGTTCTGGGGCGAAAAACAAGCCTTGGAACAAGCCATTGACCGCGTCTTCCGTCGGCGGCTCGCCTGGACGCATCATGCGATAGATCGCGACTTTGGCGTTGAGTGCATCAACGGTTTCGTCGATGCGCAGCGTGGACGAAATGTACGCGCCCTGGTCGAGGTCGTTGGTGTAGATCGTGAAGATCGTTTCCACGCCCGCGTCGATCAGTTTGCGCAACGAAACTTCGGTGAGTTCCTCGTTGGCGCTGGCGACAACTTCACCGGTTTCGGTGTTGATGAAGTTGGTAGCAAGCACGCGGCCAATCATGTAATCATCGTTGACGGTCATGCGCTTCATTTTCGCGGCTTCCATGTCGCGAATATGCTTAGCGGTGATGCGCTTGTCTTTCTGCACAACCACTTTGCCGTCTTTGGATGCGATGTCGAATTTCGCGATCTCGCCTTTCAAACGTTCCGGCACGAGGTTGAGTTCGATCTCGCCTTTTTTGCTGACGTGGAATTCATCGAACGCGAAGAATTCACGCAGGATTTGGTCAGGCGAGTAGCCGAGCGCTTTCAACAGAATCGTGACCGGCAATTTGCGGCGACGATCCACGCGGAAGTACAAATAATCTTTCGGGTCGAATTCAAAATCGAGCCATGAGCCACGATACGGAATCACGCGCGCCGAGAACAGCAGCTTGCCCGACGAATGGGTCTTGCCGCGATCATGCTCAAAAAACACGCCGGGCGAACGATGGAGCTGCGAGACGATGACGCGCTCGGTACCGTTGATGACGAACGAGCCGTTTTGCGTCATGAGCGGAATTTCGCCCATGTAGACTTCTTGCTCTTTCAATTCTTTGACGGTCGGCTTGGACGCTTCGCGATCCATGATGACCAGACGCACTTTGGCGCGCAATGGCGACGCGTAGGTGAGGCCGCGCTGCTGACATTCGAGCACGTCGAACGGTGGCATACCGAGTTGGTAACTGACGTATTCGAGACGCGCGAATTGGTTGTGCGAGACGATGGGGAATACCGAGCTGAACGCAGCTTGCAGACCCTGCATCTTGCGGCTCATCGGCGCCAACTCGGCTTGCAGAAATTCGGCGTACGAATTCAGCTGCGTTGCTAACAGGAAAGGCACATCGAGCATGCTGGCGCGTTTCGCAAAGCTTTTGCGAATGCGTTTTTTCTCGGTGAAAGTATAGGAAACGGGTTGGGACATCATGGCTCTCCGAACGTTGAAGGAAGCCGTGTACGGACGTACACGTCAATGTTCTTCGACTGGCGCCATCGGTGCACTGATGGCGTCAATTTGGTGAGGGGCCGCTACCCCTCTATGGCGGACAGCAACAGGGACGTTGCTCGACCAAACCGTCTTTTGCAGTCGTACAAAAGACAAAACAAAATGCGATGTGAGACTTTTTCAACGCGCTTTGTTTTGGCTTTTAGCCACAAGCTTGAACCGTCTAAACCCTGAAACACTAGCACTGGCGCGGCTTTTCAGCCACCTTTAACACTGAATCACGCTCCGGTCCAACTGAATAATTTTCGCGCCTCTTGAGAAACCAACTCCCGCAACGGCTTTCGCCGGGCGGGAGTGGTATTCACACACTGCAAATGTTTTGGGCTCTCGCCCAAAACAAATTACTTCATTTCAGCTTTAGCACCAGCGTCGGTGAGCTTCTTAACAATAGCTTCCGAATCAGCTTTGTTAGCGCCTTCCTTAACTGCTTTTGGTGCGCCTTCAACCAATGCCTTGGCTTCTGCGAGGCCGAGACCGGTGATTTCGCGAACCGCTTTAATCACGTTGATCTTGTTCGCGCCGAAGTCCAGCAACATCACGTTGAATTCGGTTTTCTCTTCAACCGGTGCAGCGGCAGCGGCAGCGGGGCCAGCAGAGGCCATCGATGCAGCGGACACGCCGAACTTTGTTTCGATTGCTTTGACCAGATCGTTCAGATCCATTACCGACATCGCGTCGAGCGAAGCCAAGAATGCGTCTTTATCAAATGCCATGATGAAATTCCTTTACTTGAAAATTGCTAAAAGTTGAATGAATGCTTGACGAAAAATTAAGCAGCGGCAGGGGCAGCGTCTGGTGCAACATCCGGCGCGGCGGCAGGTGCAGCCGCAGCAGCCTCAGGTGCAGGTTCGACACCAGCCGATTTCTTTTCCGCCAACGCAGCCAACACGCGTGCCATCCCAGAAACGGGCGACATCATGAGGCCAAGCAATTGCGCCAACAGCACTTCTTTAGACGGGATGTTGGCGAGGGTTTGCACCGCCGCTTTGTCCAGCATCTTGCCGTTGTATGCGCCTGCTGTGATGACGAATTTTTCCTTGCCTTTGGCGAAGTCATTGACGACCTTTGCCGCAGCAACTGCATCTTCCGAAAAGCTATACAGCAATGGGCCAACCATGTGCGACTGGGCAACTTCAAAGCCCGTACCCGCAACGGCGCGACGGGCGAGCGTGTTTTTCAACACACGCATGTACACGCCCTTCGCACGCGCTTCGGCGCGCAGTTTGGTCAGTTCCGCTACTGTTGTGCCGCGATACTCTGCCAGCACCATCGTTTTGGCTTTTGCGACCTTGGCCGCAACTTCCGCAACGACTTCCTTCTTACCATCCAGATTCAAACTCACGTTTGATCTCCTTTTACGTTGATGAATGAATGCACAATTGCGCATCCACAATCACAGCGACCTTCGTTAGGAGAACTCATCCTGACTGGGGACCGCCATCTGCGTAGAGCTTTGTTTTTGGGTTGAGTGTTGAGCGTTCGGTGTTGAGCGTAAACCCAAGCCGTTGCTGTCTTCTCGTCCCGCTAACGCTGATTAAGGTTTTTGAATTTCATGCTCAACACTCGATTTTTTGTCACCGAAGCCGAACACTCAACCCCAAAACCCTCTACGGTCTTTGACAACCCTGATGACGGCGATGTGCTGCTGTCATCAGGCCCAAAGAACTGCCCGCACGTCGTTACTCGATGTGCGGGACTTGAATTTTTTACTGCTGCGTGTGCTGTACCGCGAAGCCCGAGGTCTCAAGACGCACGCCCACACCCATGGTCGACGACAACGACAATTTGCGCAGGTAGATACCTTTGGACGAGGCGGGCTTGGATTTGTTGATGGCGGCAACCAGCGCCGATAAATTTTCGCTCAACGCATCGGACGCGAATGACGCACGGCCAATCGTGCACTGCACGATGCCCGCTTTGTCAGCACGGTATTGCACCTGACCGGCTTTGGCATTCTTGACCGCGAGTTCGACGTTTGGTGTGACCGTACCGACCTTCGGGTTTGGCATCAGGCCACGTGGGCCCAACACTTGACCCAAGGCACCGACGACGCGCATGGCGTCTGGCGTGGCGATCACGACGTCGAAATCCATGAAGCCGCCTTTGATACGCTCGGCGAGGTCTTCAAAGCCAACGATGTCCGCACCGGCGTCCGTTGCTTTCTTCACGTTGTCGCCTTGTGCGAACACCGCGACCCGTACCGATTTACCGGTGCCGCGTGGCAGCACAACCGAGCCACGCACAGCCTGATCCGACTTCTTGGCGTCAATACCAAGGTTGATGGCAACGTCAACGGATTCGTCGAACTTTGCCGTCGCGGTTTTCTTAACCAACTCGATGGCTTCAGCGGTTGGATAGGTTTTGTTTGCGTCTACCAAACCAACGATTTTTTGCAGACGTTTTGCGAGCTTAGCCATTAACGAACTCCTTCAACATCAATGCCCATTGAGCGGGCGGAACCGGCGATGGTGCGCACAGCAGCATCCATGTCAGCAGCGGTCAGATTTGGCATCTTGATGGTGGCGATTTCTTCAGCTTGCGCTCGCGTGAGCTTGCCAACCTTGTCGGTCTGCGGCACTTTGCTGCCCTTGTCGACTTTCGCGGCTTTCTTAATCAAATAGGTCGCTGGCGCGGTGCCCATGATGAAGGTAAAGCTCTTGTCCGCAAACGCGGTGATGGTGACTGGAATCGGCATGCCGGGTTCCAATTTCTGCGTCTGCGCGTTAAACGCCTTACAGAATTCCATGATGTTCAAACCACGCTGGCCGAGCGCGGGACCGATTGGTGGCGATGGATTCGCCTTTCCAGCCGGCACTTGCAGCTTGATATAGCCGATGACTTTCTTTGCCATTGTCTTTCTCCTTGGGTGCGAACGGCTGGTGTAGCGTTGAGTGTTCGGTGTTGAGCGTTGAGTGTAAAAACTCATCGCATTCCAACCAACCTCTGCTAACCGGCCTCCCCGTTAATTACAAAAAGTGATGCACTTCGCACATCACCAAACTTCGCTCAACGTTGAACACTCAACACCAAACGTTTACTGCTTTTCAACCTGCCCAAAATCCAGTTCCACCGGGGTTGGGCGACCGAAGATCAGCACAGATACGCGGATCTTCGATTTGTCGTAATTCACGTCCTCTACCGCGCCATTGAAATCGGTGAATGGGCCGTCCTTGACGCGCACGTTTTCGCCAATCTCGAACAGCACCTTTGGTTTCGGCTTTTCCACACCCTCTTTGACTTGATTGAGGATGGTATCCACTTCTTTCTGCGTAATCGGCGTCGGCTTGTTACCAATGCCACCGACAAAACCGGTGACCTTTGGCGTCGATTTCACCAAATGCCAAGTCTCATCAGTCATTTCCATTTGCACGATGATGTAGCCGGGGAAAAAGCGGCGTTCAGACAGCGATTTCGCGCCGCTTTTCATTTCCACCACTTCTTCGGTTGGCACCAGCACATCGCCAAATTTATCGGCCATGCCCGAACGACGAATGCGGTCAATCAACGCCGCTTGAATGCTTTTTTCCTGACCGGAATAGGCGTGCACCACGTACCAACGCATCGTCATTTACGCACCACTTCCGATAATTTTGCTAATGATGAAGGTCAGCCCCCAGTCAACGATCCACAGGAACAACGCCATCACAAACACAAACGCGAAAATCACGCCGGTGGACTGCATAGTTTCTTTGCGCGTTGGCCACACGACCTTCTTGGCCTCATCGACCGACTCGCCCGCATACACCGCGAACTCACGGCCCGGCGCGCTAAACCAGCCCACCACGCCCGCGAGCACGAAGCAGCCGAGCAGCGCACCCACGCGTGCGATCATCGGCTTGTCTGCCAGCGCATAGAACGCCGCCAATCCAGCAATCAGGATCAACACCGCAACCACGATTTGAATTTTGTCTTTCATCCGAACCAACTTTGGGGCGGACAACTGGTTTGCAACATTGCTGTTGCCACCGGTCGGCACCCGTTGTTTAGACTACTGATGAGCCCTACCGGAGCAGGACTCTAAATTTGGCAGGCCAGGAGGGCCTCGAACCCCCAACCTACGGTTTTGGAGACCGTTACTCTGCCAATTGAGCTACTGGCCTGTTGAATCTTTGGGACCCGGGGCTAGGGATCAGGGTTCGGGGGAAACGCATCGCGCAACTGTTGACGCACGCGCGATTTGCTCTTTCCCGATCCCCAGCCCCCGACCCCAGACCCCGTACTTCTTCCCTTACTTCAAAATCTTAGAAACCACACCAGCGCCGACCGTACGGCCACCCTCGCGGATTGCGAAGCGGAGCCCGTCTTCCATCGCAATCGGTGCGATCAGTTGCACCACGATCTTGACGTTGTCGCCAGGCATCACCATCTCGGTACCAGCAGGCAGTTGCAGCGCGCCGGTGACGTCGGTGGTGCGGAAG
>JAYTVA010000102.1:0-15435 GCA_043744255.1 Burkholderiales bacterium | reverse complement strand
AAAATTGCCTGGAGCCACGCGGAATTCGCCAGGGACAGCAAATCCATCTTCGTCACCACGGACAAGGACTCGGAATTCCAACGACTCTGCCGGATGGACCTCGCGACGAAGCAACTGACGACGCTGACCTCGAAACTTCCGTGGGACGTGGCGAGCTTCGCGCGCTCGCCCGACGGCAGGACCATCGCATTCGTCAGTAATGAAGACGGCGCAAGCGTGCTCCACCTGATCGGTGCGCGGAGCGGGCGCGAGCGTTCCGTGCCCAAGCTGCCACTCGGCGTCATCGGTGGATTGGAATGGCACGAGAACGGTCGTGACCTTGGCTTCTCGCTCACCTCAGCGCGTTCGCCGGCTGATGCGTGGTCGCTTGACGTGAAGACCGGCCGGCTCGAACGCTGGACGGAGAGCGAAACAGGCGGATTGAATCCGGCGGAATTCGTGGAACCAGAAGTCGTACGTCTGAAAAGCTTCGACGGCTTGACGATCTCGGCCCTGGTCTATCGACCCGACGCGAAGAAATTTCCCGGCCCGCGGCCGGCGCTTGTGATTATCCACGGCGGGCCGGAGTCGCAGTCGCGCCCGTCATTTCTCGCGCGGAATAATTATCTCCTCGACGAACTCGGCCTCGCCCTCGTGGTGCCGAACGTCCGCGGCTCCGCCGGGCGCGGCAAGACCTACCTCGCGCGCGACAACGGCTTCAAGCGCGAGGATTCCGTGCGCGACATCGGCGCGGTGATTGACTGGATCAAGCGCGACGCGGGACTTGATGGCGCGCGCATCGGCGTTTATGGCGGCAGCTACGGCGGCTACATGGTGCTGGCGGTCTCCACCCACTACCCAGATCGAATCGTCGGCGCCGTCGATGTAGTCGGCATTTCCAATTTCGTGACGTTTCTCACCAACACCGAAAGCTATCGCCGCGATTTGCGCCGTGTGGAATACGGCGACGAACGCATCCCCGATATGCGCCAGTTCCTCGAAAAAATCTCGCCGCTCAACAACGCCGCAAAAATCAAAAAGCCACTATTCGTCGTGCAAGGTAAAAATGATCCGCGCGTGCCGTATACCGAGGCGGTGCAAATGGTGGCGCAATTGAAGAAACAGCAAACGCCGGTGTGGTTTTTGATGGCCAACGACGAAGGGCACGGCTTTGCAAAGAAGTCGAATCAGGACTTTTTGTTTTATTCGCAGATCAAGTTTGTGGAGAAGACGTTGTTGAATTGAGTGTTCTCTTTGGCGCAATAAAAAAGGCAGCCGAGGCTGCCTTTTTTATTGCTCGAATATATGACGGCTATTTTCGTCCGCCGATATGTTCAGCAAAAAACTTTTCCGCACGCTTGAAAAAATCTTCAACGTTTTCCTGCTTGTTGAAGCCGTGCGCCTCGCCGTTGTAAACCACGAACTCGTTTCGGACGCCAGCGGCATTCAGTGCATTCCTCATATCGGTGCCTTGCTTCAGCGGTACGCGCACATCCTCGGATCCCATTACCAACAGCACCGCCGCCTTGATCTCCTTGGCGTGATTGACCGGCGAGGCGCGCTTAAGCATGTCAAGCTCGGTGTTGCGATTGCCAATTGTGCGGTTGTAGAACACGTTGGGATCGAATCGCGAGTTGTTCGTGTCGCTGGTCGTTTGCGTTTGCAGCATCACCAAATCGCTGACGGCAATCCACGGCAAGCTGCATTTGTAGAGATCGGGATCCTTGACGATGCCTTGCAGGCTCGCGTAGCCACCATAGCTGCCGCCATAAATACAGACGCGATTTTTATCGACGACGCCATCTTTCACCAGCTGCATGATGCCATCCGTAAGGTCGTCTTGCATGGCTTGACCCCATTGCTTGTAACCGGCGCTCAGGTGTTTGCGACCGAAGCTGGTTGACGCGCGCGGCTCCGGCTCCAGTACCACATAGCCGCGATTGGCAAAAAAGACGGCTTCAGAATAACGACCCCAAGGTAGGTTCGAGTAGGATCGAACATTGGGACCACCGTGCACGTGCACGATCAATGGGAGACCTTTTCCACTCGCGCCTTTTGGAATGGTCACCCACGCCGGAATGCTCAAACCATCGCGCGCAACATAAGGCATATATTTGCGTGGCGAAATGTGCTCAGGGTTAATCCAAGCGCGGCGCTCCGGCAACGGTTCCAGCGTCTTGGCGGAAAAATCGAACAGATAGTTTCGGCCGGGATTAGTATCCGATGTTGAGCTCACCAACACCTTCCCGCTCTCCGTGTCGTTGCGGAACGAAATAGAGTTGGACATGGCGGGCAACGCGGCATCGACCTGTTTTTGGATGGCCTCCATGGCGGGGTCAAACCATTTGGTCGTGATGGTTTCGGCGCTATAGCGCACGCCGACGATGGAGCGACTCTTGCGATCTAACTCGAGGCCACCGCGAATATCGATCAGCGGATGCTCGAAAATCAATGCGCCGAGTTTCTTGGCAACAGTATCGTATTTATACAGGGCATATTTGTCGCGCCCCACATTCGACGAAACGACGAGCGTTTTGTTATCACTGTCGAACGCGATCGGGTCGGTACTATCTGCCGCGTCGTCTGGCGGGTTTTTGAACAACGCCACCCATTTGCCATCAGCCGAATCGCGATACCACACCGTCGATTCGGTGCTATCGGGATCGGTGGAAATCGCGACGCGCGGCACCCGATCCCAGTCGAGTACCCAGGAATTGATTTCTCCAGGCACATCAAAAGTGACAAGCTGGCTTCGACCTGTTTTGGTGTTGAGTTTTGCGATATCCACACTACGACGCGAGCGCTCCGACATGGTCACGAGCAACTCACCTTCCGTGTCGCCGTCGATGCGCCGCAGCGGTGCCAACCCGCGAATTTTGGTCAGGTCGCGCAAATTGGTTCCGTCCACATCAATAGCGAAACTACCTCGATACGTCACGCGTCCTAACGCGTCACGCCCGTCGGCTACGCGCAGAAAAATTCGGTCGTTATTGATCCAGCTAAATTGGACTACATCGTTGGCATCGAACGCGGTGATGACGTTTCTGGTGCGCTTGTCTAAGTCAACGATCACCAGATTGTCGCGCCCCTTCAGCGGCACGGTGGCGGCGAGACGATTGCCCTTTGGTGACATCGACATCGAGCCGTATTCGCTGCGGCGCATGAATGTCTCTACTGGAATCAGCGGGGGCATTGGCGAGTCCGCAACGGCAGAAGATTGCGCCCGTGCACTGACCGAAAACTGCCCCAACACCGCCACAACAGCAACCAACAGCATGACCCAAAATCGCATTTGCATATCGCACCCTTGTTTGAATTGGCAAGAACGCAGCCTGTGGTGAAGGCTGCGGATAACGGCGCAAGTCTATGCGCGCCGATTCAATTTCGCAATACGCACCTGCGCCCACGCGACAGCCGCCAAAAACGCATGACCAAACCCCCGAAATCTGCGACGATTGCGGCATGCTTGCTGATGCGATCCTTATTCTTCATGCCGCCATCGTCGTCTTCAACGTCGGCGGGTTGCTGGCGATTTGGCTGGGCGCGTGGTTGGGGTGGCGGTGGGTGCGTCATCGCACGTTTCGTCTGATCCACCTTGGCCTGATTTTATTCATCGTCGCAGAAGTCTTGCTGGGCGTGACCTGCCCGCTGACCACGCTGGAAGACTGGCTGCGCGGCAACGACACGGCGGATGGATTCATTGCGCGCTGGGTGCGCAGTTGGTTGTTCTACGATTTGCCGCCGTGGGTGTTTGTGTTGGGTTACGCGAAGTTCGGCGCGCTGGTGGCAGCAACCTGGGTGCTGGTGAAGCCAGAAACGAAAGTGCAGGCAAAAGTGCCGAAACCCTAGATTCCGCGCGGTGTTTCAGGCCGTTTCAGCGGGCGCAGTTTTTTTTGCGCCGAGTTTGGCTTCGGTCCCGTTGAGTAGTTTCGTGATGTTCGCCTGATGCCGCCAAACCAGCAGCGCACACATCGGAATCACCGCGAACAGATACGGCGATGACACGCCAAACAGAAAAAACGTATATAGCGGCGCGAACACGGATGCGGTCAATGCGGCCAGCGACGAGTAGCGAAAAAGCACCGCCATCGCGAGCCACGTTGCGAGGGTGGCAAGGCCGAGCCACAGACTGATCGCGAGCAAAATCCCAGCAGCGGTGGCAACCCCTTTGCCGCCTTGAAACTTAAAAAATATCGGGAACAAATGTCCGATGAACACCGCGAACGCGACGCACGCCAAGGTGATCGCGCCGAGCTGAAAATCCGCTGCAAACCGTTGCGCAAGCCACACCGCGAACCAGCCCTTCGCGCCATCACCCACCAGCGTCAACAAGGCTGCGAGCTTTTTTCCGGTACGCAATACATTGGTCGCACCGGGGTTGCCCGAGCCGTAAGTGTGCGGATCGGGTAGGCCAAACAGTTTGCTCACGATCACCGCAAACGAGAGCGAACCGATCAAGTAAGCGGCGACAATAGCGATCAATGAATTTGTCATAGCGCGTACTCTACAATACCTTCACATCGAACGCTCAACACTCAACCCTCAACGCTCAACCCAAAACCCATGGATCAAGTCTTCATTCGCGAACTCCGCGCGCCCGCGTGGATTGGCCTCTACGAGTGGGAAAAGCAGAAGCCGCAAACGCTCGATTTCAATCTCGACATTGGCCTCGATACGCATCAAGCGGGCGAGACCGATGACATTCGCAACACCGTCGATTACGGCAAGGTGGTGGAACGTATCCGCGCGGATTTGACCGACCAACATTTTCTATTGCTCGAAGCGCTGGCCGAGCATATTGCGCACGTCATTCTCAATGACTTCAAAGCGCAGTGGGTCGAAATCAGCGTGGCAAAACTGTCGCACATGCGTGGCGTGAAAATGGTCGGCGTGAAGATTCGGCGCGACCGCGAAAGTACCGTGAAGAGCATTATCGGGTGAAGTGGATTTTTGTTGTGGCGGTGGTGGTCGTGCTGCTCGGCCTGTTCGCACCGCAACTTGCCAAGCTGGGTTTGTGGCGGCTACCGGGCGATTTCCGTTTTCGCTTGCGCGGACGTGAGGTGTTTTTGCCGATCACGACTACGGTGTTGATTTCGCTGGCGCTGACCGTGTTGGCGCGCGTGTTTCGACTTTAGCTTCGCTGACCGTTTGGCGCTGTGCATCATTCTTGTCATTCCGAACGTTTTTTGTGAGGAATCTGCTGTTGCGCGGCGCAAACCCCAACAGCAGATTCCTCACAAAAAACGTTCGGAATGACAGGCGCTATTCCACCAACGCCGCACTCACCAACACCGGCTTCGCCACCCGCACCACTTCACTCGGCGGCATGCCCACGAGGTAACCACGCTTGCCGCCGTTGATAAGAACTTTTTCCAAGTCGGCGATGGTGCGCTCCATATATACCGGCATCGCTTTACGCAGGCCAAACGGCGAGCAGCCACCGACGAGGTAGCCCGAATGCCGCGTCGCGTCTTCCGGTTTACACGGCGCGACGCGCTTCGCACCGATCTGTCGCGCGAGTTCTTTGGTCGATACTTTACGGTCGCCGTGCATCAAGATGCACAGCGGCTTTTTGGCATCGTCTTCAAAAATCAGCGTCTTCACCACATGATGCTCATCGACGCCGAGCGAAGCCGATGACACTGACGTACCGCCGTGTTCAACGTAATCGTAAAGGTGCTCAGTGAATGCAACCTTGTGGGCTCTGAGCACAACAGTGGCGGGCGTTTCGGAGTGTTTGGACATGGCGGCAACGCGTGGCGAACGAGCCACCATTTTGCGACAAATTCTCCTAGCGCCGCCGTCGGCGCGTGAATCACGCCACCATCAGGCAACTACCGCATCGCCAACTCGATTCGCGTCGTTTGCACCGCAGTTTGCATCTCCGACCTACGCGCAAGCTCCAGATGCGACAGCACCCCATTGGGCAGTGACCTGAACGTCAGTGTCGCCGTGCCGTTTAGCGCAGCGAACGTGTCGCCGCCCGTCGCGATCACCTCGGCGCGCGGATGCCCGTCAATGTCGATGAAAAAATGCCGACCTTCACGGGTAATGTGCATGGTCGTGCCATCGCTGAGGTCGTAGGTTCCGCGCACGCGATGGTACATAGCTCGAGTTGCAGCGTACGCCGGTGGCGCGCGCACCTCCATCGGCGAGATGCGTGGGCTACTGTTTGACTCATTGAGCGACGGCGCTTGCGCAAACGCATTGGTGACTATCAAGGAGGCGATGCTACCGGCGAGTAATTGTTTCATGTGAACTCCTCGGCGGGCACATTGAGTTGTCGGCAACGCAAGTTACGTTGCGTCAATTGAGCAACACCCGCAAATTGCTCAGGATTCAATCTACTTACCTTACGCTCGCCACGCCAACGCAAACCGACGGAATGCAGAATTTGTTTGTCGGAATGCGGGATGAACGAAGCGCCTGCGAAGCCCGTCCCACCAGTCCGACACCAGCATCCACGGGGCTTTTCAGCCGGTTTGCGTCATTCGTTCGGCGCTTTGCGCCAGACCGCCCCGCGCGCACCGCTGACAAATTGTCCGAACGATCCGAACGGCGCTATCATCTTGATTCCTCAAACCGCAGAAGGAAATCTCATGAACACGCACGCAATGGGCAACCGCGATAAGCAGGGCAAAGAACCAAAGAAACCAAAGCAGCCGAAGAAGCCAAAGCCATAGACGCAAACTCGCACGGTCAGACATCAGGTCAGCGCGCACCGCGCCGCGCTGACCCGCGATTTCTGCAATTGGTCAGTTGTTGGCTGCGCCGCACTGTCGCGGCCACTATGCTGTTGCCAGCGTCACCCATCTTGGGCGACCAGCCGCATGCACCACGAAAGGCCACGTCATGAAATTTCTACTCTGGTTGTTGTTGCTGGTGTTTTGTTGGCCGCTCGCGCTGCTGGCGGTGATTTTGTATCCCGTGTTCTGGCTGCTGTCGCTACCGTTTCGGCTGGTCGGTATTGCGGTCGAAGGCGTATTCGCGACCTTGCGCGCGATTGTGTTGTGGCCGGCGCGAATTCTTGGTGGCGCACGATAAGCGCGTTAGTTTTTTTGCATCACGCGTGCAAACAGCGGCGAATCTAACCACGCACTTAGCCAGCGATTCACTTCGCGATAACGCGATTGCGCAAACCAATTCGACTCAACCCCCGCGAACTGTCGCACGAACGGAAAAATCGCCGCATCAGTGAAACCCCGCGCCCCGCCTTGCAGATGGGCCGATTGGCCTAGTTTATTTTCGAGTTTTTCGATGAATTCGCAGGCTTGATCGCGGTAGTACTCGGCTGGATGTTCAGGAAATCGCGGCGCGTATTTGTAACGATCCAATGCTTGCTTGAAGCTGGTATCGTTTTCGGCAATGCGTGCGTCTGCGAACGCGGTTGACGATGGTAGCCAATGTTCCGGATCGCTCAACGCCAACGCCCAGCGCATGATGTCGAGGCTTTCGTCGAGCACGCGGCCATCGGGCAAATGTAAAACGGGCACTGTGCCTTTGGGCGAAATCGCCAGCATCGCGGGCGGTTTTTCGCGGAGCGCAACTTCAATTTCGCTAACCGCGCAGCCCGATACGGCAATCGCGAGACGCGCGCGGATGGCGTAGGGGCAGCGGCGGAAGGTGTAGAGAACTGGCGAGGAGCTAGCGGGCAATTCAGCCCGCCGCCAACAACTTCAACAACTCCGCCTCGCGCTCCGCACTCAAACCCGCACGTAGCTTCGCGCGCCGCTCGGCGGGTAGCGTCGCATACCACGTCAGCGTATCGGCGGCAGTGGTGGCAAGTGGTCGAAACGTGAGCCCGGTATTGACCGCACGCGCATTGCTGCGGCGATGGAAACCAGCGGTCTCGCCGGTGCCCGGCACCCATACGGGCAAATCACTCCACGCGCTTACTTTGTGTTTTTCCAAAAACGCGAGCGGCGCTTCGCGAAACTCGGCACCCTTGGTGGTGACGGCGCGAATGCCGTAAAGCAGCCCGCCAGTAGTGAGCGTGTAGTCGGGGCCGTTGCCGTTGAAGTCGCCGAAGGTTTTGTTTTCAACCATGCGAATCGTCCACTCGGCGAGATCGCGCGCGTCGATGAATTGCACCGGGTCGGCCAGTGGTGGCACCAGCACCGTGCCGCCGCGCGCGATGCGTAGCGGCCAGTACGAAAACCGGTCGGTGTCATCGCCCGGCCCGACGATCAGGCCGGGGCGGATAACGGTGGTGATGTTTGGGAATTGTTTCTTCGCTTCGTCCTCGCTCGCGGCTTTGAGCGGCCCATAGAGTGTCAAATTTTTGCGCAGGGTCGCGCTGGTTTCTGCCATCGCGTCGGTGCCCGCGTACTTGGCACGCGGCGCAGTTTCATCCGCACCAATTTTCGTCTCACCGTCGTAGACCGAAATGGTGGAAATGAACACGTATTGTTTGACGTTGCCTTTCAACACCGCCGCTGCTTCGCGCACCCACACCGGCACACTGGTGGGATTATCGATGCATACATCCCACTGTCGCCCCTTGAGCGAGGCGTAGTCGTTGGTGTCGCGATCTCCAGTCAATTCTTCGACGGCTTCCGGCCACTCGCGCGGACGTTTGCCGCGATTGAATAATGTGACCTTGTGCGCACGGCTTAGCGCATAGCGCACCTGATGCGGGCCCGTGAAGCCGGTGCCGCCGAGGATGAGGATGGAGAGCGGTTTATTTGCCATATTTGCTGCGACCATTTTGGGTTCTGCTGCCGAGGTGGGAAGTACCGCGGCGACAGCAAGACTCGCTCCAAGCCCCAACATTTCACGGCGCGTCGTTTGCATCAGCGTTCCTTCACGATTGAATTCCGAGGCTTTCATGTTAAACCGAACGCGCGGGGCAGATTTCAACTTTGCCAACATGGCCAAACCCCGCGCCAGTCGACGAGTTTCAGGCATTTATCCAGTTGCGCATCCAAACCGCGTGAAGCACGTATATTATTCGACACCGCAAACGAAAGCGAATGACGGCTGCAATTCCCCGCGCACACCGTATGCAAAATATTTTTGCCCAAAGCCTCCTCAAATGCCGCCTTTGCTGGCGGATCACCTTCGGCGTGTTCGTGCTGATTTTGGCCGTGGAGAGTGTGCTGCTGATTCCATCGGCGCACCGTTTCACGCAAATCGAAACGCAACGTATCGCCAAGCGCACGCAAATGACGGTCGATCCTGCGTTGATGCTTGGGGGCGGGCTCAACGGTCAAGGGCCACTCGCGCGTGATCTCGCCACCTTGGCCGGTCAATACCAACTCAAGTGCGTGCTAGTGCGCGCGGCGGACGGTAGTGAGATTGCGCGCACTGGCGATGTTTCCATTATTAGTGCGCAAGGCACCAAACCCGCCGTGATTGGCGGCGAGCCAACGTTCACAACAGCGGGCGAGAATATGTTGCTCGTCAGTTGGAAGAGCCTCGCGCTGGGTGAACCGATGGTCACGACCTGCGTAGACATCACCTACATCCACAGCGAGTTGATCGACTATCTGCTGCGCATCAAGGGCATGGTGCTCATCATCGTGATGGTGGTGACGGCGGGCACGATGTTGCTGCTGTACTTCGCGCTGCTGAAGCCGATTTTGCAGTTACGGCAAAGCGCCATCGCAGCGGGCGAAGCGCCCAAACAAGCAGCGCAATTTATTTTGCCCACAGCGCGGCGTGATGAACTTGGCGATTTGATCGGCGCACACAACGCACTGCTGACGCATGTGACCGCGAGCATGCAACGCGAAGCCGCGCAGGCGGATGAACGCGAAAAATATGTCGCGCGCCATGATCCGGTCACGCGTCTGCCGAACCGCGTTGCGCTCAAGGAGTATTTGCAACGCCTGAGCACGGACAGTGACTTGACCCGCCTCTCGCTGTTCCTCATCGAGCTGACCGAGGCGCATTCACCCACCGCCGATGTGCAAAAGAAATTCAGTGCCGAGTTGGAGCAGCTCGCCAGCTCGCGTGATTTGGTCGCGCAATTGGGGCCGACGCAATTTGCGTTGCTTCGCTGCGGCGATGAGCGCCAACAACGCATTCATAGCGCCAGCATCGCCGAGAGCATCGTGCGCGCCGGGCGCACGCACACGAGCGGCGCCTACACGGGCGAGGTGCGGATTGGCGTTGTCGAAGCCGAAGCCAATGCAATAGATGCCGACACACTATTGGCGCAAGCCGAATTCGCGCTCAATCGCGCGCGCACCGACGTGACCACCCAATATCAATTTTTTGATAACCAAAGTGCCGAGGCCGCGCGCGACCGCCAGCTACTCACACGCGAACTCGACGCCGCCATCGCCAACCGCGATTTGGTCATTTGGTATCAACCAAAGTTCAGCCTGAAAACGCCCGGTTTATTGGAAGGCATGGAGGCACTGGTGCGCTGGCCGCACGCCACACGCGGCATGGTCAGCCCGGCGGCGTTTGTGCCGTTGGCTGAGGCGACCGGGTTGATCGAAGCGCTCGACCACTATGTGTTTACCGCCGTCTGCGCCCAGATCAATCTTTGGACCAAGCAACACGCCATCGTCCCACGCATCGGTATCAATATCGCCGCGCCAACCTTCGCGTCACCGCTTCTTGCCGATGAGTTGCAGCACACGCTGGAAGCCGCGCATGTCTCGCCACACCACATCGAAATTGAAATCACCGAGAGCGTGGCAATGCGTGACGTGGCGCAAACGGGGCGCGCGTTGCAGGCATTGCGTGCGCTTGGCATCGAGACCGCGATTGATGACTTCGGTACCGGCTATTCGTCGCTCTCGTATTTGCGGCACTTCGAAGTCGATACGCTAAAAATTGATCGCTCGTTTGTCGAAGAAATTGGCCGCAATGTGCCCTCGGAAAAAATCTGCGCGGCGATTGTGCAACTCGGGCAAGCGCTGGGAACGCGCGTGATTGCTGAAGGCGTTGAGACCGAAGCACAGGCGGCGTTTTTGCGCACGCATGGCTGCGATCAGGTGCAAGGCTATTTGTTTGGCAAGCCGCTGTCGGCCGAGCAATTTGCGAAAACGTGGCTGGTGGCACAAACGGTTTCGACTAACGCGTTGTCAGCCGGTGAATAATTCCGCATCTTCAAACAGCGAACGAATGATGACTTTTTTCACGTCGCTGCGATCTGGAATCACAAACAACACCGGTGCCACCATCTCTTCAAAAATGCCGCGCAAACTGCGTGCGCCGACTTTGTACTCGACCGCGAGTTCGGCGATTTCTTCAAACACGCGCGGCTCGATTTCCAACTCTGCGCCCTCGCCTTTGAACATCTCGCGGAACTGGTTGTAGAGCGAATTTTTCGGCACCGTCATGATGCGCACCAGCAGCTCGCGCGACAGCGGTTTCAAACTCGCCACCACCGGCAAGCGCCCGGTAAATTCGGGAATCAAGCCGAACGCCATCAAGTCAGTCGGCTTGATCCGTGAGTTCAAACGATCAAGAATTTTTTGGTTGTTGCCATCGGTAATCGAAATAAACCCGTAGGCCTTGCTGGTCGAGACGATTTGATCGAGCCCGACAAACGCGCCGCCGCAAATGAACATGATGTTGGTGGTGTCAATCGACTGCCCACTGGCGAGCCGCACCAACGAGCCCTCCATGATTTTCAACAACGCATGTTGCACGTTTTCGCCCGAGGTGCTGCGACTTTCGGTGCCGGACGCTTTCAGTTTGTCGATCTCGTCAATAAACACGATGCCGCGCTGCGCCCGCACCAAATCGCCATCGGCCTTGTTGATGAGCCGCTGCAAAATCGATTCTATTTCTTCGTTCACGTATTTGGTCTGCGCCAGTGACGTCGCATCGGCAGTAACAAACGGCACGTTGATCGCACGCGACAAGGTATCGCACAGCAAGGTCTTGCCCGTCCCGGTCGGGCCGACCAGCAACACATTACTTTTGCCCAGCGCCAGCGATTGATCGTCGCCGCGTAGAATTTTTTTGTAATGCGTATACACCACCACCGACAACGCACGCTTCGCCTCGTCCTGCCCGATCACGTATTGATCGAGGTAGCGATGGATCGCGCTGGGGGTGAGTTTGGTTTTGGCCGACGATGTTTGGGATTGATCCATGATTGAAGCGACTGTTATTTTGCGACGGACACCTCAGCTGCTGCGGGGGTAATGACGACAACCGGATCAACCACCTTCGCAGTGTCGGCAGTCTTCGCTTCTGACTTCGTGGCTGCGCAAGCTGGCAAGTGCGCCACCATCGATGCCGCCGGCGGCACCGCCATCAATCCACCGCGTAATGTCCTCAGCAGGACAACGTCACAGTTCACGGTAATAACCTGCGCGCGCTCCATACGTTCGCCGCTGCCCTGCATATAGCGAACTGTTTTTTGCGCGTCATTGGCGAGCACCAATTCGCCGCGCTGATCGCGTAAGGCGAGATCAATGGCGCGCGCTAACACGCGTGCAGACTCATCTTTCAACGCTTTGCCTTCCTGCGCAAGCCAAGCGGCAGTTGCATCCTTGGCCGTTATTGCAGGGGATACAACTCGGATCGCGTTGGTATATGCCGGTGCAGAAAGATTACCGGCCACAAATATATTCACGGGCAGGTCGAGTACGAGTGCCGTTTGATCTTGTGTCAGCGAATACACGGGTACGCTATCCAAGCCAATGGCTTCAATGCCAAAAGCCTCTGTCGCACCAGCTAACCGGCCAGCGCCACCAGCCGTCACGAGGCCCACTGCCTGCGCCATGAGTTGCGGATATTTGTATTGCCCAAGCGTGGCCTGATACGGCTCCAGCACTTTGTCCGCTTGCTCTTCGAGCTTGGTGCGCTCGCGGCTGCGCGCGCCCGCATTCAGTAGTCCATGGGTAAGCAGACCCGCCGCCAGCACGATCGCACTTGGTGCGGGATACAGCATAAATCCTGGCCCGCCCCCTGCCGCATCCGTAGTGAGCACGCCCTTGAACGCCACCCGGTCCGCTTCTGGCACGCGCAAAGCCCATGGCGCGCCCGCACTTTGCGTCACCTCGGTCGCGTTTGGAGCCGCCCCAACACCCGCAGCAAAAAAACAGCTTGCCAGTGCGCCAGACAAGAAAACACTTTTTGAAATGCGACGCGTCATCATTTTGGTTCCATATTCATGCGTGCGGGACGCTAGTTGAACGGTTTGAGAATTTCATCGCGCGCAAGCTCAATCGCTTGAAAATAAGAGTTCGTTATGCCGGGAAACTTTGGCGGCTCGTCCCACTTGCCATCAGCGCTCTTGGAAATATCAAACGGCGCGTACCAATCGAACGCATTGTCAGCGAGGTTCACCATGTAGGCAACGCCACTCACTGTGCCTTTTGGTTCACTCGTCGGAAAATATGCTGCGTAGGTTCTGCGCACACCAACTTGCATGAACTGAATAACGACCAGTTTATCCACCTTCAATTTTTCGCGTAGCTGCGTATGATCCTTGCGCGCAAAGTTAGGCGTCTCGTTGGCAAATTTTGGCAATGCGCCGTACTCAAACGGTGCATCGATCACCGTTACTTGCGCACCCTTTTTGCGGAGAAGTTCAGCAACGTCGCCCTTGAGCTTCAGTAGATCTTCGTTTCCCAGCGTTTGCGTGTAAGTCGTCAGCGAAGAGTTGGCGACCGACGCAGCGGCCATGCAAAGCAGACAGTCTGCGCCAGGAAAACTCGTATCGGTCTTCGGCATCGCTGTCATCACAACACCAATTTTGCTGGCGGCGGACGGGAGCTTACTAGGCGTCAAGGGCACCGCCAGTTGAGGAGCTGATGCGCAGCCGCCCAGAAAAATTGCACACACAGCAAGCAGCAGTTTTAGTTTCGTTGTCATTGTCGGTCTCAGAAAAGTTATTCGATTGGGAATGCGCAGTGCACGCAGCCGCTTCTTCATGGGCTCAATGCTGCCTCCGATTGTACCTACCCAACAATGCAGCGGCAATGCGTAGTCCGTACTCCTAATGCGCGTAGGGGTGCCGCCACCACGGAAAAGGTGTCGTGTGAACTTTTACACATCCCAACGGAGCACATCATGATCGGTTACGTCTGTTTAGGTACCAACGATATCGCCAAATCCGCCGCGTTCTACGATCAACTACTCGCCGTCATCGGTGCCAAACGCACGATGGAGTTGGATCGCGGCATCATATGGGGAACTGACGAACACATGCTGCAGTTGGGCTTGTTGACACCGGCCGACGGCAAACCGGCGACCGTCGGTAACGGCGTGATGATGGCACTGGTGGTCAACAAACGCGAGTTGGTGGATGCGTTGTATGCCAAGGCGCTGGCGTTAGGCGGCAGCGATGAAGGGCCTCCGGGTGAGCGTAGTCCGGGGTTTTATGCGGCGTATTTTCGTGATGTTGAGGGGAATAAGTTGAATGCGTTTTGTGCGGGGTGACGTGGGTGTTTTTGTCGCCGCTGCTGTCGCGCGGACGATGCGTTAGCCAACATCCGGTTTCCGAACCTCTTTGCGCGCGCTGCTGGCATCAGGTTCGCGGGGCGCCGTGGTGAGCTTCGGGTTATTAGGGGCGCTGACGAATGCAGGGCACTGCTTGACCGCTGGATTTAAGAGCCTGCGGCTGCCACGTTAAGGTAACGGGTGATGTCTCTATGTCCCGCCAGGTGCGCCATACAAACGTATGGTGTTTTGTATTGCCGAGTGCTAAGCTCTCTAGGTGGCAAGTACGCGCTTCGATTGGGATAAAAAAAGATGCTGAAAACCAGCACAAGCACGGCATTTCATTTGGGCGCGCCCAATACGCGTTTGCTGACACAAGGCGCGTAATTGCCAAGGATGTTTCCCACAGCGAAACGGAAGATCGGTGCTATTGCTTCGGCGAAGTTGATGGGGGCGTCCTAACGGTGCGGTTTACGTATCGCGCTTCGGTGATTCGAATATTTGGCGCTGGCTACTGGCGCAAAGGAAAGGTTATTTATGAACGCGAAAATAAACTACACGAATGAGCCCATTGGCCGGACTCAGGTGATCGCGGATTTTCTTCCGTCGCCTGAAGAGTTGGCGTTCCGCGAGGAAGGCGTGAAGGTGACTTTGGCTCTCAGCAAGAAAAGCATCGATTTTTTCAAGTCCGAAGCGACCAAACATCAAACGCAGTATCAGCGAATGATTCGTCGCCTGATAGATGCCTACGTCGATGCCCAATCCGTCACAAGCCGCGCAAGCGGACGCACCACCAAACGGCGCGCCGCTTAGCGTGGCCGGGGGTCGCGGGTGTTGGTTACCGCGCGGGTAGCGCACAGAAATATGTAGCGTTTTTTGGAGCTGGCTGTTAGGAAGAATTGGCTGTAGATCAAGCAATGACGCCACGTTTGGAGGATTTTCTATGTCAGATGTAGGCCGCAGTTGCCGATGTATACCGCAGGGTTTGCGGTGTACATTACGTGAACTAAACCGCTTCGCGGTGGCCACCAAACCACCTTCCGTCATGCGCATTCGGCGTGCGCATTGCGCGATTGACGGCATCAGCCGAGCCTTGACGCC
>JAYTVA010000101.1:0-15763 GCA_043744255.1 Burkholderiales bacterium | reverse complement strand
TCGCGCTATGACGGTCATTCCTCTGGGACGCACGTTACCGCGCGCCTCTAGCTACCTACCCGCAGGCTCCGCGAGCCACGTCAACGCCTGCCTATTTGATATTGCTCCGGGTAGAGATTGCTCGTTTCACCCGCACGCATCTTGCGATGCGCACGACTCGTCTCTGTAGCTCTAATCCTCACCTCGCGGTGGATGGGCGTTACCCACTACCCTGCTCTATGGAGTCCGGACTTTCCTCTATGCCACAAGTGCACAGCGACCGTCTGGTGAGCTTCCGCGCGCATTATCTCACGTGAGTTTCTGGCCACCTTGCTGGTCACGCGAATAGCTGGCGCGGAAGTAATGCGGCAGTCCGGTGCGGCGGCAGTGCGCGATGATTTTGTGGGTCGTATGGCGGACCACAAAGAGGCGCGCCATTTGCCGAGCATACAAGGGGTCGTTTCGATACATCATTTTAAGCGGTTGACATATTCTTTTTGAGCAAACTAGCATCGCCTTGAATTGCACCTTCAGGCCTCAACCTCGATTACTTGCTGGATACAGGGTTTACCCGTCCTGCGCGAAATACACATGTGAAGTAAGTTGAATGTAATCACGTAACTATCGCCAATAAACGACAGCGGGATTTTTTATGGCAAACCAAATCAATGTCGGCATACAACACCAAACCCACGATGCATTCAACAAAAGCGAGACCAGCGCCTCCCTTGACGACGAACCAAGCAACTCAGGCACGCGGACAATCTGAGTGCGCCATCTGAACCAGAGGGATTAAACGTCGCGGTAGCGCCTGAAGTATCCGCTAGTGCGAGCATGCTGAATCGATACGGTATCGGCGATACAGTGATTCTGGGTCGGCCTGAATACGCAAACAGTTATGAAAACTCAGTCAATTCAAATGCATCAGACTTGATCGAAAGTCCGGAAGAAACACCGCTCGAAACTCCTTCTGCATCGCCGATATCGTCGCCGTTACCCATGCCAACAATGCCTGCCACGCCAGCGCCAGAGCCGCCCCCAATTGATCCCATTCCGATAGACCCTCCGCCTGTCACAACGCCATCAGATGCAAGCACCCCTGCTAGCCCAACAGAGAACATTCCCGCGCCCGCTGTTGCCCCAGTCCCAGCACAACCTTCAATTCCTACGCCGCCCGCACAACCACCTCTCCCAAATACTATAGCTGTGGCTGGCCTTGATTTAAGTGCTGTGCCTGCCACAGCGACGGACAGCGCTGCCTATGCCACAGCCGCTGAATATGGATTAGAGAACGGCTACAGTAACGAAATGATCACTAAATTGGCAGTTTTATTACAGACGGAAAGCAGTGGCGCATATGCGAATAATTGGTTAAGTAATTTCCCGGATGTTCTCATTTATTGTGTCGATTCAGTAACTAAAAATACCGACGGCACCTACGACATGTCGGACGCAAGTCATGTCTTTAATTATTATTTGATGTACGACCCGCGCTATGACCAACGCCTTGATCGGGGACATTCAGATTCGGGAGAGAGTAGCGGCGGCGATGGGGCGGGCGACAGGTACGATGATTTCATGGTCATATTTGCCACCGATCCGCATGCCGCATTCTTATCACAAGCATCACCGATGCTGGCGGCACTTTATGCGCAATCAACCACCTGGGGCCCGCAGCAAATTCGCGAACAACAAGACAGCTACGCGAATAGTTACATTGCCGCATTAACCGCCGGAGACACAACGTCACAAGCAGAAACGTTGAACGACATGCGGCTATTTAATCGCGCTGTCAATCGGCGCCAAGGGTCAGTTCTAACAATCCAACATTCGTGCCCATAAGCACCAGAATCCATGTACCTTTCCAGCCAACCGAGCGTGCGTGACCGGGAAATCGTACGCTGCTGTATCTACATTTGATTCGCGATTGGACTATGAATCGAAGCGCTTGCTGGCGTGTGCGAAAATGAAGCTCAATTCAACCCGCGCGCGCTCCGCCAAAAAAATGACCCCTCAATACAACCGCTTCTACCGCTACGACGAATTCAGCCAACACCTAAAAGACTTCGTCAAAAATTTCCCCGACCTTTTAACGATTGAATCCATCGGCAAAAGCCACGAGGGGCGCGACATTTGGGTGCTTACTGCTACCAATAAAAAAACCGGTGCGGCGGAAGACAAGCCCGCGTATTGGGTAGACGCGAATATCCACGCGAGTGAATTGGCGGGTGGTGCGGCAGCGATGTATTTGATCGACACGCTGACGAAAAACTACGGCAAGCGCGATAACATCACGCGGCTTCTGGATACCCGCGTGATGTACATCTGCCCGCGCATGAACCCGGACGGCGCGGAATGGGCGATGCGGGATACGCCGAAAATTATTCGCTCTTCTACCCGCAGTTATCCGTTTGAGGAAGAAGCGATTGACGGACTTGATATTGAAGACGTGGATGGTGATGGTCGCATTTTGTCGATGCGGATTAAAGACGCAAACGGTAATTGGAAATGTCATCCTACCGAGCCGCGCT
Source organism: Burkholderiales bacterium (assembly GCA_043744255.1). GTDB lineage: Bacteria > Pseudomonadota > Gammaproteobacteria > Burkholderiales > Usitatibacteraceae > UKL13-2. The sequence goes on along the minus strand of JAYTVA010000101.1, from coordinate 13,253 downwards.
TGATGATCGCGCGCGCACCCGACGAATACGGCGGTACCTACTACCGCATGTTGCCCGAGGGCACGCTGCGCGATTACGACGGCTACACGGTGAAGGTGAACAAGGACAAACAGGGCCTCGATCTGAATCGCAATTTTCCGGCGGGCTGGCGGCAAGAGTTCGATCAAGTGGGCGCGGGCCCGTATCCGACCTCCGAGCCGGAAGTCCGCGCGGTGGTGCACTTCATCACCCATCACGCTAACATCACCGGCGGCCTCACGTTTCATACCTGGAGCGGCGTGTTGCTGCGGCCATTCTCCACGCAAGCCGACGACGAAATGCCCGCCGAAGATTTGTGGACGTACAAAAAACAAGGCGAGAGGGGCACCGCGATCACAGGCTACCCGGCGATCAGCGTGTTCCACGAATTTCGCTATCACCCGAAGGAAGTCATTAGCGGCACCTTCGATTGGATTTATGAGCACCTCGGCCTGTACGAATGGACCATCGAGATTTGGTGCCCGATGCGCGAGGCGGGGATCACCGATTACAAATACATCGACTGGTTCCGCGATCATCCGGTCGAGGACGATTTGAAAATGCTCAAGTGGGCGGACAAGGAATTGAACGGCAAGGGTTACATCGACTGGTACACGTTCAAGCATCCACAATTGGGTGAGGTTGAAATCGGCGGCTGGGACAAGATCAACACCTTCCGCAACCCGCCGCCGCACTTGCTGGAAAAAGAAATCGCCAAGTTTCCCGACTGGTTGATTTATAACGCGATGACCTCGCCGAAGCTGGAATTGCTGGAAGTCAAAAGCGAAAAAATTGCCGAGGACACGCATCGCATCACGATGGTCGTACACAACACCGGACACTTGCCATCGTACGTATCCAAGCGCGCGCTGGCACGCAAGCAGTCGCGTGGGGTGATTGCGGAAATTGCGTTGCCTGCCGGGATGACGCTGGTCGCCGGAAAAGCGCGCGAGACGCTCGGCGAATTGGAAGGCCGCGCCTACAAGCACACGCTGATGAGCTTCTGGACGGACACCTCACCGACGGCGGATCGCGCGCTAGTTGAGTGGGTGGTGAAGGGGCAGGGCGCCGTGAAACTGGTCGCGCGGCATGAGAAGGCGGGGACGGTGCGGGCGTTGGTGACGCTGTAAATTATTTTGGGTGAAATGGCTGAAGATGGCCGTGGATAAAGGCGTTTTTTGATTTTCTCCTTCCCCCGCGTGCGGGGCGGGGTGGCCACCGGTGAGGGCCAGAAGGTCGGGAAGGGGGAGCCCGCAGCAAGGCAACGCTAGCTATTTCGCCACCGACGCCGAATGCAACCCCATCACCCCAATCACAATCAACGAAAGCGAAACCATCTTCATCGTCCCCGCTGGTTCTTTGAAATAAAAAATCCCAATCGCCGCTGTGAGCGCGGTGCCCACGCCTGACCAAATCGCGTAGGCAACACTGAGGTCAATGGATTTCGTCGCGATGGTGTTAAGGAAAAACGCACAGCCATAGAGCGCGAACATCATTGCGCTCGGCACCCATTCGGTAAAGCCTTTGGAGAGCTTCATGCAGGTGGTGCCTGCGACTTCAAACAGGATGGCGCCGGAGAGGAAAAACCACGCGTTGGTCATAGCGATGAAAGGTGAGCGGGCGGTGTTGCCCACAGCTCATTTATGCAGACCAACGAAATTGGATGCAGGCGGGTCTTCCCGAGCAACTACCCATGCAGGTGGCTAGTAGAGGTCAAAGTCCATATCAAACGAGCCGCCCCTATTGGCGTATTTCTTGTCGCGCTTAACGGGGTAGGCCAGCCCGTGAATCAGTCCCAAAAACAGCAGTTCTGACATTACATCTGCCGGAAACCCAGCGCGATCACCGCGTACATCAAAACTGAGTTCGCTAATGAGTTTGTCGAGTTCGGCGCGACCCCACACTAGACTGATCTTATCGGCGATGTGCGGGAACTTTTCTTCGAGTGCTGACTGATAGGTTTGGTCCATTGGAGCCTCGGTGAGAGCAATACGCGCGGTGTGGCGGCGGTCACGACCTCCGAGGAGTACATGCGCCAGACTATTGTGTTGCCATGTTACCAGTGCCCAGCAGCATTTTCACTCATGCATTCCCCGAAAATCGGTGTAAACGTACCCCCTAAGTTCGCACCGGTGCGCGCTCCTCATGTATGCTTCGCACTCCGCAAAAAACGCTCTTTCTCATTCACGCGCGCTCGTCGCGCAACAGGTTCCGCTATGGCTCAATACGTTTACACCATGAATCGCGTGGGCAAGATTGTCCCGCCCAAACGCCAGATTCTCAAAAATATTTCTCTCTCGTTTTTCCCCGGTGCCAAGATCGGCGTGCTCGGCTTGAATGGCTCTGGTAAATCGACCATTCTCAAAATCATGGCCGGCCTCGATAAAGAGATCGAAGGTGAAGCCATACCGATGCCGAATCTGAAAATCGGCTATCTGCCGCAAGAGCCGCTGGTCAATCCCGATCAGACCGTGCGCGAGGCCGTTGAGGAAGGCATTGGCGGCGTGCTGAAGGCCAAAGCGCGGCTCGATCAAGTCTATGCCGAGTATGCGGAAGAAGGCGCTGATTTCGACGCGCTGGCAACCGAGCAAGCTGAACTCGAAGCGATCATCGGTGCGTCCGACGGCGAGAACGCTGACGTGCAGCTTGAAATCGCGGCGGATGCCTTGCGCTTGCCGCCGTGGGAAGCGCAGGTAAAAAATCTATCGGGCGGTGAGAAACGTCGCGTCGCACTTTGCCGTTTGCTACTCTCGAAACCCGACATGCTGCTGCTCGATGAGCCGACCAACCACTTGGATGCCGAGAGCGTCGATTGGCTGGAGCAGTTCTTGCAAAATTTCCCCGGCACCGTGGTCGCGGTCACTCATGATCGCTACTTTTTGGACAACGCTGCCGAATGGATTTTGGAGCTAGATCGCGGGTCGGGCATTCCGTGGGAAGGCAATTACTCGTCGTGGCTGGAGCAAAAAAAGGATCGTCTCGCGCAGGAGGAATCCGGCGAATCTAACCGGCAAAAAGCGTTGAAGAAAGAGCTGGAATGGGTGCGCCAGAATCCGAAGGGTCGCATGGCGAAATCGAAAGCGCGCATGACCCGATTCGAGGAATTGTCTAGCTACGAATATCAACAGCGCAACGAGACGCAGGAAATTTTTATTCCGGTCGGCGAGCGTTTGGGTAACGAGGTCATTGAATTCAAAAATGTCTCGAAAGCATACGGTGATCGGCTGCTAATTGACGACCTCAGCTTCAAGGTGCCACCCGGTGCCATCGTCGGCATCATCGGCCCCAACGGCGCCGGTAAATCGACGCTGTTCAAACTTATTTCAGGCAAAGAAAAACCCGATAGCGGCGAAGTCAAAATCGGCCCGACCGTCAACCTCGCGTTTGTCGATCAGTCGCGCGAGTTACTCGAAAACGAAAAGACCGTCTGGCAAGCGATCTCCGGTGGCTCGGATATTTTGCAAGTCGGTCGCTTCGAAATGCAATCGCGCGCCTACCTCGGCCGCTTCAATTTCAAGGGCGGCGATCAACAAAAACTGGTCGGCAATTTGTCTGGCGGCGAGCGCGGTCGGTTGCATATGGCGAAGACCCTGCTCGAGGGCGGCAACGTGTTGATGCTCGATGAGCCGTCCAACGACCTTGACGTAGAAACCTTACGTGCGCTCGAAGACGCGCTAATGGAATTCGCTGGCTGCGTGATGGTGGTGTCGCATGATCGCTGGTTTCTGGATCGGATCGCCACCCACATCCTCGCCTGCGAAGGCGATTCGCATTGGGTGTTTTACGATGGCAACTACAACGAATACGAAGCCGACAAGCTTCGCCGACTCGGTGAAGAAGCGTCGCGTCCGAAGCGGATTCGCTATCGTGCGTTGAAGTAAGACAGTGGCACAATAGCCCGGAAAGCCGCACCAGTCGTGGCTTTTCGGGCATTGTTCATTTGGAGCAGCAGTGGATCAAGACCAATTCGAAGGCCTCGTGCGGGCCTTAGAGGCTGAATCAGAAAACAGCCCAGCCGCATTTCGCGCCAAGGTAGTGTTGCTCAGTGTGGCGGCGTACGTCGCGCTGTTTGTCTCGCTTGGCCTGGTGGGCGGGCTTCTGTATTGGGGCATCACGGATGCCTATCTGCATCACCGCACCCGCCACCTCATCATGTTGGGTCTGGTCGCGGTGCTGATGGTGCCGGCTTTTTTCGTGGTCATTCGTATGTTTTTTATGCGACTGTCGCCGCCTGAGGGTCGAGAGATTTTTCGAGAAGACGCGCCACGTTTGTTTGAATTGCTCGACAAAATGCGCCAGAAATTGCGTGGACCGCAAATTCATCACGTGCTGATTTTCGAGGACTACAACGCCGCCATTTCGCAGCTTCCGCGCTTTGGCTTGTTTGGCGGCCACACCAACTACTTACTATTGGGTCTGCCATACATGCTCGGCGTGCCGCCCAAAGAAATGTTTGCCACCATCGCGCACGAGTATGGACACCTGTGTGGCGATCACGGCAAGATGGGCGCGTGGGTGTATCGGCAACGACTCACGTTCATTGGATTGTACGAAAAATTGGAAAAGATGCAGGAGGCCAGCATCGCGCACGGGGTCATGTACAGCGCGCTCAAGCACTTCATGCCGCATTACGAGGCGTATACATTTGTGCTGTCGCGCCAACAGGAATACGAAGCCGACAAGACGGCGACGGAGTTGACTGGTGCCGAGCACAACGCAAGCGGCCTGATTCGCGATGAACTGCTGGCGCGTTGGATTGGGAAAGACTTCTGGCCGACGTTTTACAAACAAGCAGAAGCCCTTGCAGCGCCCGCGTTCTATCCGTACGCGTCCATGCGCACGGCGTTCAGCGCGAGCTACGAAACTTGGGCAACGCCGACGCGTTTGTCGGAAGCGTGGCGGGCTGCGTCTGACGCGTCGGATACCCACCCGTGCTTGCGCGAGCGTGTGGAGGCGATTGGCGAGCGTGCGAAGCTGCCGCCACCTGTTGTGTCCACGGCGGCCGAGATGTTGCTGGGCGGTTTCACCAAAACGTTGGTGGAAGAATTTGATCGCGACTGGTGGAAGAATGAGAAGGGCAAGTGGCAATCACGCCACCAATACGTGGCACGATCCAAGCAGGAGTTGGCGGGCTTTGCGCTACGCCCAATGGAGAGTCTGCAATTGCATGAGCTGCAACAATTTGCGCTGCTGAAAGCGGAATTTGATTCGCCACAAGCGGCCAAACCGGTGTTGGAATACCTGCTCGGCAAGCCCGGCGGGCCGTTCCCGAAGCCCGCGTTTTTCTACGGCCGGATTTTGCTCAACGAAGGTGATGCGCGGGGTCTGGAATTCCTAGAAATCACCGCAACCACGGACCGGAACAGCGTAGAAACGGTCGCGGAAATGGGCTACTATTTTTTACTGGAAAAGCGCGACGAAAAAGCGGCGCAAAGATGGTGGGACAAGATCCACTTGCTGCACGAAGAAGCGACGTAGCGTAAGAGCCGCGTGGCATAATTCAGTCTTCGCTTAGCAAAGAAAATATGCGCATCCTCCTCTCCAATGACGACGGTTATTTCGCACCCGGCCTCGCTGCCTTAGCCGCCGCACTTTCCAAACTTGCGGAGATCACCGTCGTTGCTCCTGAACGTGACAAAAGCGGCGCATCGAATTCCCTCACTTTGGATCGCCCGCTGTCGATTCGCAAAGCGCCGAACGGTTATTTTTTCTTGAACGGTACACCAACGGATTGCGTACACATGGCCGTTACCGGGATGCTCGATTGGGTGCCAGATATGGTGGTATCGGGCGTCAATCACGGTGCCAACATGGGCGACGATACGATTTATTCTGGGACGGTGGCAGCGGCCACAGAGGGCTTCCTGCTTGGTGTTCCAGCCATTGCGGTGTCGCTGGTCGCGAAAAATTTCAAGCATTTTGATACTGCTGCGTGGGTGGCGGCCGAGTTGGTAAAACGCCATCAGCGCACGCCAATAACAACGCCATCGTTGCTGAATGTAAACGTGCCCGATGTGCCAATTGATGCGCTCAAGGGTTTTGAAGTGACGCGCTTGGGCAAGCGACATAAGGCAGAAGCCGTGGTGAAGACCGTGAATCCGCGCGGTGAAACGGTGTATTGGATTGGTGCGGCAGGTGCCGCTGCCGACGCTGGCCCCGGCACTGATTTTCATGCGACAGAAAATAACCGCGTGTCGATTACGCCGTTGCAAGTTGATCTCACCAATTTCCAGCAGATGAAAAGTGTCGGCGATTGGATCAGTGGCGGGGTGAACGCTTGAACGGTTCGTCGGTCAAGCCGGGTGCCACGTTCTCGGCCAAATTCCAAGGCTCCGGCATGACGTCGGATCGCACCCGCGCGCGCATGATCGACGCGTTGCGCACGAAGGGTGTGAAGAACGAGCGGATCTTGAAAGTGATGGCGGAGATTCCGCGCCACGCATTTGTTGAGGAGGCGCTGGAAGCGCGCGCCTACGAGGTCGATAAGGCGCTGCCGATCGGCTTTGGCCAAACCATCTCTACGCCCGAAATTGTCGCGATCATGACCGAGCTGATTTGCGCACCGTTTGCGTCCGGCGTACCGAATAAAGTATTGGAGATCGGCACCGGCTGCGGCTATCAGACGGCAGTGTTGGCAAAACTCGCGCGCGAGGTGTACACGGTTGAGCGCATTGCCCCGTTGATGGATAAGGCGCGGCGTACCTTGCGTGATTTGCGTTATTTCAACATCATTTTTAAGCACGCCGACGGGCATTTTGGTTACGCCGATGGTGGGCCATACGATGCGATTTTGATGGCGGCCGCTGCCACGCATGTGCCGAATGAACTGAAGCAACAGTTGGCGGTCGGTGGACGTATGGTGTTGCCGGTGGGTGAGGCGAATGGTGACGCGCAAAAGCTCACGGTGATTGATCGTACCGCCGACGGGTTTACGGAAAAAACGGTGCACGATGTTCGCTTCGTGCCGCTTGTATCGGGAATTCAGTGATGAACAAATCTGCCATGCACACAAAATATTTCGTGACCGCTGCGGTCGCGATCCTGCTCGCCGGTTGCGCCTCGAAGCAACCCGCGCCAGTGTCTGATGCGCGTCCACCTGCGGACGCCGCGCGACCGCCGGTGATCGTCAGACCCGCGACGCCCACTGTGCCACCCACGGCAGGTCAGCCTGCGACACCGCTCAAGGTGCACGTGATTCAGCGCGGCGAAACGATGCGCTCGATCGCCGCTCTGTACGGGATCGACTATCGTGAGTTAGCGGCTTGGAACAACATTGAAAATGCAAGTGCGCTGCGTCCCGGAGATACCCTGCGCCTGACTAGGCCCGATACGCTCACCGTTACCGGTGCGCCGGTGCAGTCTGGCACGCCGAGTACCGGTGACGTGATCGCCACGCCGCTGGTGCTGACGCCCACGCCTGCATCCGATCCAAATGCACCGGTCACGCCATCACCGCTGCCGAGCGCGGCACCGAGTAACTCGCCCGTCAAAACTGAGCCACGCGCTGGCAAAGTGCCGTATTCGGATTCGGCATACAACCGCATGCTGGTCGAAGGCACGGTCACCTCGGCGCCTGCTGCCGTCACAACGCCGGTTCCGGTGGTCGTGACCCCGCCAGCCGTGGCACCCACGCCCATCATTGCGCCCATCGTTGCACCGAGCATTGTCCCGTCCCCCGTGTCTGCGCCAGTAGCCGGAAATGGCGACCCCGATTGGGGATGGCCTGTGAAGGGGTCGCTGTTGGCCAGATTTACTGAGGGCAACCGGGGCATCGACATTGCTGGCACGAAAGGCACACCGGTGCTGGCCGCAGCAGCAGGCAAGGTGTCGTACTACGAATCAAACATCCGCGGCTACGGCCGCCTGCTGATCATCAAGCATAACGAAACTTGGCTGTCTGCCTACGCGCACAACGACAAGGTGCTGGTGAAGGTAGGGGACGAAATCAAAAAAGGTCAGAAGATTGCCGAAATGGGCGCGAGCGACGCGGATCGCGTGAAGCTGCATTTTGAGATTCGCAAGAATGGTAGACCGCTCGACCCTATGAAGTATTTGCCCGCGCAGTAAATCTGGTTCGTTTTTGTGAGCTAGGTCATATTTCAATGGCAGCAAATGTCGCACAATATTGAGGTACAACAGGTCATGTCGTCGTCCGTAATATCACAAAAAAATTCGCGAAGCCGCCAATGTAGTGGCTTGCAGGAGGAGCGCACGTGGGTAAAGGTTTCTATACCATCATGTCGGCACAGTTTTTTTCGTCGCTGGCCGACAACGCCTTATTTATCGCGGCCATCGCGCTGCTAAAACATTCCGGTAACCCCGACTGGCACTGCGCCGCACTGGTACCGATGTTTGCATTTTTTTACGTGGTGCTGGCACCATTCGTCGGCGCGTTCGCCGACTCCCGCCCAAAGGGGCGCGTGATGTTTTTTTCAAACATCATCAAAGTGAGCGGCTGTCTGCTAATGTTGTTTGGCATGCATCCGCTACTAGCGTATGCGGTCGTTGGCCTCGGCGCGGCGGCCTACTCACCGGCGAAATACGGCATCCTCACTGAGCTCTTGCCGCCATCGCAATTAGTCAAGGCCAACGGCTGGATTGAAGGCCTCACCATCGGCTCGATTATTTTCGGCGTGGTGCTGGGCGGGCAACTCATCGGCGACAAAGTGGCGGCGCAACTATTGAAATTCGATTTTCCGATGATTGAGACCAGTGTGGATACGCCAGCGGAAGCGGCAATCTCAATCATTTTGTTGATCTATCTCGTCGCCGCCGCCTGCAACTACTTCATCCCACGCACTGGCGCGAAGCTGCTGCCGATGCCCGGTAGCCTACGGGAAACGATCAAAGATTTCGCCGCGTGCAATCGCCGCTTGTGGAATGACAAGCTGGGGCAAATTTCCTTGGCCTCAACGACTTTGTTTTGGGGCGTCGCAGGCAACCTTCGCTACATCGTGCTTGCATGGGCGGCCATTGCACTCGGCTACAGCACCACCGAAGCCTCGTCACTGGTCGGCGTGGTCGCCATCGGTACCGGCATCGGCGCGGTCGCCGCGTCGATGTGGATGAAGCTCGAACACGCACCCAAAGTCATGCCGCTCGGCATCGCCATGGGTCTCACAGTGGTGCTGATGAATTTCATTTCCACGCCGGTCATCGCAGCACCGTTCTTGATGGTGCTCGGCGCGCTGGGTGGCTTTTTGGTCGTGCCGATGAATGCGCTACTTCAACATCGCGGCCACAGCCTGATGGGCGCCGGGCGCTCGATTGCAGTACAGAATTTCAATGAGCAGGCGTGCATTCTTGGCCTCGGCGGTTTGTTCGTGGGTATGACTTCGCTAAAACTCAATGCCTATGCGGCGATTACTGTTTTTGGCCTACTCGTCGCCGTAACGATGTGGTTGATCCATCGTTGGCATTGGCGGAACTGCGCACAGCATAAGGACGAGGTGGATGGTTTGCTGGCGGGGGCGCGAGCCGCCGATTAGGTGTTCGGGATCAGTGTGCGAAGCCGCCTGATGCGTTAACATCCGCCCACAGAAAATATCACTAAGGGAGTAATTTCACGTGGAAGCATTCAAATCCGGCAGTGATGCCTTATTCGTTTTGCTCGGTGCCATCATGGTGCTGGCGATGCATGCGGGGTTCGCGTTTTTAGAGCTCGGCACGGTGCGCAAGAAAAATCAGGTCAATGCGTTGGTCAAAATTCTGGTCGATTTTTCGATTTCGACCATTGCGTATTTCTTCATCGGCTACGGCATTGCGTATGGCGTGAGTTTTTTCTCGGGCGCGGAAATTCTCGATCAGAAAAACGGTTACGACCTCGTTAAGTTCTTTTTCTTGCTGACCTTCGCGGCGGCCATTCCCGCGATCGTTTCCGGGGGCATCGCCGAGCGCGCGAAATTTAATCCGCAGCTGGCCGCGACGTTCCTGCTGGTGGGTTTCATCTATCCTTTTTTTGAAGGCATGATCTGGAACGATAAATACGGCGTGCAGGCGTGGATCGAAGCGACGTTCGGCGCGAAGGTGCATGACTTTGCGGGCTCCATTGTCGTGCACGCGATGGGCGGATGGATTGGGCTCGTGGCAGTGTTGCTGCTCGGCGCGCGTCATGGCCGCTACGGCAAAGACGGCAACGTTTCTGCGCATCCGCCGTCCTCGATTCCGTTTTTAGCACTTGGCTCGTGGATTCTCGCCGCCGGCTGGTTTGGCTTCAATGTGATGAATGCGCCGTCGGTCGATAAGATCAGCGGCCTGGTCGCGGTCAATTCATTGATGGCGATGGTCGGCGGCACCATCGCCGCGTGGATCGTCGGTAAGAATGATCCTGGCTTTGTTTACAACGGCCCGTTGGCCGGCTTGGTGGCCGTGTGTGCGGGCTCGGACGTGATGCACCCAATCGGCGCGCTTGCCACGGGTGGCGTGGCCGGCGCGCTATTCGTGGGCATGTTTACGCTCACGCAAAATCGCTGGAAGATTGACGACGTGCTGGGCGTATGGCCGTTGCATGGCCTGTGCGGCGCATGGGGTGGGCTGGCCTGTGGCATCTTTGGCTTGCAGGCACTCGGCGGCAAAGGTGGCGTGAGCTTCATGGCGCAACTGGTTGGCACCAGTCTCTGCATCACGGTGGCACTGGCGGGCGGTTTCTTGGTTTACGGCGGGTTGAAAAAAGCAATGGGCTTACGTCTCACGCAGGAAGAAGAATTCGATGGCGCAGATTTGACCATCCACAAAATTTCTTCTACGCCGGATCGCGATAGTAACTGGTAGAGCGTCGGATTGTTGTTAGCGCGCTGGGTCGCTGCACGCATTAGTGCAGCTTCGGTCCGGCGTCTTTCTTCTCGGTTTTGCTACCCGTTGAATCACCCTCGCGCGTGGCGCGAAAGTATTCAAAAATTTCTGCCACTAACATCGGCAAATCTTCGCGGCTCTCGGTGTGGAGTTGCTTCAAATCGGCGGCTTTCACCCCACGCAATGCACGCGGCTCGATCTCGCCTGCGAGTAACGAGATGGTGAACAACAGATCGTTCACCTCCTCATCATCGCCCGCCTCATCCCACGGCACCGTGGAAAAATCGACGCCATCGAGATACGCCTGACACCAGTTCTCGTAATCGTATTCGCCTTCGTCCGCATCGTCTGCTTGGTTCAGCAGCATGCTCAACGACTCACCACGCGCAAGCTCGGCACCAATCTCGTGACCGAAACGCAGCACCAAATCCGAGACTTCTTTTTCTTGCTCCAGCGATGCGTAACGCGGATTGCCGAGCACGGCGGGCATCCACTGTGACGCGGTAATGATGATCGGCGCACTCATCACTGCGCACAAAAAGCCCTGCATTTCATCGAGACCCATTGCCTGTTTTTCAAAAATGGGCGAGGCGAGAAGTGCTTCGAGCTGAGAAATTTCGGCGTCGGTGAGGGGGAGGGGAGTGGTCATCGCATGGACATTCCGTGAGTGTTGCAAATTATTGAGGTCGTGCCTAGTGTGCCGCCGTTAAGCAAATGTCTCAAACTGCCCTAAATACCGCCACTTTCCCGCTGGTAAGTCACCCAGATTAATCTTGCCGATGCGAACCCGCTTCAAGCCGACCACCGTCAATCCGACCATCTCGCACATGCGACGAATCTGCCGCTTCTTGCCTTCGCGCAACACGAAGCGCAACTGATCCTCATTCTGCCACGATACCTTCGCCGGGCGCAGCGGCTGGCCGTCGAGCTCAAGTCCGTGGTGCAGCAGCTTCATGTCTGCCTCCGACAACGTGCCCTCCACCCGCACCAGATATTCTTTTTCCACTTCCGAGTTATCGCCGATCAATTGCTTCGCGACCCGGCCATCTTGCGTGAACACAATCAAGCCGACCGAATCAATATCAAGCCGACCAGCCGGTGCCAAGCCCTTCGCTTGCATGGGATGAAACCGATTTGGCGTGAGGTCGTTCTCCCAGCGATTTTCGCCGACGAACAGTACCGAGGCGGGCAAGTGCCCATCTTCGGCTTGGCCGGAAACATAGCCCACCGGCTTATTCAACAATATCGTCACACGGGTTTGCTGCTCTTTCGTTGCCGCTGGCGTCACTGCGATTTTTTGCGTCGGCAAAATGCGTGTGCCGAGCTCGTCGATCACCACGTCATCGACCGTCACCCAACCCTTTGCGATCCATTCATCGGCCTCGCGGCGCGAGCATAAACCCTGCTCGGACATCAATTTCGAGAGACGAATTTTGCCGTCATCGGGCGGGCCTTGCGTGCGCGGGGTGGCTGCGACGCGGGGGCGTTCGGGGGTGGGGGCGGGGGTGGGTGGACGGGTAGATTTCGGTGAGGATGCGATAGGTTCAGGCACGCGTCGTGTCACCGGTGAAGATGCGCTGCGGTGGCCGACCTTGGCATTGTTGCTGCCGCCGGGGACGGGTTTGGTGGGCGTCCGTGAACGCGGAGCAGCCGGAGGTCTGGCAGATGCGATGGTCGTAGCCGCCGCAGGCTCGGCAACACGCGGACGACGCCGTGCTTCTTGGATTGCGCGCGCACGCGGGCCGGTCGAATTTTCGCGTGGCGCTTTTTCGAACGCGGGTAGGGCGGCGGCAGATTTCGTGGTGGTGGGGAGGGTGAGTTTCTTGGTCATGTGGGTATTGTAAGGCTGACCGTAGTTTCACGGAGATGTTGATTGGCTGTTCGTAGATACCGTTCGCTGATGCAAAACCGTAAACTACTATCTAGGTCTAACACTTGGGTCAAAAATGGAACGCGTAGTCGATTTCGAAGGTGTCTTCACGTTATTTGCAAGTGTACGGACCCAAGCGCCACTATCGGGCTACCGACCTCAACACGCAATTCATGAAAATTACCTGACATCTGGTGAGCATACCTACCTTCATTGTCAAGCCTTGGAACCCGGCCACAGCGCTGAGGTTGCGGTTCGCCTGAGTACTCCAGAAGTCTATCCGCAGTGCCTTTGGGAGGGGCGAGTTCTACAAGTATCGGAGGGGTTGCGCGTCGTCGGGTCAGTCAAGGTAACAAAAATCATGACCGAGTCTTTGCGCGTTGCGCGGGAGGCGTGTTCGCCGCTCTGGGTACAGCCGACAAAATAGCGATAGGCAGACGTGCGTTCTCCGTCGCGGACGCGTCGCGATCAACGCGCACAATCGGGATAGGGGCGGCCAGTGTATCTGACCGATCCCCTCCCACACCACCACGGCATGCGGGTCCGCACCGGGCGGTTCGAGAAGTTGAGGTCA
>JAYTVA010000100.1:0-15767 GCA_043744255.1 Burkholderiales bacterium | reverse complement strand
TCACCGCGCCGGTGTAGCCCGCGCCGGAGCCGGTGATGCTCGTGGTGCCGTTGCCAAGTTTCGTTAGGTTCGTGCTGCCGGATATGCTGGCGAAGATGACCTGCTGCGCGGCGCTAGTCAGGTTCACGGTGCCGCCGCCGGTGAGTGCCAGCGTACCGGTGCCACGCACATCGCGCAGCAGGCTCAAGCCATTGCCGGTATTGATCGCCGCGTTGGTATCCAGAGTCGTCGTGGTGCTCGCGACGGTGTCGATGGTCGCGTCGAGCGGGATGACAATGTTCGCGCCGGTGCCGGTGCCGGTGCCGGTGTTGGTGTTTGTGCTTGCGCTTGCGCGAGAGCGCCGAGTGCGTACGTGAGTCCGAGCGGCACGATGCAGGAGAGAATAAATTTATGCATGGTCGTTCCTTTCTGAAAGAACCGACTAAGTTTGACGTTACCTATTCTCGCGCTAATTGCGCTATCCAAAATGTGAACGCCAGTTTACTGATCCGCCGCCGGGTGCCCATGCAAAAAATGCGCACCAGCAAAATCCGGTTTCTTGCGCAGATCCAGCGTGAACGGAAACGCAGAATTGCGCCCTTCGGGTTTTGCGCCGATCACACCGGCGGTATGGCCGATTGGCTGGAAACGCGCTACCCGCCTCGCTTCTGCTTCATTGGCGTTGACGGGAAAGGTCTCGTAGCTGCGGCCACCGGGATGCACCACATGGTACGTGCAACCGCCGACGGCGCGTTGCGACCAGGTATCGACGATGTCGAACACCAGCGGTGATTGCACGCCGATGGTGGGGTGTAGCGCCGACGGTGGTGCCCACGCGCGGTAGCGAACGCCCGCGACAAATTCGCCCGCTGCGCCGGTCGGTGCCAGTGGCACGACGCGGCCATTGCAGGTGACGACGTGGCGGTTGCTGACCATGCCGCTGACGGTGACTTGCATGCGTTCAACAGATGAATCGACATAGCGCGAGGTACCGCTGCCAGCCATTTCTTCGCCGAGCACGTGCCACGGTTCAATCGCTTGGCGCAACTCCAGCGTGACGCCTTGATACGCGACGGTGCCATAACGCGGAAAGCGAAATTCGAGAAACGGCGCGAACCAGTCGAACGCCATCGGGTAACCGGCGGCATTAAGATCATTGACCACATCTTGTATGTCGGCGGCGACGAAGGTGGGGAGCATGAAGCGGTCGTGTAATGCTGTGCCCCAGCGGATCAGCGGCGCGCGATACGGGGTCTTCCAGAACCGCGCGATCAGCGTGCGTAGCAACAACATTTGCGCGAGGCTCATCTGGGCATGTGGTGGCATTTCGAAGGCGCGAAATTCGAGCAGACCTAGCCGTCCGGTGGGGCCGTCGGGCGAGTAAAGTTTGTCGATGGAAAATTCTGCGCGATGCGTGTTGCCGGTGAGATCGATCAAAAAATTACGCAGCAAACGGTCAACCAGCCACGGCTGTAGCGCTTCTTCACCAGGTTCGACTTTGGTATCCATTTGTTCGAACGCGATTTCGAGTTCGTACAGATTGTCATCGCGTGCCTCGTCTACGCGCGGGCTTTGCGAAGTCGGGCCGATGAACATGCCGGAAAAGAGATACGACAACGCCGGATGATTCTGCCAGTAGGTGATGAGCGAGCGCAGCAAATCTGGACGGCGCAGTAGCGGCGAGCCTCCGGGTGTCGCGCCGCCAACAGTCAGGTGATTGCCGCCGCCGGTGCCGGTGTGACGGCCATCGAGCATAAATTTTTCGGTGCCCAAGCGCGTGAGGCGCGCGGCTTCGTACAGCGTCTGCGTGTTGCGCGTGAGTTCATCCCAAGTGTTGGCGGGATGGATGTTAACTTCGATCACGCCGGGGTCGGGGGTGATGGCGAATTTGTTGAGGCGCTGGTCGCCGGGTGGTGCGTAGCCTTCGACGCGCACCGGCATCGCGAGTGACTTCGCCGTTGCTTCCACGGCGCTGACGAGATCGAGGTACTCCTCGGCGCGAGCGAGCGGTGGAAAGAAAATGTGCAACACACCTTCGCGCGCTTCTACGCATAGCGCGGTGCGGACGATGTGTTTGGCGGAAGCGCCTTTCGTCAATACTTCGGCAACGGGCTTTGCGGTAGCGGGTTTCGCTTGTAGTTTGGCGCGCGCGGGCAGCGGCGGCTGCGCCGCCGACGGATCAACTTCGAGCAACGGTTCCACATCCTCTGGCGCGACTTGCGGCAATGAGGCCAATGGCAAGCGAAAGCCAATCGGCGAATCGCCATCTAGCAAAAATAGCTGCGGGCTTGGTAGCGGCCACCGGCTCGACGCCCATTCAGTCGGGTTGGCGGGCACCAGTTTTTTGTTTTTGATCGTGGTCGTTGGCACAGCTTTTACCGGCAACACATAACCGACGGCCTCGCCAATTTGCCCAGCCAGTTGCGCACGCAACTTGGCGCGCGCGGCGGGCGTTTTCAATGCAGTGTCCAGTGGATCAACATTCACCGGCAGCGCCGCTTCATCCTGAATTGTTCGCCAGACACTCTCGTAGGCGGGGATCGCGTAGTCTGCATGCAGACCCAGCGTGCGTGCGAGCGCTTGCGCGAATTTGCTGGCATCGGCGTGTGTGGCGGGCTTGTTCGGTGCCTCGAATGCGATTAGCGATTCGTCCTCCCACACCGCCACGCTGTCTTTGCGCCAACAACACGACAACGCCCAGCGCGGCAGCGGCTCGCCGGGATACCACTTGCCTTGACCAAAATGCACCAGCGAGCCGGGCGCGAATTGGGGGCGCAGGCGCTTCAGCAATTCGTTCGCTAGCTGAGTTTTTTTCGGACTCAGCGCGGTGAAATTCCACTCGATGCCTTCCATATCGTCAATGGAAACAAAGGTCGGTTCACCTCCCATGGTGAGGCGCACGTCGCCCGCGATCAATTCGCGGTCAACGGCTTTGCCTAGTGCATCGATTTGTTTCCACTGCGTTTCGCTGTATGGCTTGGTGACGCGCGGATCTTCGTGAATGCGGGTCACAGTCATGGCGAAATCGAGCTTGGTTTCGCAGACATCGGTGAAGCCGGATACTGGTGCTGCCGAAGACGGTATGGCGGTGCAGGCCAGTGGAATATGGCCTTCGCCCGCCAGTAATCCCGAGGTCGGGTCGAGCCCCACCCAGCCCGCGCCGGGCAAATAGGCCTCGCACCACGCGTGCAAATCGGTGAAGTCTTTGTCAGTTCCCGACGGACCGTCGAGTGCTTTTTGATCTGCGACGAGTTGAATCAAATAGCCGGATGCAAAGCGCGCGGCGATACCGAAGTGCCGCAGTATTTGCACCAGCAGCCACGCGGTGTCGCGGCACGAACCCTGACCGCTTTCCAGTGTGTGCTCCGGCGTTTGTACGCCAGGCTCCATGCGGATCAGGTAGCGAATATCGTGTTGCAGCTTTTGATTGAGTGCCACTAAAAAATCAATCGTGACGATATTGGGTTTGACGAGATTTTTTTTCGCGTAGTCGACCCAGCGGGTAAGCAGTACACCCATTGGCTCAGTCTCAAGATAAGCGGTCAGCTCGCGCTGATTGTCGGCCGTGTATTGGAACGGGAAAGTGCTTGCGTATTCTTCGACAAAAAAATCAAACGGGTTAATCACCGTCATATCGGCGATGAGATCAATCTCAATACAAAGCTCGCGGGTTTTTTCCGGGAACACCAGACGCGCGAGCCAGTTGCCGTAGGGATCTTGCTGCCAGTTGATGAAATGATTTGCTGGGCGAACCTTGAGCGCGTAGCTCTCAATCGGCGTGCGGCAATGCGAAGCCGGACGCAGGCGCACCTCGTGTGGTGATACGTTCACCGCACGATCGAAGGTGTAGTTGGTTTTGTGGTGGAGGGCGACGCGGATGGTCATGATTTGGGCTTTAGCGCTCAGCGCTCAACGTCTCACTCAATCCAATCCGGATCCGGCAATTCAGCGAACACCTTGCGCAACCCACCGCCCCATCGCTGCCTCAGCATCGTGAAGTACGGGTCGCCCTCGCGAATACGTTGCTGCACGCCGATACGTAACGCGTCATTCGGATACCACAACATATCAATGGGCAAGCCCACCGAGATGTTCGATTTGATGGTGGAATCAAACGAAATCAACACGCACTTCGCCGCTTCTTTTTGCGGGGAATCCATGCTGACCACGCGATCCAGAATCGGCTTGCCGTATTTTGACTCGCCGAGCTGGAAGTAGGGCGTCTCTTCGCAGGTTTCAATAAAATTGCCCTGCGGATAAATGTGAAACAGCCGCTGCGGTTCGCCGCGAATTTGCCCACCGACCACCAGATTTGCCGACGCATCGATCCCGCTTTGCGCTAATGAAGGTCCGTCGCGACGCGCCATTTCACGAAGCGCTTCGCCGGTCAAGGTCGCGACATCGAACATGGTGGGCGCATTCCAAATCGTTTTTTCGTCATTCGGTGCGTATAAATGATGATCGAGAATGTTAATCACGCCCTGCGTGATGGCGAGGTTGCCGCTGGAAAGGATGACGATGACGCGATCATCGTTCTTTTCATACACACGCATTTTGCAAAAAGTGGCGATGTGGTCTACGCCGGCGTTGGTACGGGAGTCTGACGCGAATAGCATTCCAGAATTGAGTTTGACGGCAACGCAGTAAGTCATGTTTGTGTAGGTTTGAGAGAGAGCGGAAGGGCGCTAATTATGCGGCATGCGGCAGGCTTGGCGCGAAGAATGCCGTGTTCACTTCCTCGCCCAACGTGTTGGTGGCCTTCAAAAATGTCGTGAGATATTCGTGCAGGCCGTCCTGGAAAATATGTTGCATCGTGCCAAATTGCAGGGAGGCATAGATCTCACCGGCTTGGCGGGTGGCCTCGCGCGAAGTCGCGTTTTGTACGGTGCACAGAATGGCGTAAACGTCGCGAAAGCAAAAATGCAGCGAGCGCGGAATATCTTCGCGCAGAATCAGCAACTCCGCGACCTTCAGCGGCGTGATCACATCGCGGTAAACTTTTCGGTAGGATTCAAACGCCGACACCGAGCGCAACACCGCCGACCACTGGTAGTAATCCACTGCGCCGCCGACGTCCTTCACGCTTGGCAGCAAGACGTGGTACTTCACATCGAGCATGCGCGCGGTGTTATCGGCGCGTTCTAGGTACGTCCCCAGTCGATGAAACTGAAACGCTTCGTCGCGGCGGATAGTGCCGAAGGTCACGCCGCGAAACAAATGCGAGCGCTCTTTTACCCAGTCAAAAAACGCGGAGATGCCGCGCGCATAAAGGCGATCTTCGTCCATGTTCTGGAGTTCGAGCCAGGTGGCATTGAGTACCTCCCACATTTCGCTGGTGATGGTGCCGCGCACGGCGCGCGCGTTCTCTCGAGCGCGCTTTGCGCAATTGAAAATCGAATTCGGATTATCTTCATCGAGCGCCATAAAGTGCAGCACTTCCTTTGCATTCACCAGCGAATGCCGCCCTTTGAAGGGAAATAGCGTGCCGGTGATGTTCAAGGGTGCGAACCATTCCTGATCTTGCAAACGCGGGTCACTGGTCAACAGTGACATGCGGTAGGCGACATCGAGAATCCGAGCGGTGTTCTCCGCGCGCTCGACGTAGCGCGACATCCAGTACAGTGTTGAAGCAGTTCTTGAGAGCATGGCTAATCCACGACCCAAGTGTCTTTGACGCCGCCGCCTTGAGAGGAATTCACCACCAGTGAGCCTTCGCGAAGTGCCACGCGGGTGAGTCCGCCGGGGACAAAGTTGATGTTGCGTCCAGAGAGTACATAGGGGCGCAAATCAATGTGGCGCGGTGCCAAGCCTTTCTCGACAAACGTCGGCACCACTGACAGTGAGAGCGTGGGTTGGGCGATGAAGCGTTCCGGTGCATCGAGGATGCGCTGTTTGTAGCGCGCACGCTCGTCCTTGGTCGAGTGCGGCCCCACCAGCATGCCGTAGCCACCCGAGCCCTGCGCCTCTTTGATGACCAGTTCTTCCATGTGATTGAGCACGTAGTCGAGATCGCCTTTATCGCTGAGCATGTACGTGTGCACGTTCTGCAAAATTGGCTCTTCGCCTAGATAAAAACGGATCATTTCCGGCACGTAGGGATACAGCGATTTATCGTCTGCCACGCCGGTGCCGACGGCATTGGCGAGGGTGACGCGACCAGCTAAATACGCACGCATCAAGCCAGGCACCCCGAGCGTGGAATCGCTACGAAACGCTTCGGGGTCGATGAAATCATCGTCGATGCGCCGATAAATCACGTCCACTTTTTTCGGCCCCTGTGTGGTGCGCATGAATACGGTGTTGTCGGCGACAAACAGATCAACACCTTCCACCAACTCCACGCCCATTTGCTGCGCTAAAAACGCGTGCTCAAAATAGGCAGAATTGAAGTGCCCAGGTGTCATCAGTACGACCGTCGGGTTATCCACGCCAAGGGGCGCGGCCTCGCGGAGCGTATTGAGCAACAAGTCGGCGTAATGATCGACCGGACGGATGCGCTGCCCAGCAAATAGCTCGGGAAACAGCCGCATCATCATCTTGCGATTTTCCAGCAGATACGAGACCCCAGATGGCGTGCGCAGATTGTCTTCCAGCACGTAGTATTCGCCGTCGGCATCTTTGACGAGGTCGATGCCCGCGACGTGCGCGTAGATGCCGCCGGGCACATCGACGCCGATCATCTCGCGGCGAAACTGCGAATTCTCGATGACCTTATTGGCCGGCACCTTGCCCGCACGGAGAATTTTTTGCTCGTGATACACGTCGTGCAAAAACGCGTTTAATGCGGTCACGCGCTGCTTTAAGCCAAGCGAAACCTGCTCCCACTTCGCTGCCGGGATCACATGCGGCACGATGTCGAAAGGGATCAGCCGCTCGGTGCCAGTCGCCTCGCCATACACGGCAAAGGTAATGCCCACGCGGTGAAACATCAGGTCAGCGGCCTGCCGGTTTTGCGTAATTTTTTCCGGCGGCGTGGTGTTCAGCCAATCGGCGAACGCACTGTAGTGCGGGCGCACCCCGCCAGTGTCATCGAACATTTCATTGAAAAATGGTTTGAGTACCATGGAGTGCGCGGAGAATTTTAGGAATTTCTAGCGTTAAAAGGTCGTTAACGCGGAGCAACAATCGCGAAGCAAGGCAGCAGCGGGTATCTAAGCCAATACGGCAAGCGTACAGGTCGCTGCGTGAATGCGACCGCCCGCAATGCGAGTATTACGCTGCCGCCGCCGTACTCGTCGCGCGCGCCACTATTTGTATTTTACTGAACCCAACATCACCATAGCACGAAGTTGGTCGCTTTGATGAATACAAACGTGCTGTTGTTTGCACGCAGTTTGGTCAGCGCATTCGCAAAAAAATGCCCACGCCGCATATTTCCTGAAGTAAGTAACGATAGCTACAGACGACGAATCCCATTCGCGATAGCGGCCTACCCGGCAATCTGTTGATACAGCGCGACATATTTGCTTGCACTTTGGTGCCAACTAAACGATTGCTGCATCGCGCGAGCGGCGACGGTATGCCAGTCGGTTGGCCGCGCATACAGGGCGAACGCTCGGCGCAGCGCGCGGGCAAACCCTTCATTGGAAAAGTCGTCAAACATAAAGCCATTTGCGTTTTGCTCAGCGAGGTCCTCAAGCGTGCAGTCCACCACCGTGTCGGCTAGGCCGCCGACGCGGTGCACCAGCGGCAGAGCGCCGTACTTGAGGCCGTACATTTGCGTCAGGCCGCAGGGTTCGAAACGCGATGGCACGAGGATCACGTCAATGGCGGCAAAGATACGGTGAGCCAGTGATTCGTCATAGCCGAGTCGTACTGCCACGCGATGTGGTTGACGGGTTGCCTGTTCGCGCAGCATGTTCTCAAGCCCGCTATCGCCGCTGCCCAGCACCACTAATTGGCCGCCGCGCGCGACCACTTCGTCGATCGCGGCGATCATGAGGTGCAGGCCCTTTTGTTCAGTTAACCGGCTGACGACGCCAAACAGCGGCGCCTCTTTGTCTATGGCCAGACCCATTTCAGCTTGCAGTGCCGCTTTGCAGCGCGCTTTGCCGCCGCTGTCAATTGCTTGGTAGGGGAACGGAATCAGTTTGTCAGTCGCCGGGTTCCATACCGTTTCGTCGACAGCGTTGAGAATTCCCGACAGCACGTCGCTGCGCGCACGCAGCAAACCATCGAGCCCGCAACCTTGTTCCGCTGTCTGAATTTCCTTTGCGTAGCTCGGGCTGACGGTGACGATGCGGTCGGCGTAAAACACGCCGGCCTTCATGAACGAAATCTGGCCGTGGAATTCAAGCCCGTCAATCGCAAACGCCTCGTTCGGCAAGCCCAGCTCAGGGAAGTGTGTCGCGGCGAAGTTGCCCTGGTAGGCGAGGTTGTGCACGGTATAGACGCTGCCCACGTGCGGTCGCGATGGTTGGCGCGAAAACGCCAAATAGGCCGGCGCGAGTGCCGCGTGCCAGTCGTGGCTGTGCACCACTTGTGGCTGCCATGTCGTGTCTAGGCCCAGCGCTAACTCGCTGGCCACCCAACCGAGCGCAGCAAAGCGGCGACAGTTGTCAGGGTAGGGTCGATGTTGCTCGTCCACGTACGGGCCGCCGGGGCGCAGATACAACCCCGGGGCATCAATCACATAGGCTTGCGTGTCCAATGCGGCAAGGCGACCCCGCCGCAGCGCTACTGTGTCACCCCAAGGCGTCACCAGCGTACGCAACACGTTCGCGTCGCGCAGGTCCTGCAATATCGTGGGAAAGCCCGGCAGCAACAGCCGCACATCGCAGCCCGCCGCCGAGAGTGCTGCGGGTAAGGCACCAGCAATATCCGCCAGTCCCCCGGTCTTGAGCAGTGGAAAAATCTCGGCACTGACTTGCAGCACGTTCATTTGTTTCGCACTCATGCCAATCTTTTGAGCATGTCTTTTGTGATCAGAACTACGCCGCTTTCAGTGCGCTCAAAGCGCTGTGCGTCCAGTGCTGCATCTTCGCCGACGACGAGGCCCTGTGGAATCACGCAGCCGCGATCAATCACCACGCGATGCAATCGGCAATGCCGATTTACGATCACGTTCGGTAACACCACCGCGTGCACGATATGACAAAACGAATGCACTCGCACCTCGGAGAACAGCACCGAATTCGCCACGTGCGAGCCGGACACAATGCACCCGCCTGAGATCAGCGTGTTGACCACCACGCCAGTCGCGCCATTAATATCGGGCACAAACTTGGCCGGGGGAAGTTGGCGCTGGTAGGTCCAAATCGGCCAGTCGGTGTCGTAGATATCCAGTTCCGGTGTGGTCGATGCAAGGTCGAGATTAGCAGACCAAAAAGCGTCGATTGTGCCCACGTCCCGCCAATAGGGCACGGCTGTCTTCACCCGCGAAACACTGCTCATGCTCAGCGGGTGCGCCAGCGCCCGACCTTCAGCGACGCATTTCGGAATGACATCCTTGCCAAAGTCGTGGCTGGAGCCGGGGTCGCGCAGATCTTCTTCTAACAGGCGGTATAGATACTCGGCATCGAACACATAAATACCCATGCTTGCCAACGACATTTCGGGCTTGTCCGGCATGGGTGGCGGATCGACTGGCTTTTCCACAAAAGCGGTAATTTGCCGCTGAGGCCCGACCGCCATGACGCCAAAGCTACTGGCTTCGGCGCGTGGCACTTCAATGCAGCCCACGGTGCAGCCAACACCGGCTTCGACATGATCCAAGATCATCAGCGAGTAATCCATCTTGTAAACATGGTCCCCCGCCAACACGATGATGTACGTCGGCTTGCTCGATCGGATGATGTCGAGGTTTTGGAAGATGGCATCGGCCGTTCCGCGGTACCAATGCTCTTCGCCCACCCGCTGCTGGGCCGGCAGTAGATCGACCATTTCGTTGAGTTCGGCGCGTAGGAAACTCCAGCCGCGCTGCAGGTGGCGCATCAGAGAATGCGACTTGTATTGCGTCAGTATCGCCATCCGGCGGATGCCAGAGTTCAGGCAATTGGACAATGCAAAATCGATGATGCGGAACTTGCCGCCGAAGTAGACCGCAGGTTTAGCACGTTGGTCTGTCAGCTGCTTGAGGCGCGTTCCCCGCCCACCCGCGAGCACCAGCGCGACGGTGCGGCGCATAAGTTGGTGGACTTGTTGGCTCTTGTCGCTGGTTACATTCTCAACACTGGGTTGCAAGGTTCCTTCTCCTAGGTAGGTGGATACGGAGGCCGATACGGCGGCGGCCAGCATGCCAAGCTCGGCAGAAACCGGAAAAATCTGATTGGATCGTATTGCTGACGGGCGTCAGAAACAAATTTCAATCGGATGAGCTTCGGTCGAGAAAGAATGCGTTCGCATCGCGTTGCTTGTAATGTTGCGCGTGGCTGCGGTGTCGTGATCATGAGTTTGCTACCGCATGGGGGAGACGTCAACCTCAACCTCAACCTTCATCAAGCGCGCGCATCGGGCAGCGCTGGGACGTTTTGGGTGACGCTAGCGGACTTAGCCCTGCGCCACCCTGGAATAGGACTGTTGCTTTTGCTCAAAACACATCCTCATTTCGCGTCCTCATTTCACAGCAACTCAGCCACATTGTCGGCGCGAGAAATGTCGGTGCGAGAAAGGTGCTACCTCGCCTGCACGATATGAAACCGTAACATTGGCGGAGGAGGGTCGTGCTCAGTCGGCGCATGGCGGTAGCGTCTATGGTCCGGCGATAAATGCGACGTTTCTTCATGAGCCCGAAGCCGGACTCCCATCGCATAGAATGATGGATGTTACAAATTCCCGCCAACGTCACTGAAATTCTGCCCGAATCGATCGAGGCTCTGCGTGCAGGGCTTTCGCGTCCATCGACGACTCCGCTGATTGCGCCGCGTGCGCTCGACTTTGTGGCCGGTGCGGCGACGGCAAACGCCGCAAATGCGCGCACGGAGTCCCTGTGGAGAGCGTTACAAATCACCGACGTATTGCTTGGCATCGACGCGGACGACGCAACGCTGGCCGCGGCCTTGATCGTTGGCGCGATTCCGAAAAACGAAATTGATGCGGTCATCATCACCGATGCGTTTGGTGTCGAGGTCGCGGCGTTAGTCGCGGGCGTGTTGCGCGCAGGACGGATTGAGAGCATCGCGGCTGACACAGGCAAATCCGCGCCGGGAATCGAAACATTGCGCAAAATGTTGCTCGCGTTTGCCGACGACGTGCGTGTGGTGTTGATTAAATTGGCGGAGCGCGTCGTATACATGCGCTCAATCACCAAGGCCGATGACGCGGCCCGGCGCGCGGCGGCAGCGCAAACGCGCAGCTTGTTTGCGCCACTCGCTAACCGGCTCGGGGTATTTCAGATCAAGTGGGAGCTGGAGGATTATTCGTTCCGCTTTGATGAGCCGGACTTGTACAAGCGTATTGCCACTATGCTCGATGGCAAACGCGTTGAACGCGAAAAATTTATTGCGCAGATTGTGGCCTCCCTTCGCGATGCGCTCACCACGCTCGGCATCAAAGCCGAGATCGCGGGGCGACCAAAACACATCTGGTCGATTCATCGCAAGATGCAGGCGAAAAATCTTGCGTTCGAGGGCGTGTACGACGTGCGCGCGGCGCGGGTGTTGGTCAATAACGTCAATGATTGCTATGCGGTGTTGGCGTTGGTGCACGATATGTGGGACGCTATTGCTGGTGAATTCGACGATTACATCGCGCAACCCAAAGCGAATAACTATCAGTCGTTGCACACGGCGGTGATCGGGCCGGAAGGTAAGACCTTGGAAGTGCAGATTCGTACGCACGAGATGCACAACGCGTCTGAACACGGCGTAGCGGCGCATTGGCGCTACAAAGAAGGGGCAGGGCACAAGACAGCGGCTGATAAACGCTTCGAGACCAAAATCGCATGGCTGCGCCAAGTGTTGGAATGGAAACGCGAGTTGGCCGACGAGCGTGGTTTCTCAGAGCAAGTTAAAGAGGGGCTTTTCAACGACACTGTGTATGTGTTCACGCCGCTGGGAAAAGTGGTCGATCTAGCAGCGGGTTCGACCCCGGTGGATTTTGCCTATCACGTACATACGGATCTTGGTCATCGTTGCCGAGGTGCGAAAATTGACGGCCACATTGTGCCGCTCAATACCAAATTGCAAAACGCGCAGCGCGTGGAAATTCTCGCTGCGAAACAGGGTGGCCCGTCGCGTGATTGGCTGAATCCGCAGCTCGGATTTTTGGCGAGCCCGCGCGCGCAAGCCAAGGTGCGCAACTGGTTCCGGCAGGAATATTTTGAAGTCGATGTGGCGCAAGGTCGGCAAACGTTGGAACGTGAATTGGCGCGGCATAGCGCGTCTACGGTCGCGCTGGAAAAAATTTCGGCGGCACTCAATCACAAAGAGTTAGACGAATGCCTCGCTGAAATTGGTCGCGGTGAAATTACCGCGCATCAAATTGAAGTCGCGCTACGCAGCCTCACCGCTGCCCCGGAAGCCGCACCAGCGCTTGAGTTTGAAGCATTGGCAGCAGCGCACGTCACCGCCAAATCAGAACATAAATTAGCCAGCGGCGTGTTGATGTTGGGCGTGAATAACATCGCCACGTTGGTCGCAAAATGTTGCAAGCCGATGCCGGGTGACGCCATTGTTGGCTTTGTCACCAAGACGCGCGGCGTGATGGTGCATCGCACTGACTGTCGCAACATGACCGCGATCACCAAGGAGCAACGCGAGCGCCTGATGCCCGCCGCGTGGGGCAATATCGGTGTGCAATCGTTCGCGGCCGACATCGAAGTGACCGCCGCAGATCGGCAAGGATTGCTGCGCGATATTTCTGAAGCGCTCTCGCACGAACGCATCAACGTGACCGGCGTGAACACGCTTTCGCGCGGCAATTTGGCGTCGATGCGCTTCACCGTGGAGATTCATAAACCCGATCAGTTGCAGCGCGTGTTGCGCGCGGTGGGTGAGGTAAGTGGCGTGGAAAGCGTGCGGCGGCGATGAAGCTCGATACCAACAACCAAGGTCCCCTTGCCAATGTAAAAATTCTCGACCTCACGACCGTCGTGATGGGGCCGTACGCGACGCAAATACTCGGCGACATGGGTGCCGACATCATCAAAGTCGAATCCCCCGCAGGCGACAACATGCGCTGGGTGGGACCGATGAAAAACCCCGGCATGGGGCATATTTTTTTACATGCGAATCGTAATAAACGTTCGCTGGTGCTTGATCTTAAACAGGCTGCTGGGCGCGAGGCGCTGCTTAAACTCGCCGCGACCTCGGATGTGATGGTCTACAACGTGCGACCCGCCGCGATGGCGCGTTTGGGGTTGAGTTACGCGGACGTGCGTGCGGTGAACGAAAAAATTATTTACGTCGGCGCATTTGGCTACCGCGAAGATGGCCCGTATGCGGGGCGACCGGCGTATGACGATTTGATTCAAGGCGCGGCGGGGATCGCGGCATTGTCACAAGTACAAAGCGGCGAAGTGCCACGGTACGCGCCGGTGACCTTGGGTGATCGCAGCGTGGGACTGCAATTGGCAACAGCCGTGACGGCAGCGCTATTTCATCTCGCGCGCCGAGGCGAAGGTCAGGCGATCGAGGTGACGATGTTTGAAAGCCTCTCGCAGTTTGTGTTGGGCGATCACATGGGTGGCAAGACGTTTGATCCGCCGCTTGGCAGCACCGGCTACGCGCGCCTGCTAGCACCGCATCGCCGACCCTATGCGACGGCCGATGGATACCTCTGCGTGCTGATCTACAACGACCAACAATGGCTACGTTTTTTCTCGCTCATCGGTCGCGACGATCTCTGCACTGACCCGCGCTTCTGCGATCACTCGTCACGCGCCGCGAACATCGACGCCGTGTATGAATTCGTCGCGGAAGTGATGCAAACAATATCCACCGCGACGTGGATCGACTTACTCACCGAAGGCGATATTCCGTTCGCGCCGATGCACACCGTTGATTCGTTGATTGAGGATGAGCATCTCAACGCGATTGGTTTTTTCCCGCAATACGAACATCCGAGCGAGGGCAAGCTGCGCACCACTGCGCCGGTCGGCAAATGGAGCAAAACGCCGCTGTCTATTCGCAGCCACGCCGCGCGCTTGGGCGAGCACAGCCGCGAGGTGTTGCATGAGGCAGGCTATAGTGTGGCGGAAATCGACGCGATGATTGCGCGTGGCGTGACGGCTGCTCCCTAAGTCTTGTCGGTACGCTTGTCGGCGAGCGGCGACACCACGCATTTCAATACAAAGTGGCGTATTTTGTGGGTGAATTGCCCTATATATATTCACAATCCAATGCAGCCGTCGTCAACGCTGCCCCGCGATTCTCGTTTATTGTTGCGTATCCCCCGTTTTTCATGACCCAAGGAGCACCACATGCCTAACCTCGACGATATTCCCCGCGAAGTTGCCAACACCATGAAAGCTGGTGCCGCCGCTGCGCCACGTAAAATGCACCCAATGTTGATCGTCGCCGCTGGTGCTGTCACGCTATTTAGCGCGGTCGGTATCGCCGTCATGACTGGCATCATCCCAAGTGCGCACTCCGTCGGCGGTAACTCTGCGCCGAGCCCGCAAGCGAGTGGCATGCCGGCAACAACCGCTGGGGCAGGTGCCGCGATGGCTGCGGCTGGGTCGGCAGAAGCGCCGCGTGCATCAACAGCGGCTGGCGGCACGCTCAAACCCATCGACAGCGCCGCTGGTGTTGGTCAGCCGTTGGAGCGTGCTGAACAACAGAGCACTGCGCGTGCACAAGCAAGCACCACAGTGAATACGCCTGCGCCAGCACCACGCGTTGCCGCCGCACCGCAGGCTGCCCCCTACCGTGCCCCTGCGCCAACGGCTGCACCACGACCAACGGTGATTGCGCAAGCGGCACCTGCGACTACTGCGCTCCCCGGCAGCATGTCCGAGCGGGCACCTTCTGCGCCACGCATGGAAGAAGTGCCGAATCCAGTGGTTGCGCAGAACAATGTGATCGTGAGACCAGCGGCACCGCCGGTCTGCCGCACCTGCGGTACCGTCGATAGCGTAATGCCGATTGAACAAGCCGGCCAAGGAAGTGGCGCAGGTGCAGTGTTGGGCGGCGTGCTCGGCGGCATCCTTGGTCACCAAGTCGGCAAAGGCAAGGGGCGCGATGTCGCGACCGTGGCCGGTGCCGTTGGCGGCGCAGTACTCGGCAATCAAGTCGAAAAGGGCACCAAAACCAGCCGCAGCTTCGACACCCGCGTGCGCATGGAAGATGGCACTTATCAAACCATTCGCACCGCGACTGAACCATCGGTGCGCGTCGGCGATAAAGTACGCGTCGAAAACGGGCAAATCGTCCGATAACGATTCGCCCATACGCCAGTATCCACTGCCTCCTTCTGGAGGCCGTGGCTTTTTTACGGTTTGCTATTTGACGCGAAACTGTTTTACGCTATAATTCAATGCATGCGGGAATAGCTCAGTTGGTAGAGCGCAACCTTGCCAAGGTTGAGGTCGAGAGTTCGAGACTCTTTTCCCGCTCCAAATATTCGGGAAACCGCCGTTACAGATTGGCCTAGCCGGTCTCAAACAGTGGTTTCCCGATTCTATTTGTAGGTGTTCATCAGCATCGCAGGCGCGATAGCAAAGCGGTTATGCACCGGATTGCAAATCCGAGTAGGTCGGTTCGACTCCGGCTCGCGCCTCCAGTCAGTAAACAAAAAAGCCACCGCAAGGTGGCTTTTTTGTGTGCGCCCAGCATGGGCGCACTCTTGGAGGTGCAAGTCCTCCCGTAAGCTGACCACAGCGAACGAAGTGAAGCGCAACTGCGGAAGGG
>JAYTVA010000099.1:0-58114 GCA_043744255.1 Burkholderiales bacterium | reverse complement strand
ACGCCGGCTTGCGCCAACATGAACCCATCGCATCCAACCAGGTACCCTACATACACCGTACCCACCTTAATCGGTTGTCCAAATTTTTAAAGAGCGTTCCGTCACACGGGTTGCAATGTGTTTCGAAGGATTGCCATTATGACGCGGCGCACCATCCCGGTCAACCCCTTCCGTAGAATTATTTCAAAATACTTCGAAATTTTTCGCTCATCGCAGCGTGATGCGCGCAAATCTTCGCTTGCCCACTTGCGCAACCACCGTCACGCCCTTCGTCAAACTCAGCGCACGATCAGTAATTGTTTCACCGTCGAGTTTCACGCCGCGCTGGTCAATCATGCGCAGCGCATCGGAGGTACTTGGGCACAGCCCCGCCTGTTTCAGCATCTGCCCGATGCCGAGTTTGTCGCTCTCCATCGCAATCGACACTTCCTCGATGTCATCGGGGATGCCGCCGCGCGCGCGCGAATCAAAATCGACCAACGCGCCCTCAGCAGCGGCGCGCGAATGGAAGCGCGTGACGATTTCTTGCGCAAAACCGACCTTAATATCACGCGGATTCCGCCCACCTTCTACATCTCGCTTCCAAGCGGCTAAGGTATCCAGCGGCGCGAATGACAACAGCTCAATGTATTTCCACATCAAGTCATCGGACACCGACATCAACTTGCCAAACATATCGTTCGGCGCATCGGTGATGCCGACGTAATTACCCTTCGACTTCGACATCTTCTCGCCGCCCGCAAGCCCTTCGAGTAGCGGCATAGTAAGGATGCACTGCTGTTCTTGGCCATACTGCTTCTGGAGTTCGCGCCCGACCAGCAGATTAAATTTTTGATCGGTACCGCCCAATTCCAAATCCGATTTCAGCGCGACCGAATCGTAGCCCTGCATCAATGGGTACAAAAATTCATGCACCGAAATCGGCACGCCTGCCTGATGTCGTTTCGTAAAATCGTCGCGCTCCAACATGCGCGCCACGGTATAGCGCGACGCAAGCTGGATCATGCCGCGCGCGCCTAGCGGGTCGCACCATTCCGAGTTGTAGCGAATCTCGGTTTTATCGGGATCAAGCACCAAACTCGCCTGCTTAAAGTACGTCTTCGCATTTTCCTCAATCTGTTCACGCGTCAGCGGCGGCCGGGTGGAATTGCGCCCACTCGGATCACCAATCATCGAGGTGAAATCGCCAATCAAAAAAATGACCTGATGTCCCAAATCTTGCAGTTGGCGCATCTTATTAAGGACGACCGTATGCCCAAGATGCAAATCGGCCGCAGTCGGGTCAAGCCCGAGCTTAATGCGCAATTTGCGGCCTTCTGCCAGCTTTTTGCGCATATCTGCTTCGATAATCAGCTCATCTGCGCCGCGTTTAATGATTTCGAGCGCGTGTTCAACATCAACTTCAGTAGTCATTTGTAATCCAGGATTCAGCCAAAAGTGGGTGACGGCGGCGGGAGGTTTCTGTTATTCTTCAAGACGTTGGCGCGGATTTTTGTGTCAGCGCTGCGTTTGTCACGAAACAGAGACAAGGGAATTATGGCGTTTCAAGAATTCAAAATGGTAGCGCAAAAGCTGGCGCAACAACTTGCGAAGAGCGCTTGGCGTGTTGCCTCGCGTCGCGCCTTGATCGCCGTCGGCGTCCTATTTGCGTTGCCGGTGGTCGGCGTCCTCACCGCGTTTGGGGTCGCGTCAGACACACCGCTCGACACCATCTCGCGTCACGAAGTCGTCGAAACGCTCGCCCTGCCCGACTTCACCGCCAGCGAAAACAACAGCGACGGCGAAGAATTTCGTTCCAACGAACGCGTGCAGCGCGGCGACAGCGTCGCCAGCTTGTTGCAGCGCCTCAATGTCAACGACGCCGACGCATTCAACTTCATGCGCACCGCACCAAGTGCCAAACGCATTTTCCAATTGCGCCCAGGCCGCCAAGTACAAGCCGTGACCGATGCCGATGGCGAATTGCAATCGCTACGTTACCTGCACAGCGCCCAACAGTTTTTCCAAATCACCCGTAACGACGAAGGCTTCGCCGCGCTGGAATATGAATTGAAGCCGCAACGCAACGTGGTGCAACGCACCGGCGTCATTCGCTCCTCGCTCTACGGCGCAACCGACGAAGCCGGCATCCCCGACCCCATCGCCAATCAGCTCGCGCGCATCTTCTCCACCGACATCGACTTCCACGTCGACTTGCGCAAAGGTGATCGCTTCTCGGTCGTTTATGAAGCGCTGCAATACGAAGGCGAAAACATGGGCTCAGGCCGCGTGCTCTCCGCCGAATTCACCAACGGTGGCAAAAAATTCGCTGCTTATTTATTCACTGATACCGACGGCAACGACGGCTACTACTCGGCCGACGGACAAAATCGCGCCAAATCATTCCTGCGCTCGCCGCTCGAATTCTCGCGCGTCTCATCGGGCTTTGGCGGACGCATGCACCCCATCATGCGCAAATGGCGCGAGCACACCGGCGTCGATTTCGCCGCACCGCGCGGCACACCCGTCTGGGCCACCGCCGACGGCATGGTCAGCTATGTCGGCGTCAAAGGTGGCTACGGCAATGTCGTCGAAATCCGCCACAGCAACGGCGTCACCACCCTCTACGCCCACCTCTCGCGCTTCGCCGACGGCGTGCGCGCAGGCACACGCGTGAATCAAGGCCAGACCGTCGCATTCGTCGGCGCAACCGGCTGGGCGACCGGCCCACATCTGCATTACGAATTCAAAATCGCCAACGTCCACCAAGACCCGCTCAAAGTCGCGCTCCCCAAGGCCGACCCACTCGCGCCGCAACACCGCGACGCCTTCATGCGCCAAGCCGCCGCGCAGACCGCGCAGTTAGCCCTTGTCCGCGACGCCACCTTCAGCCGGTTTGAATAGCCGCAAGGCGCTCTACGTCGGCATCATGTCGGGCACCTCGCTCGACGGTGCCGACGCCATCGTCGCCGACTTCGCCGCCGCCACGCCACACGTGCTCGGCTTCGCCAGCGTCGCGTTCAGCGATGCATTACGCGGCGAACTACTCGCCCTCAACACCAGCGGCGCCAACGAAATCGAACGCGCAGGCATCGCCGCCGTCGCGCTCGCCGACGCCTACGCCAACGTCGTCCACCAGCTCCTGAAACAAACCAACATCGCCGCCGCAACCATCACCGCCATCGGCTGCCACGGTCAGACCGTGCGCCATCGCCCCGACCTCGGCTTCACCACCCAACTCAACAACCCCGCGCGCCTGGCTGAGCTAACCGGCATCGATGTCATCGCCGATTTTCGTTCGCGCGACATCGCCGCCGGTGGCCAAGGCGCGCCACTCGTCCCTGCGTTTCACGACCGCCTCTTTCGTAGCGACAACGAGACGCGCGTCATCGTCAACATCGGCGGCATCGCCAACCTCACCATCCTCGCACCCGGCAAGCCGGTGTCGGGATTCGACTGCGGGCCCGGCAACGTATTGATGGACGCGTGGATTCAACAACATCAACAAAAAATCTATGACCACAACGGCGTGTGGGCAGCCCAAGGTCAAGCACTGGTGCGGCTCTTGGGGCAATTGCAAGGTGAAGGATTTTTTCATACTGCGCCACCCAAAAGTACCGGGCGTGATTTATTTCATGCCGCGTGGTTAGTAAAATTTTTGCACAGGGATGAAGCCCCCACCGACGTGCAAGCCACCCTGCTCGCCCTCACCGCATGGTGTATTGCCGATCATGTGCAACGCTACGCACCCCACGCCGCGCGCCTGCTCGTGTGCGGCGGTGGCGCGTGCAACGCAACGTTGATGCGTGAGCTCGCGGCGCGTGTTCCTAACGCAATCGTGGAGCCCACTGACCAATACGGCGCGCCCGCGCAGCAAGTTGAGGCGTTGGCGTTTGCTTGGTTGGCAAAGCAGTGCGTGGCGCGGGAAGCGATTGATCTTACGGCGACGACTGGGGCTAGGCGGCCTGCTGTTCTTGGGGCGATCTATCCAGCGTAATTGGTGACGCGCGCGCATCGCGCCGTTAGCCTCTTCCTCAGAAAGGGGATGACGGGAGATGGGGTAGCCCGCATACGCCCACGGTCGCATGTGCGAAGTTCGGTTCAACTGCGAGCCGTGATTCGTACGAAAAATTTGACCGCAAACACAAGCCGTCACCTGCCCGGTATGATTCTGGGTGGGGAGAAAAATAATGTCAAAAGTACCAAGCGCTGATTGGGTGTGGATTCTTGCAAGTGCGGTTTTGCATCTGTTGGCTTTTCTCGCGTTGATGGCACTCGCCAGTGTTGTCTATCCCGCATTCGGCAGTGCCGTCGTCAGTTTCGTCACGTCGCCGGGTCACGCGTTGGGCATATGGTTAGGCAACCTTGGTTGGCCGCATTTTGCTTTGGCAGCTTTCGTCGGCGGGTTAATTATCCTATTCAGTCAGATGCGATTTGGCGCAAGTTGGCTCGCGAAAAATTCAGTGCTTGCACTCGCGAAAAAACTACAACGCAGGTTCGCGCCTAGCCCCCCGGCGCGCACCTTGCCATTAGCCAACCTGAAGCTAAGACAAGCGCAATGGAGCCACACACCAACCGACGGTGAAACACCGCTCTATGGCCGCGAAGCCGATCTGCAATGGCTCAAAGACCGCTGCATCGAAACGTCGCGCGGACTCAAGATCATCGCCCTGTGGGGCCCTCAGGGCATCGGTAAAACATTATTAGCGTATTCATTTGCACGCGATTTGTCGGCGGGCACCTACCCGAGTTGCGGCACATGGTCAGCCCATCTGCTCGACCGAGAATTCGTTCCTGCCGCGCTTACCAGCGGTCTACCAAACAGCCCCACGCTACTGCTCTGGGACGACCCTAACTTATCCGACGACGCTGGCAAAAAACGCTTGGGTGAATTACAAGCGGCCTGCTCGTCACGCAGACATCCCGTAGTCATCCTACTCACCGCATGGCAATCGCGCGAAGGTGACGGTCCCACGCCAGAATCCAAACTGCTCGACGCCGAGCGTGAAGTCAAGCCGCTGGAGCCGCAGTTCGCAAAGGAAATATATCCAGATGCTGCACAACTTGATCCACAGATGTGTGGCCACCCGCTCTATCTTCGCTTGATTTCGGATGACGAAGCCGGGGCCAGCGCCCTCACGGGGCAACCACGCAAGTCGCTATGGGAACTCTGTACTTCTTGGGCAACGGGTCACCTCGCGCGGCTCAAAACAGAACATCAATTGAGCGCCAACGCCATCGCAGCCCTCGCTATCGTGAGTTCCAGCGGCACTGCCGCGATCAGTGCACTGCAAGTGCCCTCGGCATGTTCACTCAAGCCCGACGACATCGCTGCACTCAAGCGAACCGGGCGCGTGATCGACAAACAGGGCGCGCTGTGGCTATTGCCGGTGGGTCCAGACCTGATGGGCTGGGCGTTCGCCATCGTCGCATTGCAGAACGATTCGACCAATCAATTCGCGACATGGGCAAAGGTTGCATGGCAATTCAATTTCTTCGATACCGGTCGGTTCTTGCAGCATAAAACTACCGTCGGCATTCGTCAGCACGCATGGCTGCAAGCCTTGCATGGCCCTACGTTTACCGTCGCTGACAGCGTGGCGGCACTCAATCGCGCAAAGGCGGCTAGCAACGCAGTTAACCAATATGGCAAAGCAAAGATGTGGCCAGAAATGGCAGCGGAGTTACAGGTGGCTGCGGCGATTGCACGGCAAGCGACGGCAGAGACGTTTTCCAATGACGAGGAGGTTCAGCTTGCACGCGCACAGGCCGCGTTCAACGCGGTCAGCGACTACGGCAAAGCGGAGAAGTGGTCAGAAATGGCTCAAGAGTTGCGGGCGGCCACAGCGATTGCGGTGCGCGCGAAGGAAGAGAAGTTTTCTGATGACGCGGAGATCCAGTTAGTGCGCGCGATGGCCGCGTTCAACGCGGTCACCCACTACGGCAACGCCAAGAAGTGGCCAGAAATGGCGGCGGAGTTGCAAGTGGCCGCAGCGATTGCGGCGCGCGCGATTGCAGAAGCGTTTTCCATTGACGCGGACCTTCAGCATGTACGTCTGATGGCCGCAACAAACGCGGTCAGCGATTACGGCAAAGCGCAGATGTGGCCAGAAATAGTGGCGGAGTTACAGGCGTCGGTGGTCATCGCACAGCGGTTTCCTGGCAACCAAGAAATTCAATTGAAGTTCGCGAAGAGCCTTCTCAATCAAGTAGTGGCACTCGACGAAGTGCAGCACGATCCGGCGTCGGCATTGCAGGCGTTAGTTACGCATCTAACTGCCCACCGGTATCTGACGGAAGCCGCTCCGTTCGAGCAGATTTGGCAGCAGGGGTCTGCTTTTCTGGAGGAGATGAAGAACGCTGGAGTGGATGGCAAAAACTGATACTTGGTTATTTTTCAAACACTAGGATTGGCGGGGGGTTTGGGGCGATTTTTGTAGTTTGGCAGCATTGCTGAGTTCAGTATTTTGCGACGATCACCCTCTCCCCAACCCCTCTCCCGTCCAGGGAGAGGGGCTTGAAATCAGGCGGACACGGACAACGAATTTCATCGCCACTTATTCAAAACAACTCCGCCAAATCAAACGCCCAAGACCACTTCGCAAACACCTCGCTCTGCCGCCGTGAAAATTTCACGCTCGGTTCCAGCGACCGCGACACAGTCGCCCCCAAATAAAAACTCGTCCCCAGCCCGCGCCGATGCCCGTACACGAGAGACGCGGTTTCGGATTTCTCGAACGGGCTGACCGCTGTTTGGAACAGTGACGGTGCGCGCCGCACGCCGCTGTATTGGCCGATGAATCTGAGCGTATCTCTCGCACTCAAGTGATAGACCGATTTCAATTGCACTGCGCGTTCTAACAAGATGCGGTTGGCGCCGAGTTGCGGTTCTTTGGCGGTGAGTACGGCGTTGTCGATGCGCGGTTCTAGCTCCCAGCGGTCGGTGAGGCGCATGTTGGCGAGTGCGGTGACGAAGGTGCCGTCGGTGATGCGGTTGTTGCTGACATCGAAGCGTTCGCCGACGGCGATTTCGGCGAAGGTGTACTGCACAAATTTATTGGGGTTGGATTCGATGAAAACAAAGAACTGGTCGCGCTTGAGCGGTGCGCCGGTTTCGCGTCCGCGCACCAAATCGCGTGGCCGCCATTCCATGTAGATGCCTGTTGAGCGCGGCAAGCTGAGGTTGAGGCCGAGGCGATGTTGTTGATACAACACGCGGCCATCGAGGTCGCGTTTTTGCGCGAGGTTGAGTGCGGGTGCGATTTCATTGAACACGCCGACGTCTTGCCATTTGCGTTGGAATTCTTGATAAACGTTGGTGTAGCCGACCTGCGAGATGAAGCCGTTGTCGGTGCGAAAGCCGCGCCCGAAGCGGTTCATGCCGCCAGCGATATTCCATTTGTTGTCGCGGTAGTTGTAATCGGCCAGCACCGCCACATCGCTGTTCGGCGTGTTGGCCGCAATCAACGCCGTGTTGCGTTCGTCGCGTGTATTGCTGCCGAGGATTTGTCCGCGTAGCCGTAGCTCGCCGATGGGACGCCACACGGCGTCAACGCCACCGACGCGATTGGTGAGCGTTTTACCGTCCGCGCCTTTGTCGTAGGTACGATCAGTGAGCAAGCCGCCGATGGTCACGCCATCGACATTCATGCGAAAGCGCGCGATGGTCGCTTGCGATTTACCCAGCTGCGCGGCGAAGCCAGTGCTGAGTGAGCCGGGCAACAAAATGAAACCTTTGCCATCATCGCGCGCGGTGAGGAACACAAAGTCGGTGCCATCGCCGCGCCGCGTGAGGCGTGTGCCCCATGCGGGGTCATTGATCGAGCGCGTGTAGATCGCGTCAATCGGCGTGGAAAGAATGTCCGCACCTTCGAGAAAAAACGGCCGCTTCTCTGGAAAGAACAACGCGAACTGCGAGTTGGCGGCAAGCTGCGGCGTATCGAGTTCCACCTGCGAAAAATCGGGGTTGAGGGTGGCGTCAAATACTAGGTCGGGGCGCGGGCGAAATTTCACGTCTACCCCAGTGACGAGATCGCTTTTTCTGCTTCGATCCGCACCATCGCGCGCTTGCCGCCACGTCAGTTGCGGGGTCACTGTCAGCTCGCGCCCAGCCGGTAGATCCTTCATGCCGGTGAGCGATTGCGCGTAGGCAAGAAAGCCGCTGACATCACGCGGCACGCGCGCGTTGACGAAGCGATAGACCTGATCGCGCGCGAGTGCACGGATGATTTGTATCGACCACGTCTCGCTCGGCGGCGAAGCGTAGCGCAGTGACGAAAACGGAATCTTCATCTCAGCCGTCCAGCCGGTCGCTGTGCGCTGCACCTCGGCCTGCCACTCGAAGTCCGGCGAAAAATCTTCGTTGCCGGTGTCCTCGTTGTACAAGCCATCGCCAATCACACCCGACGCGCTCACGCGAAAAATCTGCGCGAATTTGCGCGTGCCGATGGGGTCGATATGTACCGCAAAAAAATCCTGCGAGCCCTGCACTTGGTCACGGCGGTCAATGGGGGCGTCGATTTTCGATGGGTCGGGATCGAAGGCGGTGAGGCCGATGTAGAGCGCGGTGCGGTCGTAGACGATGCGTGCTTCGCTCTTGAATTTTGCTTCGATCCCGTCTTTGGGGCGGTACTCGAAAAGCTCGGTGATCGGTGCGGCGCGTTGCCAAATCGGATCGTCGAGCTTGCCATCGAGGGCTATTTTTTCGGTGTCGGGGAGGCGCACGGCGGCGTGCGGAGCGAGGCGGCGTTCTGTTGCGGATTGTGCCGGTGCTTGTGCGGCCACGGGGTGCGCGAGGCAGCACATCACGGCGCTCAGGATGCAAATGTGACGACGCGTAGTGTTCATCGGCTCTCGCTTAGCTCATTTGGTTTTGCCGATGATAAGTGAAGCAACCTCCGCGCGCATTCGGGGTGAGATGGAATGCAGAAAGCGTGGGCTGGAATGCTAGGTGGGGCGCGGCGTTTGGGGGAGTCAGTCACAGGCCACGCAAAGGCAAACT
Organism: Burkholderiales bacterium; assembly: GCA_043744255.1. Taxonomy (GTDB): domain Bacteria; phylum Pseudomonadota; class Gammaproteobacteria; order Burkholderiales; family Usitatibacteraceae; genus UKL13-2. The sequence goes on along the minus strand of JAYTVA010000099.1, from coordinate 49,134 downwards.
GCACTGCGCAATTGACGATCAGTTTCTCGTGCGTGCTACCCCATCTCCCGTCTTCCCCTTTCTGGGGAAGAAGCTTGGTGTGTGCTCCGATTGATGGGGTACGCACGCAGGCAAATGCACTCCACGCTCAACACTCAACCCAAAACCCAAAACCCCCTACTCTTCCACCCCCGTGTACGCCAAAAACTTCTCCGGCGACACCCGCAGCGCCGCACCCGTCGGGCACGCGCGTACGCAGGCGGCACCGCCCTTGATGTCCTTACACATATCGCACTTCACGGCTTTTTTCGGTGCGGTTTTGTCGTAGGCTTTTTTCTCGCGGCCGGGTTCGTCGCCGAGACCGAGCATCAGCCATGACATCAGTGAGGGGCGACTTTTTTTCGCGGTGACGGGTGCTAACTGGATCACGCCATAGGGACAATTTTTTTCGCAATTGCCGCAGCCAATGCAGGTGTCTTGGATGAACACTTCGCCGTTCGGCGAGCGGTGGATCGCATCTGGCGGACAGTCTTTCATGCAATGTGGATGTTCGCAGTGGCGGCATGAGGTCGGTACGTGAATTTGCGCGAAGGTGGGACCGGCTTCGCGATTCAATCTGGAGGTGCCGCCGTGGGTGTCGGCGCAGGCTTTTTCGCAGTTGTCGCAGCGAATGCAGAGCGATTCGTCGATCAATAATACGTCGGTCGCCTCACCCAAACCTTGCTGCATCAAGAATGAAATCAGGTTGCCCGATTCGCTGGAGCCTTCCATCGCTTCGTTCACGCGCATGCGATCTAGCAGTTTGTCGTCGATGCGTCCACGCACGGTTGAGTGCGAGGCCATTACTTCGATGAAGCGTTTTGCTTCGAGCAAAATCACCTCCGTTGGCACCGCTGCGCGCACGGTAGCAGAGCGTTGCGCATTTGATAAAAGCGCCATTTCGCCGACGTAATTGCCCGCCGCGACATATGACAACACCAACTCCTTGCCTGCGATTTGTCGTGACACTGTGACAGAGCCGCGCCGAATTAAATAGAGACCGTCGCCGTCGTCGCCCTCGCTAAATAGCGTGTCGCCTGCCGCATAGCTCTTGATGACAGCGGTATTGACGAGGTAATCCACTTCGTCTTCGCGAATCGTCGGCGACAGGTATTGGCGAATAGCGCGCTTCATCATCACCGTGTCGAGCGTGCGGCGCACGGACTCGACGGATGCCAACAATTTCAACATCGAGCGGCGCGGTGTCTCAATCAACAGCGTGCGTTTTTTTGCCTTGACCGTGGCCGTACGCCGACGACCGGAGATGAGCCCCAACTCACCGAAGAATTCACCGACTCCCAACTGGAACGCCAGCATATTGCCCTCAGTAGTTGGCGTTTCAACCACCACGCCACCTTCAACAATTGAGTAAAACGAATTCGAGTAATCGTTGCGCTCAAACACCGCCGCGCCTTCTTCGGGACGACGGATTTCGCTGTCCAATAGAAATTCGCGCAACTGCAATGCGGTGAGGCCGGACAACAGCGGCACGTTGCGAGCGATGTGCGCGACGGCCTCCGCGACGGTGGTGATTTTGACGTTCTTGAATTTTTGCCGCAGCACCGGCTCGTCGGCCGGCTCGACATCGTTGCCCAAAATATATTCAACGACTTCGTAACCCTGGTTCATCGCTTGTTTGATGAGCGGATAGCCACCGAGCGCACCGACAATATATAAGCCGGGCACATTCGATTCGTAATGCGACGACAGCGCTGGCACCGCCCCCGGATCGGCCGACGGAAATTTCACGCCGAAACCTTCCACCAGTTTGCGCGGCGGTGTGGCACCTAGTCGCGCGATCACACGATGGCAGCCGATGTTTTCAACGCCGCCGGGTGTCTTGGCCGTGAAAATTGCCGGACATCCGCCATCTGGCGTCAGATCAAGCTCAACGCGCTCAACCTTGGTGCCAAAGCGGCATTCCAATTTTTCGTCTTTGATGGCAGCGAGAATGGCGGAAAGATTGCCGTCTTTGCAGCGCGCGAATTCGTCGTTGCGGTTAATCATGATGACGCGATTTTTTTTCGCCAGCGCAATGGCGTTTTCAATCGCGGCATCACCGGCACCAACGACAATGATGGTCTCATCCTCGAATTCGTCGGGGTCGTTGAGCTGGTATTGCACCATCGGCAAGTCTTCGCCGGGCGCGCCGAGCTTGCGTAAATTGCCTTGCAGCCCAATGCCCAGCACGATGTTGCCGGCCTCGATAGAGGCGCCCGATGCCAGCGCGATCTTGAACGCACCCTTCTCGCCAGTGATGCCCGTGACCAGTGATTGATAGCGGATGTTTACCTTTAGTTTCGTGAGTTCGGTGTCCCAGGCACCGATAATATTTTCGCGGGTGCCGGCAGCAAAACTCATCGGGCTGCGCAACGGCAATACGCCGGGCTCGGCCATCACGTGTTTGCCTTTTTGATACTTGTAAATCGTATCGGCCGCATGGGACTCAGCTTCGAGCAACACGTGCGAAAGTTTGAGTTCAGCCGCGTGACCCGCTGCTGAAAGTCCGGCTGGGCCGGAGCCGATGATGGCAATGTCGAATTTGTCACTCATGGTGTGCTCCGGTCATTTCGTCAAGGTGCTACGCAGCTCGCGCAAGCTCGCGACAAACTCATTCGGTTTGTAGCGCTCGTCGTTCACCAGCGTAAGATTCAGTCGCTTCATGCCTGCATTGAATCCTTTGGAACTCCGCAGCCCGCCTTGCTTTGCTAAAAATCCGCCGACGCTAGAAATCGCCATCGCCGCTTGCTCGGCTGCCGCGTAGTCGCTGTAAAAACCATTCACACCATCGTCTACCAACCGCAGCGCAATCGCGCGAATCACGTTCGCATCAAGTTGCGTGCGATCCAAAATCGGCACCATCTCATCAGCCAGTTGCTTGAGCGCCATCGCTTCCACCCGCGCATCGCCCTCGCCCGCCACCGCGCGATTGAGTTTGCGCACCTGCGCGGTGATGCGATCCCCGGATGCGCTATCAACCGTGTAGGCCAACGCGCGCAGCATCAGCATGTTGGAATCATTGAGGCGCACTAGGCCGGGCGAGATGCTGGCACCGAACGCGGTCTTCGGTTTCCAGCGCAGTTCCGACATCGGGTGATGGCAGGCGTGGCAATCGAACAGCACCAGCTCGGGGAACAAACCGTCGCGCCCGCGTTTGTCATCGGCCATGATGTCCATGGTTTCCGCCACCGCATACGCCTGACCAATCGCCCACACTTTTGCGCCGTCCCACACACGCTTGCGGTCGCTGTAATCCTTGTCAATCACAAAATGTTTCGGCGCGATTTCAGTGAAGGTGTCGAGTTCAAAACTCATGCGCGGATGCCCCGCTCCCATGATGCGATGCGTGACCAATTTATCTTTGTTACCGAAGTGACAGCCCAAACACATCTTCGCGCGCGCGGGCGCATCCGAGGTCGGATAGAGGCCGTCGGCAATGTTGCCCGCGTGGGTTGCCTCGGGCGCGACGTGCGACGTTACCCAACGCTCGGCCGGGCCGTGGCACGACTCGCAGGTGATGCCCTCGGTGGGAATGAAGCGCTCGCCATGCCGTGATTTCGGAATGTTGTGGCTATGACAATCGAGGCAGATTTTCGCTTCGTGCGCGGGCTCTTTTAGGCCGAGGTTTTTGACGATGCGTTGCGATTGCGCGTTCAGCAATTTGTTGTAGGCCTTGGCGTGCTTGTCGGTACGCGTCCAGGTCACGTATTCGTTTTGCAGCACGTTGGAATCTTTCCACAGCTTGATCGCACCGTGGCACAGGCTGGATGCGCAGGTGACGGTGCCCTGTGTTTGGTGAGGGCTTTGGTAGGGCAATAAGGGCGCGGTGCGCGCAGCGGATAGTTGCGCGAAGGCTGGTGACACGAACAGCATCGCCAACCACGTCACGCATCGGAAAAAATTGCCTGCACTCATTTCAGCACCCCCGCGTTGGCGATGGTTTTCGGTTTCGTAGCGGGAATAAAACGTGCGCGCTCAATCTCATCGCTCACGCTCCACGGTTTGCCTTCCGGCGACAAATAAAATTTGCGCATCTCACCGATATTGAATGGCCGCGCGCCGATGCGACCGAACACCGCGATCTGCCCGCCGGTTTCATCGACGCCGCGATCACGATCCAGTCCCTTCGATAACGCCAACGCAGGTGATTCAGTTTTCCGCCATGCGATCAGTTGCGGCCTTGGCTCCGGCGAGAAGCCATAAAATTTCGGCTGCGAATCGGGGGACGTGAGTTGCACTACCTTCAGCCCATTCACGCCATCGGCGACGTAAGCAAACAACGAAGCATTGGTCGAACCCACCACCACATCTTGCGCATCATTCAGGGTGCCGCCCGCATTGAAACGTTGGTACTCGCGTGGCGTTGCAGGCTTCTCGACATCAACAATGACTAGCCCGTCTTTACCAGCGGCGACATACGCATAGGTGCGCGCCACATACACGCGCCGCGCATCAGATAGGCTCACACTGCCCGCCAATGCTGGGGTTTCGGGGTAAGTGACATCAATCACTTGCAATCCTTTCGCGGTGGTCGCGAACAAATAGCGGAACTGCAAGGCGGAGGCGCGCATGTCATCAAGCGCCAATTTTGAAACTACGGTGGGCTTCAATGGATCGTTCAAATTGATGACCACCAAGCCCGCATCCGTCGCGATGTAGGCGTAGTAGCCGCCTAGGGTGATATGTCGCGCACCCTTCAACACCCCGCCCTCATTCCACGTCACTGCCCGCTTGATGAAGTTGTTGCGCGGCTCGCCATCGGCAAACGTATTCACATCCACCACGATCAATCCTTCGACTGCATCGGTGATGAACGCGTAGTTGTAAATCGGATGGAACGCTTGTTCTTGATTGGTCACGCGCATCAGCTCACCTTGATTGCGTTCCGGCGCGATCGGTTGATTGGTCGGCAGCGTCATACAAGTCGCATTGGTGGTCGCCACGTGCGCGTCTTGCCCCAGCGGCGAGAATGGTGCGGTGATGATGCGCTGCGAGATGCCTTTGTTGGCGATGTTGGCGACGTCGTACACACGGAAGCCGCCCGCGCCCTCGGCCACGAACATGTATTCACCGCGCAGCGTTAAACATTTCGCCGCGCCCTTGGTGGTGTGGTTGTGCGACTCCGGTAGTTGTTGCGCGCGCTTCTCGTGGGTTGCAAACCAATCCGGGTATGCGTACTTGTGCAAGTAACTGCCGATCACCGCTTGCGGTTCATCCCACTCGGTGACGTTGACCGCTTCGATATGTTTACTCGACCCCACCCACGCATTGAAGCCGACGAAGTTGACGAAGTTAGTGCCCTGCAACAATAGCTGCGCCATGATCGCGTTGTTGTCGTTGGCTTTGCTGACATGGCAATCGCTGCACGTTTTGGTCTCGGTGGTGCGTTCGGTGTGCGGGTAATGCGGCGCGAATGCCTGCGAGGAAAATCCACTGGCCGCAATCGGTGCTTGCTGAATGTAGATGCGTTCGCGATTGCTATTGGTGGACGACAAGATCAGCGCCGACGATGAGCGGATCGGCGATACGCGCGAATTTTTTACCGGGCCATGGATACCAAGTTGGAACATATCGTCACGCGCGACCTGCGGGTTGTAGGTTGCGTAGTTGCGCGTCTCGCCACCTTCGTAATGCAAGCGCTCGGTCTTCGCGTTGGCCTGAATCGGCAAGTGACAGCCCGCGCACGACGTTGTCCACGACAGGTGGCAGGTGTAGCAAGTCATCTTCTCGTTAGAGTGCGCCATCGCGGGAGCCGTGCCGTCTATACTGCCCGGCCCCCAATTGCCCTCACGCCCCGACGCGCCGGCGTGCATGAGCTTCGCGCGCGCCGCTTTTTCGTTGTACTTCGGGTGGCCAGCGGTGACGGAATCTTTCACCAAACTCATTTCCCATTCCTTCTTGGCATCGAGTGCTGCACGTTGATAGAGCTTGCCCTCGCGCCATTCAAAGCGGGCGCGGCCATCTTGGGTGCGCAGCAATTTCAAATCACGCCCACCCGGTTGTGCGGCGGGGCCGCTGGTGAATAACGTCGGGTACGCGTTCGCGGTGCCATGACAATCCGCACAGTCAATTTCTACCGCCGCCGCGACCTCGCCGTACACATGCCCGTTGCCGTGCGCGTCCTGTGTGAAATGACAATCGACGCAGTGCATGCCCACGTCAAGATGGATGGAGGTGAGGTGCACGGCCTTATCGAATTTTTTCGGATCGGTATCGGCGACCGGTTTGTTTTCTTTATCGAGCAGCGTGCCTTTGCGATCACGTTTGAAGACGTAGCGAAAGTTCCAGCCGTGGCCGTGATAGTCGGCGAACTGCGTGTCTTTCAACGTGGGATTGAGTTTCGATACGTCTTTTGAAAATGCCTTATCGCCCCAAAGTCCCCGTGTGGCGGCCTCCTCCGGGTTGCGGTTCAAAATTTCGCGTGACTCCGCCGCCGTCGGGTACTTCTGCTGTTTCGGCCACATCGACGGCGCATCGGCCTCGTAATCCCACATGGTCGCGCCGTAAAACGAATTCACAAACACGTTGGGTTGATGCATATGGCAGACCATACATTGCGACGACGGAATCGCGCGCGTGAATTCGTGTTTGAGCGGATGCCCCGATTTGTCGGTCGGGATGGTTGGATCTTTAGTTTGTGTTTTGCCCTCGTTACCGAATTTTGCATAGGGCCCGCTGCGTTTGGGATCGCGATCATTCGCGTAAATAGTGTGGCACGCGGTGCAGCCGGATGAACGGTAATCGCCGGGTTGCTCGTTCGTGCCTAAGAACCACAAATGCGGATCGTTCAAACGTGTTTTGGTGATGTTAATAACCGGCACCGCGATGCGGCTACCGGTGCCCGGCCCGCGGTTCGATTGCTTGATGTCAGGCCGACCCGGCTCATCCAATTTTTGCAGCGCGCCGGTTGAGTTGGGTAATCCCACTTCCGGAAAGCCCGATGAAATCACCCGGCCACCGCGCTCGAACACGCGAAAAATATCGCCGGGTGGAATGGTTTCCCACGCAGGGAGCGGTTTCAATTCCGGCAAGATGCCCATCGCGATCATTTGCGCGTTGACCGGTACCGGATTTTTGATCGTCGCTGGCTGACCATCGGCTGTATATGCCTCGCCCAAGATGTAGCGCTTGTAGGGCAGGATGCCGTTGTTGTACGAGGCACCGCCCCATAGCATCGCAGACGTGGACATGATGCTGCGCTCGACCGATTGCACGGTCTCAAGGTGACACGAACCACATGCCTCGCGCGCGACGCGCAGATCGCCTGGATTCATGAAGCGCACAAACTGTTTTGACTCTTTATTGAGCAGCGTGAATGAATGCTCCGGGTTCGCGCTTTCTGGGTAATTCCATGCACGATCAAAGCGCGGCAGCACGTGCGATTTCGCCATTGCGGCGCGATAGGCAGATTCATCTTTGCCTTTGTATTCAGCATTCTCAGGTCGCATCCCGTTGGCATCGCCGCCGTGACAATCGGTGCAACCCAACACCACGGCGGGGTTCGCGTGCATGGTGTGGCGATCTGTCGCGGTGTGGCACGACACGCAGCCCGATGATTTTTTATTCGCATCCATAACCGATTGGCGCTCGGGTGCGGCGGGCGCATCGACGTAGGTGCGCGCGACTGGCTTGGCATCACTTGCCGCGTGGTTCCAACCCGGCGCAAATAACAGCGCACTGAGGAAAATAATTTTTGCACTGAAGGTCATGTTCATCATCAATACGTCAGCAAGAGATTGACCAGCAGGGAATACTGCGGGCCACGTTTGTCTTCCTCATATAACTGCTTCAGCGCCTTGCCCGGCAGTAGCGCCGCAGCGGAGGCGTTCAACACCACGTTCTGCGTGAAGTACGGACGGTATTGCACGCCTGCCGACACGTCGATACCCAAATCGCGTGAACTAATTTTTTGATTGCGCAGCACACCGAGGCTCGATGTATTGATGAAATCGAGTTTGGAAATGTTGCCGAGTACGCGGACTTTTGGCGTTAAATCGGCGTCAGCCCCCACGCCAAATAACGTCAGGCCAGGGTTGATGAAATTCGATTGGCCTTGATCTTTGGAGGAACGCAGCGACGGCAACACGCCGTTGCGCGCGCTCAATGCCACGCCACCGCCGCCGATCAATGGCACCGCTTGGCGAATGAAGAAACTGGTGTCGGCACCGGCGAATTGCGGGTTCTCAAAAATCGCATCAAAGCCAGTGGCGCGGTCGTCGAATGGATTCTTGTCGCCACTGGCAAACAGCGCGTTTGCCCGCACCCGCAGCCACGAAAAATCGCGTGATACTTCGGCGGCAGCGAAGCCCGCGCGGATCGACACCGGGCGCTGCGCTACCGGATTACGATGGTCGCGCCCCAGCACGCCGTATAGCGAGGCGGTTACGTTGTAGATGCCAAAATGCCCATCACCATTGAGGCCCAAATAGGTCGCACGATAGTTGTGTGGCCGCACATCGCCAATCACCGCCGGCCGTACCAACGCGCCGTTGTTGTCGTAATAATCACCACCCGCTTCGCGATTCCAGTTGTGCAACACCGTCGCTTGGCCGGTGAAGCCGAGCACCGGAAAATCCTGTCGATACAAATTGGCAAGCAAAGTGTGGTCGCGGCGCAACGGTTGCTTGATGTCGTTCAAGCCACTGTTGGTGTCCTTCTCCAGCCGCCGCAGGTACGCCAAGTTGTATTGATATTGGTTGTTATCGCGAATGCCGAACAGGCGAATCGCGAACGGCACATCTTGAAACAGGAAGCCGCGAAAATCGGATTGAATCGGTTGAATGCCAACGCGCAGCGAATCGAAATCGTAGCGATCCGAGACGTTACGTAAATGCACATCGGCAAATAATTCCTGTACACCGAAATGATCGTCAGTGCGATGCTTGCCCTCGCGCGGATCGACGCGAACGCCGCGTACTTCGTTGAGTTGCGCGTAATTGACTTGAATCGCGGGGGCAAAACGGAACTCGTAATCCGGCGGCTTAAAAGTGGTGTTGCCCTTGATAACGGACGCCGACAAAATCACCGTTTGCACGAACACCGATTGATTGGCGCGGCCGAATAAATTATTCGCACCCGTGCGCTCGGATGATTGCGCACCGACCGGCGTGGGCAGGCGGCGTACTTCCACCAGCGTGTCGGAAATCGCCGACAACGACAGGAACCAATCGGGCCCCCATTTCGCGAACGGCTCGAATGGTTTGTCACCCTTGAGCACGTTGTGGTTGTAAGGATCAAACCACGGAAACTTAAAGCCCAAGCCATCCATGATCCGCCAACGATCCGGCACCGGCACCGTCTCGCGCGGCTCTAGTGGTGAGGGTGGCAGCACCTGCTTGGGATCAATCGGCGGCAGTGGGTATTTCAGCGGCGTGCTGATGGGGCGTTCGCGGTCAATGGCGTCTTCAGGAACTTGCGCGTAGCTATTTAGCGCGAGTAGCGTGGCGAGAAAAATGGCGGTGCGTTTCATCTCACAGCCCATCGCAAACATTCTGCTCAGACGAATCAATGAACGGCGCTTGCGGACATTGCACGTAACGCAAACGCGTGCCCAAGCCCTGCGGCTCGATGTTATCCGCGCGCATATTTTTCGGCGCGTTACCGATGCCGTTGTTCAATATTTTTCCAGCGTTGTGCAGCCCCAAAAACGCCACCATATCATCTTGGTCGATGCCGTCGCCCGACACGCCAATCGCACCGATCAAGGTGGTGCCGCGATAGATCGGCATCGAGCCGGGGAAAATTTGAATGCCGTTTTTCACGCGCGCGAGACCGGTGCAGCCGACCGACGCGTTGCCGGTGGCCGCACGTACAATCGCGTTGTAATTGAGATCAAGTTGGAAGCCGACATGGAATGGCGACCAGTTGGAGATGGGCGTGGATAGTGGGCCTGGCGGGGTATTGAACAAGCCATCGGGGAAAAACGGGCGCGCCAAATTGCCGATGGCGCGATTCGAATACGCCACGTTGCCGGTGAGTGAATTGGGGTCGTTCAAGAAGGTTCGCATCGCACCGACGTATTGCGGGAACGTGCGATAAATGCTGGCACCAGCACCGATATAGACCGGTGGTGGTAACGCTGAAATTTCCGCTGCGGCGCGTGGATGCGAAAACAGCACCGCCGCGCGCGCTTTTTGCAGCGACACATCGGTGCCGAATACCGGCGCATCGGGCGTGCGCGCGATGCCCACCACATCGCCATTGGTATCGACCACCGAGACCGTTACCTGCGCTTGCACGCCCACGGGACGGCGAATTTGCGCGCGTGCGCGGTTGGCGATCTTCAGTGCTTCGGTGAGGATGGTGGTCGTGTCGTTGATGCCCAACAGCCCATCCGGTGCCGCGCGCGGTGCATAGCGATTGGCGTTGGCGGTATCGACCAGCACGAACGCGCCCTGTGCGGCAAACGCGCCGGTGTCAGCGCGAAAGCCAGACGCGGGATTGCCAAACGACACCCCCGCGATTACCGCACCGGCGTTGAAGCCGCCCACTGTTTGCAAACTGCCACCGACGCCCGCAAACGCCGGTGCCAATGCCGGGTTTGATAGTAGCGCCTCGCTATCGACATAGCGAAAAGTGCGGCCATCGGCGGTGATGCGGTTGCCACGAATATCGTCGGGTGCGGCGAAGCCCGTGCTGCCCGCGACCGCGATCAATTCATCGACATCTTGGTCGATGTCACCAATATCAGCATCGAGTCCGTAAATGCCATCCGCGATCACACCAATGCCACCGACGAGGCGATTATTTTTGTACAGCGGCAGCCCACCCGAATCAGCGGAAAGCCCTAACGGCGAGGCTTTCGGGCCAGTTGACCCGGTGCCACCGACAATCAAATCCGAGCACAGCAGTTGCGAAAACTGCACGCCGTACAGCGGGCCGGAGGGCTGATTATTTTCGCGCGGGTTGAAATTTTCTTGCACGATCTGGCTGGCGGTGCGGGTTGAAAACGCGTTGCCGTTCGATGATAAATAAGCACCCGTGACCGCCTTGGAAATTGCCGCGAACGTATCGGGCAGCACGCTGATATTTTCCAGCCCGCCGCGCGCGCCTTCACGGCCTTCGCGCTCACTGGTGATACGAAACGTGGTGCGCGCGCCGGTCATGCGAAACACGCCGAGGATATTGCCGACCCGGTCTGAAACGGCAATGGTGGCGGGGGCGTTGCGGGCGGTGGCTTCGTGTGCAGCTTGCGCGATCACGCGTTGCACATCCGCGACCGTCAGAAAATCACTGACGGCGGCAGGTGGTACGCAGTTGCTGCTGCATACTGCATCGCCACCACCGCCACCGCAGGCAGTGATCGCGACCAACATGCCGGTCGAAATGACGACGCGCAATTTCACGGCACTTTGCTCCCGACCGTCTTTAACAACCCCGCACGCGCCGCCCGCTCTTTTGGATCATGCGCGGTGCTGCCCGGCAGCGGAATCGGCATGCCACTCTTGGTGCCGCCGACGTGGAAGCCATGGCAGGTCTCACAGGTGCCGCGCACCATGCTGGTACTGACGACATTACCGGCATGACAACTCTGGCAATTCTTGATGTCGGGAATATCAATATCGGCGCTGGTTTTCGAGGCAGCGGTGTTGTGACATTCCTTACATTCGTAGGGACTGTGTTGCACATGCGGGAAGCGCGATTTGGGCAGCCAATGTTGGGTTACTGCAATGGGTGCGACGCGCCATGTTTCAGATTTGTCTTTGCCTTCACCCACCGTTTCGCGCTTGATCTCGTGACAGGAAAAACACACGCGCACTTCCATCAACTCGCGCGTGATAACGCTGGCTTTTTTCGTCGCCCACGATAAAGCCGCGAGGCGTTGCGGTGGATTCGCCACATTCAAACGCTCACCGGGACGCCGCGCACCTTCGTTGAACACCACGTCAATCGGCGTATCAGCGAGCACCGCCTGCGCGTAGAACTCACCGACGGTGGCGATCACGTCGTCAACGTTGCCATGCGGTACTTGGCGGTTGGTGGCCTTCGGCTCGAACTCCAGCGAGTGGCATTCCTGACAATGATCTTTCATGGTGGTCGGCTTGAACCGCGTGCCGGTTTCGTCGGGAACGTGGCAGTTTTTGCATTCCATCACCACCTTGCCGTTTTGCCCACGCACGCCTTTTTTATTCATGTGCGTGGCGTGCGGAAATTTGAGATTGGATTTCTCAACGATCTTGGAGCCATCTTGCGGCACCCGCACGATGCCCGCCTCGCCGATTTCGCCTGGCACCAACATCGACAGTTGAAACGGCGGATGATCTTTTTGGAAGTCGGTGATGTCGGGGATCGGCGTTTTCGCCACCAGGGTACGCAATACACCATGACAGTCTGTGCACAGCGGCGAGTCTTGCCGGATCAAGCCCATCGGCCCTTTGTGATCGCGGTGGCAGGCGGCGCAACGGGTCTCGTCCCCCGGCTTTTCGAAAATCGCCTTGTGTAGCGCCTTCTTTTCTTTGCTGTCGCGCGCGAAATGCCAGCCGATTTTGCTATGGCAGTTTTCGCACGACGCATTGGTGGTTTGCACGAATGGCGTGGCGTGGCATTGCACGCAGTCGCGGCCGAAACTGTGATGCGATGCTGCCACCTCGCCCGGATCCCACGCCGCATCAGCGGTCAACGCGGCCTTGGCGTTATCGCTACGCTCGGTCGCCGGTGCTAACGCATTCATCACCGGCCAAGCGAGGAACGCGGCCAGCGTCACCAGCACGCCGCCCCACGACAACCAGCGCTTGGAAAGCCACGTGTTGCGCAAGCCCACCTGCGCGGGTTTCCGCGATTCAGCGCTGTCTTCTTTGATCGGATCGACCAGTTCCCAACTGAGGGCGAGATCGTGATCGGTGCCCGGTGCGCGCTCTAGCACCACCAGCTCGAACGGACCGATATTGACGTGCTGGCCGACCTTCAATTTGGTGGCACTCTGCACCGCACCATCGACGGTGACGATGCCGCCGGCCGACTTGATGAAGCACGGGTTCTCGGTGCCGACGAGGGTGCCACCAGTGCCGATCAGGGCATGGTGCAAGGCCACGCGCGGATCGGCCAAAAACAGTTTGCAATCGGTGCCGCGACCGATCAGCATTTGATCGAGCACCAGCGTCTGCTGCGCGCGCTGCACCTGACCTTGCTTATTGCGGGTGAGTTGAACAAGAAGGATTTTCATGGCAATGGTTTCCCGACGAGCCGCGCGCTACCAATAGAAAAAAACGGAGACGATATGCGCGGTCAATGCACCCAGCAACGCAAACGACATTGGCACGTGGATGTAAAGCCACAGGTCTAGCAGCGCCTTGAAGCGCACGTCGGAACGCGCACGCTCCACCCACTTTTGTTTGCGTAACAGCAGCGAGTACAGCACGTGGTTTTGTTGTTGCTCTGGGCCTTTGAGCGTCTTGGCGATACCTTCCAAAAACAGCACAGCGCGCTTGGTGGGGCAGTTGCCGGGGCGGTGCGTCAACTGTGCCCAGACCCCGCCGCCGATGCGGGTGTTTTTCACCGATGCGACCGCTACCGCATTGACTTCATCTGACATCGACAGCGCGACCTTGCGAATTTCGCGATCAAGATCAGCAATCTTCATCATCAGGCCATCGAGCGTGTCCTCGGCCATGTTTGCGGTCATCAGTGCCGGAAAGCGCAGGTACGCCAACACGCCGAAAAAACCCGAAAAAATCACTGCCAACATCAGCACATAAGCGAGCGTGTGCACATTCCAGCCGACCTGAAAGCCCGCATGCAGCGTGGCAATCACGATCAGCGAGGTGCCGAGATAAATGTGCGCCGACAACCAGCCCTGAATGCCGCCAACATTGGCGCGGTAGCGGCGTTTCTGCACGCCCAGCCACATCAACCATACGATCAACAGTGCGGCGATGGTGCCCAAGGTATAGCCGACCGCCGTGCCGCCGTAACGCCCGACCGGGAACGCGTACCACGCGAAGGCAAAGCTGGCGGCAAGAACCAGCAAGGTCGCCACCTTCAGATAACGATAGCGACCGAATTCGAGAACGGTATGATGTCTCATGACTTGGTAAGCTCCCCTTGCTGATCTGCGCCGAAGCGTGGAGCAGATTTACCTCTACGAAAATTTGCGCGGCGTGGCTTTGCGTGAATCGGTTAACAGGCAGCCCCCCAACAATTTATCTCTTATTTTTGGGCGAAATAGCTTTTGGCACCATACCGCGATTAGGGTATGGCGAATTTTTCTGGGATGGAGATTGATCCGGTAGCGGCCACTGCCCGCTATACTTCGATGAGGTTGATGTTTCCCTCCATCCATCCCTGCACCGGACGCGCCCAAATTGATTCCCTTCCTCCTCATTGCCGCGCTCATGGTGATCGTGGCGCTCGCCTTTGTCCTAGTGCCGCTGCTGCGCACGCGCCATGCGCGCAGTGCCGATCTTTCCGACCATTCCAGTAACGTCGCGATTTTTCGCGCGCAAAAGCGCGAAATCGAATCCGACCTTTCGCAAGCGCTCATTAGCGCCGATGAGCGCGATCAGGCGTTGCGCGAATTGGCGATTCGTGTGGCCGCTGAGGTCAGCGTGGATGCCAGCACGATTGATCGTGCGGCAGGCGCGCCGGACACTGAATCAAAGCGTGCGTGGATATTTGCGGTAATCGCGGCGGTGGGCTTCCCGCTCTCCGCCGTATTGGCCTACGGGACCATCGGCACACCGTCTGCCATCACCGGCAGCGTGGTGGCAGCACCTGCGCAGACCGGACAGGCGGCGCACCCAGCCGCCCCCGGTAGCGAGCCGCCGATGTCGGATAGGCAAATTGTCGCGATGGTCGATAGTCTTGCGCAAAAAATGGCAGCCAACCCGAGCGATCCGAAGGGCTGGATTCTATTGGCGCGCTCAACCACCGCACTGGGGCGATTTGCCGAGGCGAATAAGGCCTATGAACGTGCGTTGGCCTTGCAGCCGAACGACGCGAATCTCCTCGCTGATTACGCCGATGCGGCGGTGATGGGGCAGCAGGGGCGCTTCGATGGCAAGCCGTATCAGATTATCCAGCAGGCGCTGAAAATTGACCCGGTCAACATGAAAGCGTTGGCGTTGGCGGGCACCGCCGAGATGCGCATGGGCAATCAAGCGGCCTCACTCAAGCATTGGGAAAAAATTAAATCGCTGGTGGCGAAAGACTCGGATGACTATCGCGAAGTGGAAATGATTATTGCGGAGGTAAAGGGTGGTGCGCCTGCTGCCGTAGCGCCTGCGCCCGCAAAAGTTGAAGTCGCCGCTACCCCCAGCGGCGGTGCCGAGCGCATCACCGGGCAAGTGACAATTGCGCCGGAGTTGCTGGCCAAGATCACGCCGCAAGATGTGTTGTTCGTGTTTGCGCGCGCCGTGAATGGACCGAAAATGCCGCTCGCGATCACACGCGTGCCGGTACCGAACAAGTGGCCATTCGTATTTGAATTGAACGACGCGATGGCGATGTCGCCCGCGATGAAACTATCTGCATTCCCGGAAGTAACGATTGAAGCGCGAATTTCCAAATCGGGTGGCGCACAAATGCAGCCGGGCGATTTGGGCGGGCAGAGTGCACCGTTGAAGCCCGGCACCAGCAATGTGGCGGTGACCATTTCGCGCGTCGTGCCGTGAAATGAATGAGGTCGCAACATTTACATTCTCTGCCGAAAATTTGACGCTCACGCGCGGCTATCGCGCGCTATTCTCGAACCTCGCTTTGCAAATTTCCGCCGGCCAAGCGCTGGTGTTGCGCGGGCCAAACGGCAGCGGTAAAACCAGTTTGTTGCGCGTTTTAGCGGGCCTCACTGAGGCCGACGCGGGCGCGATGCATGGCGACGAGTATCCATGGCAGCCGCAAGCGCACGCGGTCTATCTTGGCCATGCGAACGCGCTGAAGGACGATTTCACCGCCGCAGAAAATCTCGCTGATGGTTTGGTGTTCGATGGCGTGGCCGCCAGCGAGGAAGCGCAGTATCACGCGCTGGATCGTGTCGGCTTGCTGTCCCGCCGCCATCTGCTCGCGCGCCGACTGTCGCAGGGACAGAAGCGTCGCATCGGGTTGGCGCGGCTGATTCTGTCCACCAAACCGCTGTGGCTGCTCGATGAGCCCACCAATGCACTTGATCGCGAAGGTGTGGTGCTGTTCACCGAAATCGTTGATGCGCACTTGCAGCGCGGCGGCATGGCCTGTATCGCCACCCATCTGACCATGTCATTGTCGGCACATGTGAACGAACTGATGCTGGTCGGTGCGGCATGACGACTGCTTTTACCGTTCGCCCCGAACACGGCGTCCTACTTGCCTTTCGACGTGATTTGCGGCTGGCGTTTCGCTCCAAAGGCGAGGTGGTGCAGGCACTGGTATTTTTTGTGATCGTGGTGAGTTTATTTCCGCTCGCGATCGGTGCGGAATCGGCGTTGCTCACGCGCGTGGCTCCCGGTATTGTTTGGGTGGCCGCGTTGTTGTCAGTGTTGCTCACGCTGCCGCGTCTGTTCGCGAGCGACTACACCGATGGCACGCTGGAGCAGTTGGCGATGTCGCCCTACCCGCTGGCGACCATTGCGGCGGGCAAGACGCTGGCGCATTGGGTGACGACCGGCCTGCCGTTAGCACTGGTGGCGCCATTGATGGGATTGCAATTTGGCTTGGGCGCGCATGAACTTGTGGTGATGGTGTTGAGTCTCATGCTGGGCACGCCGATTCTGTCGATGATCGGTGCAATTGGTGCGGCGCTCACGCTCGGCGTTAGAGGCGGATCAATACTGATGGCGCTATTGGTGCTACCGTTATACATTCCTGTGCTGATTTTTGGCGCAGGGGCGATTGAAGCGGCGATGGCTGGCGTGGCGTACGCGGCAAATTTGTCACTGCTGGGGGCTGGATTGTTGTTCGGCCTGTTGGCAACACCGGTTGCGGTCGCGGCTGCACTTCGTATTGCCCTTGATTAGCGAGACCTTCGTGAACTTCTACAAATACGCTGCCCCGGTTACTTTTTACCCGCTCGCTGGAAAGCTGATCCCGTGGTTCGCCGCGCTGGCTGCGGTGCTTGGCGTAATCGGCCTCTATCTGGGACTGGTCAAAGCGCCGGTCGATTTTCAACAGGGCGAGGTGTACCGGATCATTTTCATTCACGTGCCGACTGCGTGGATGGCGATGTTTATTTATCTGGTCATGGCCGTCTATGGCGTGTTGGCGTTGACGGTGCAGACGCGGTTGTCGTCGATGATGATGGAAGCATTGGCACCGACCGGCGCGATATTTACCGTGCTGGCGCTGTGGACGGGCGCATTGTGGGGACGCCCGACTTGGGGCACCTATTGGGCGTGGGATGCGCGGATGACCTCCACCCTGATTTTGCTATTTTTGTACGTCGGTTACTTGGCACTCATCAACGCGATTGAAGATAAGAAGCGCGCCGATAAAGCCGGTGCGCTGTTAGTGATCGTCGGCTCAGTCAACATCCCAATCATTTATTTTTCCGTGAAATGGTGGAACACGCTTCACCAAGGTTATTCGGTCGCGAACACCGGCTCGAAAATGGCACCGATGATGGCCTATGCGATGCTCATCATGGTATTCGCCTGCTGGGCGTATGCGATCACAGTGGTGCTGGCACGGGTGCGCGCGATCATTCTCGAACGTGAACACGATGCGGCGTGGGTGCAGACCATGGACACGGCCGGAGCACGCACATGAGTTGGGCAGATTTCATCGATATCGGCGGACGTGGCGCGTTTATTTGGGGCGCGTTCGGCGCGTTTATCATGGCATTGTTATTCGAAGTGTTGTGGCTGCGTGCTCGCAACAAACGCGTGCTGGCGGCGCTGAAAGACCATCAATTGGCCGCAGCGGCTCGCGGCAATAAACGGTAAAGGCAATCGAAAATGAAAGCACGGCATAAACGATTTATGTGGGTGGCTATTGGCTTGGCGATCATTGCGGTCGCCGTCACGCTGGTGCTGCGCGCATTCAATTCCAACCTCGTGTTTTTCTTCACGCCCACCGAAGTCGCCGAACAAAAAGCGCCGAAGGATCGCACCTTTCGCCTTGGTGGCTTGGTCACAGCGGGCAGCGTGAAACGGGCGAGCGATGGCTTGACCGTGAAGTTTGATGTGACCGATACGGCGAAGACAATTCCAGTGAGCTTCACCGGCATCCTTCCCGATTTATTCAAGGAAGGCAAAGGCGTGGTGGCGCAGGGACGCATTGATGGCAATGGCGTATTCAAGGCAACCGAGGTGCTAGCCAAGCACGATGAAAACTACATGCCGCCCGAAGCCGCCGAAGCACTGAAAAAAGCCGGCCACCCGATTGAAGGCAGTGTATTCGCTGGCCAAAAATCGGTCGTCACGCAAGCGCCCAACACGAGCCCAAAATGATCCCCGAACTCGGCAACTTCTCCCTCATTCTCGCCCTCTGCCTCGCCGTCACTCTGGGCGTGGTACCGATGATCGGCGCGTTTCGTAACGATGATCGCCTGATGGCCGTCGCGCGACCACTCGCGCAGGGTCAGTTCGTATTCGTCGCGTTTGCGTTTGCGTGCCTGATGTTCTCGTTTATCAACAGCGATTTTTCGGTGCTGAACGTGGCATCAAATTCAAACACCAAGCTACCGATTTACTACCGCATTACCGCCTCATGGGGCTCGCACGAAGGCTCGTTGTTGTTGTGGGTGTTGATGCTGGCAGGCTGGACGTGCGCGGTGTCGATTTTCAGCAAGAGTTTGCCGGTGGAAGTGATCGCGCGCGTGCTGGCCGTGCTGGGTTTGATCGCAGTCGGATTTTTGCTGTTCATGCTCGCCACCTCCAACCCGTTTGATCGCTTGATTCCCGCCGCCGCCGAGGGTCGCGACCTCAACCCGCTACTACAAGACCCCGGCATGATTTATCACCCGCCGATGTTGTACATGGGCTATGTCGGCTTCTCGGTGGCGTTCGCGTTTGCGGTGGCCGCCTTGCTCGGCGGCAAACTTGACGCAACGTGGGCGCGCTGGTCGCGGCCATGGACGACTGCCGCGTGGATATTTTTGACCATCGGTATTTGCTTAGGCTCGGCGTGGGCGTATTACGAATTGGGTTGGGGCGGCTGGTGGTTCTGGGATCCGGTCGAGAACGCGTCGTTCATGCCGTGGTTGGTGGGCACGGCGTTGATTCACTCGCTCGCGGTCACCGAGAAACGCGGTGTTTTCAAAAGCTGGACAGTACTACTCGCGATCATGGCGTTTTCACTCTCGCTGCTCGGAACGTTCCTAGTGCGCTCCGGCGTGCTGACCAGCGTGCACGCATTTGCGACCGACCCGAAACGCGGCGTGTTTATTCTTGCGTTTTTGGTGATTGTGATTGGCGCATCGTTAGCGCTGTACGCGTGGCGCGCACCGACGCTGGGCTTGGCGAAGGTGCCGGACGAATTCACGCCGGTCGCACGCGAATCGTTTTTACTCGCGAATAATATTTTGATGGTGGTGGCGCTGCTGGCGGTCGCACTCGGCACCCTGTATCCGCTGTTTATGGATGCGTTGAAACAAGGAAAAATTTCGGTCGGCCCACCCTACTTTGATTTGGTGTTCGGTCTCATCATGCTGCCCGCTGCGTTCCTGATGGGCGTCGGACCGATTGCGCGCTGGCGCAATGCCACGCTGCCGGAAATTGCCACGCGGCTGAAGTGGGCGTTCGGAATTGCCGTGATCGCGGGTATCGCGATTCCGCTGATGATGGGCAAGCTCACACTTTGGACAGGCGTTGGCTTGTTCCTCGCGACGTGGATTGTGAGCGCGTCGATCACCGGTATCGTGATGCGCTTTGGTTTGACGCCGCAGAGTGGATTTTTTGGCAAGCTCACTGCGAATAGCCCGTCGTATTACGGCATGCACCTCGCCCATATCGGCATCGCCGTGTTCATCGTCGGCGTGACGATGGTGAAAGGCTACGAGACCGAGCGCGACATTCGCATGGCACCGGGCGACGTGGCAAAAGAAGGCGGCTACGAATTCAAATTTGTTTCTATCAGCGATAGCACCGGGCCGAACTATTCAGGACTCACCGCGCGCTTTGAAGTGAGCAAAAACGGCAAACTCGCCGAAGTGCTGACGCCAGAAAAACGTCGCTACTTTGCGTCCGGGCAAACGATGACGGAAGCCGCTATTGACGCCGGGTTCACGCGTGATTTGTATCTGGCGCTGGGCGAACCGGTGGATGACAAAACCGGCGCGTGGGGTGTACGTATTTACGTGAAGCCGTTCATCGACTGGATCTGGTTTGGCTGTATTTTTATGGCGATGGGCGGTGCGCTCGCATTGGCTGACAAACGTTATCGCATAAAGATGAAGGCCAAGCAGAGCGTGGCGATTGCACTGGATATGCCCGGAAAGTCACAGTCAGAGCCGAGTTTGGTGATGAATAAAACAACCGGTAACGACTGATGAGCAATGAGGTGGTAGCAGCCCCGCGCGCCGCAGCAACGCCGATATTGAAAGCGTGGCGCTATTTTTTGCCGCTGGCGATTTTCTTTGGCCTCGTCTGGTTTTTGTATCGCGGCTTGAGTCTGAACCCGCGTGAGGTGCCGTCAGCGTTGCTCGATAAGCCCGTGCCGCAATTCACATTGCCCCTGCTGCATGAACCGGAGAAGATGCTGAGCGTTGCCGACATGAAGGGTCAAGTGTGGCTGTTGAACGTCTGGGGTTCGTGGTGCATTTCGTGTCAGTACGAACACCCGGTATTGAACGGGCTCTCGAAGCAACAGGTGGTGCCAATCATCGGTTTTAACTGGAAAGATGAGCCGGAAACAGCCAAGGCTTGGCTGCGCAAAAATGGCGATCCGTATACGAAATCGGTCGCGGATCGCGAAGGACGGGTGGCGATTGATCTTGGTGTGTATGGCGCGCCGGAGACTTTTATCATCGACAAGGGCGGCGTGATTCGCCTCAAACATACCGGCCCAATCTCGCCGAGTGATTTGAAAAATACCATCGTGCCGTTGATTGAAAAATTGAAGAAGGCGTAAAAGTTTCGTGCACACCCTCTTGAAACCCCAAGCCTGGCGCGGACTTTCGACCTGTTTGTTATTGCTGACGGCAATGGCACTGTACGCACAAACGCCAACACCGGCGATGCCACCCGCACCGCCCGAACTCGAATTGCGTTTGAAAAAACTCGAAACCGAATTGCGCTGCCTCGTCTGTCAAAACCAAACGCTGGCCGAATCGCCCGCAGGCTTGGCGGGCGACTTGCGCCGCGAGATTCGCATCCTCGCCGACAGCGGCAAATCAAACGAAGAAATCAAAACACATTTGCAGGCGCGCTATGGTGACTTCGTCCTGTACAGCCCGCCGGTGACGAGCAGGACCTATCTTTTATGGTTTGGGCCGTTCGCGTTGTTGTTGATTGGCGCAGGCATCGCGTTTTTCATGGCGCGGCAACGAAAAATTCGCGCTGCCTCGGCCAGCGCACAACCAGGAATGAGTGCGGCCGAGCAAGCGCGCGCGGAGCAGTTGTTGCGCGACAGCTAATGCTCCCGCAGGTCAGGTAGCTACCCAACCTACCCTGTGTTCCACGCACCTAAATCGGTGCACACATCGTCAAAGTATCCACTCGCCAGCCGCCACTCTTTAGTGCATTGATGAGGCTGTTGCTGGTGGTGTAACGGTACTCAAAATCAGCTGGGTTAAGGCGGTTGTTAAACAGCCGACTGATCGCAATCAGCCCATCCGCACACTGGCCGCTATTCGCTGCAAATAAATGAAACGGCGTGCCGCGATATTGCCAGCGCGTGTCGGTCTTGAGTTGCGCGCATTCGGCGGCGTCATTGGTGAGCAAGGTTGCACTGGGCGCGATGCTGCCTGCCCCAATAAACAAACACACCGGTAGCAATGCACCACGTGGCGCAACCGCTTTGGGCATCGGCAAATTAGGATCGGTGACGACGCGAAAACCGTTGCGCGTGAATTCATTGCTAATCGCCGTGGTGGCAATCGGTGCCAATGCGCCACCAGGCACAGTCACGGCAAGCACATTGCGCTGCACGATGTTGTTGTAGGTTTCTTCCACCGTCGCGGCACCGAGCCATGCGCCGCTCGGCGCGGTCACGTCAATGTGCATTTGGTCATCGAGCGTGCTGGCGATGCTGCGGGTCTTGATCAGGCGCGCCCATGCGGCGGGTTTGTTGCGCAGGTAAGCATCAAAAAATGTCACCGACCAACCAAAGACGTCATCGGCATAGCTTGCGTTGTAGCCGTGCGGCACATCGGTGAGCGCGACAAAATAACGCGACGACTGGAACCGGTTCATCGCCTGTTCCATCAAGTAAATCGGCGCGGTGGTATCGGCCGTTCCACCGATCGCCAGATACGGCGTTTTGACCTGTTCGGCGGTGCGGTTGTCGTTGCCGAATGCGGGCAACAAACGCTGCCCGGCATACGGAACGTAGCCAACCATGGCGCGCATACGCGGATCCGTCACGGTTGGGCGCGCGCTCAGGCTCGGATAGCTGGTGGTGAGGTAAGCCCCGGCCAACCAGGTCATGGCGGCACCACCCATGCTGCCACCGATGCCACCGATCTGGTTGGCGTCGATGCGCGCGGCGAAATCGGGATGCGCCAACATCATGTCCACGGTGGCCTTGAGCGACAGCGGTCGCATCGCCTGCAATTCAACGAAATGATCGAAATTGCGAATGATGTAGAACACATCACTCAGATTCTCCAGCTGGATGCGTGAAAACCGCGCGTCAGCATGAAACGGTGCGGCAACGATGTAGCCGTATGCCGCCAGCTTGATCAGAAAATCGAGCGACTTGCCATCGAGCGGGCTGGAGCCGAGGCCATGCGAAAACACTAGCAAGGGCAGGCGTTGCGCGGTTTCGCCCGGCACGCCGCGCTTCGGCAGGCCAGCGGTATTCGCGGCGAGCAGTGGCCGGTCGCCAGCACGCTGCATTTTCGGAATCGGCTGACCATCGGGGAGGAGATAGTCTGCACGCGTATTGCTGGGCGTCGTTGGATAGCAAACGACCACCGCGAACGGTACGTCCTTAGTCGCGTTTTGCGGATACAAACCACGATCATCAGGCACCCGCGCCATCAGCACCGGCACCTCCGTCGGCTCGGCCAAAATCTGTGTGATGTAGCCGTTGTTGCCTTCCCAATAATCTGAGGCCTGGCCGCCGAGTTGCGCGATCTTGGCGGCGTCTTGCGCCATGTTGGTACACGCGACCGGGAATGGGCCAGGGCCGAGCGGCGGCAAGACTTCGCTGTGATTTGCAGCGATTGCCGTCGCTGCGTACACCGTAAACGCCAACCCGAGGACGAACGACAAGGTCATTTTGAGAGGATGCATGCGGTACTCCGATGATGCTCAATGTCGGCAACTGGCGACAGTGAATGATGAAATGTCCAATTTTGTAACAACGCGCAGCTGGGCTTGCCGTGCACGCCGTGATGTGACAACAAAAATTCGCCTAGGTTTTGTGCGCAATTTCAGCGCGACGCGCTAGTGTCACAATACTGTCATGTGAGACAGGCATATTACGGTTGCAGGAAAAACTCTAATAACGAAAAAAGGACGAACACCATGGCAACTTATCTCTTGTGGGCAATCGCTGGTTTTGTACTCATCATCGCGGAATTGTTGACCGGCACGTTTTATCTGTTGGTGCTCGGCATCGCGGCACTCGCCGCAGCCGGGGTTGCGTTCGCGGGCGGAGATGTGTGGGTGCAAGTAATCGTCGCGACAGGCGTCGCGTTCGCCGGCATTTACGGCGTGCACCACTGGTGGCAAAACCACCCGAAAGACGCACGCGGCACTAACGACCTCGACTATGGGCAGGCGGTGGTGGTGGACTCGTGGATCAATCAGGCCAACGGCTTGGCGCGCGTGAAATATCGCGGCTCGACGTGGGACGCCAAGATTGATGGCACTGCCAACATCAGCGATGTTCTGTACATTCGCTCGCAGGAAAACGGGGTGCTGCACGTCGGCGCCGCGCAGTAAACAACCGCCTCACTTCACAAAAATTCTAAGGAGATCACACCATGTTTCCCAAAATTATCGGCGTCGTTATCGCTTCTGCAATCATGTTCATGTATCCGGCATCCAGCACGCTCGCCATACCGTTTTTCTTTCTCGCGACCGTGATCGTGTTCGTAATTGAAGGTGTGCGCATCGTGCCGCAGCAAAGCGCGTGGGTGGTCGAGCGCCTTGGTAAATTTCACGGCGTGCTTGAACCGGGCTTGAATTTCATCAACCCATTTTTGAGCCGCGTCGCGTATCGCCACGTGCTCAAAGAAATCCCGCACGACATTCCCGAACAAGTCTGCATCACCCGTGACAACACGCAGCTCGCGGTGGACGGCGTGATCTATTATCAAGTCATCGACGCGAAGCTCGCCAGCTACGGCTCCAGCGATTATCTAGCTGCCATTTCACAGCTCGCGCAGACCACACTACGCAGCGAAGTCGGCAAGATGGAACTCGACAAAACCTTTGAGAGCCGCGACGAGATTAATCACAAACTGGTCAGCGTACTCGACGAAGCCGGTCGCACTTGGGGCGTCAAAGTATTGCGCTACGAAATCAAAAGTTTGACCCCGCCAGAATCGATCCTGCGCTCCATGCAAGCGCAAATCACCGCCGAGCGTGAAAAGCGCGCGTTGATTGCCAAATCAGAAGGCGTGCGCCAGCAAGAAATCAACATGGCTGACGGTCAGCGTCAGGCGGCGATTCTGGCGTCCGAAGGCGAAAAAACTTCGGCCATCAACAAGGCGCAAGGTGAAGCGACTGCGCTCACCACGGTCGCGGAAGCCACCGCCAGCGCGGTGCGCCAAGTCGCTGCTGCGCTCGAAGCGCCGGGTGGCCAGCAGGCGGCGAATTTGAAAATTGCCGAGAAATACGTGGAGCAATTCGGGCATCTTGCCAAGGCCGGGAATACGCTGATCGTGCCAGCCAACATCGCCGATGTGGCATCGATGCTGACGACGGCGATGACCGTGTTGGATAAGTCTAAGCAGGCGATGAAGTAGTGCAAGTCTGGGTTAGGCGGTGATTTGCCCCAAGCAAAGCACCCCGCGCGCTCGCACGCGGGGGTTTTTCTGCGTTCGGCGCGGCGAGTGCGCCAAACCACCATCACCGCCCCATAACCTACGCGAACGTCAACGGACCCGCAATCGTCGTCAAATAGGGCGAATCACGTCCTTCTCGGTTTACCTAGGCGGGGCTTGACGCAAGTTGACGTGGCCGGTAACGCCCAACAATTCCGGCCAAACGCGCGCGCATAGTATGATTCGTCTGGTCAACCATCAAACGTCTGCGGCATTATCGGCCGTGACCCCCCAAATGAAAATTATTCCAACCATTCTCTGCGGTGGCGCAGGTTCGCGCCTCTGGCCGGTCTCGCGCGAACTGCATCCAAAGCCATTTATCCAGCTCGCGGATGGGCAAAGCCTGTTGCAAAAAGCATTTTTGCGCGGCGCAACGCTCGATCACGTGTCCGAAGTGCTGACGGTCACCAACCGCGAACTGTTTTTTAAGACGCAAGATGAGTATCGGGAGGTCAACAACAACGCCTGCCCGACTTCGTTTGTGCTGGAGCCGTTTGGCCGCAACACCGCGCCGGCGATTGCCGCCGCTGCCTTGCATGCGCAGCAAAATCATGGCGCGGATTGTGTGCTGTTGATTCTCGCGGCAGACCACTTGATCGCGAACCAGAAGGCATTCTCGGACGCGGTAAATGCGGCGGCACTCCTGGCGCAGGCCGGAAAATTGGTGACGTTTGGCATTAAACCGGAAGCGCCGGAGACGGGCTACGGCTATATCGAAACTGACGGCAATCGCGTATTACAGTTCAAGGAAAAACCCAGCCTTGATAAGGCGAAGGCGTACCTTGCGGCTGGGAATTACCTTTGGAATTCCGGCATGTTTTGTTTTACCGCTGCGACCATTTTGCAAGAGATGGAACAGCACAGCCCGGAGGTGTTGGCGATTACCAAGGCCTGTATCGCGCGTTCACGCATCGTGAGCGGCAAAGGTTTTTCACAACTGGATTTGGATACCGAATCCTTTGATACCGCCCCGGATATATCCATCGACTACGCGGTGATGGAGAAATCCGACAAGGTGGCCGTGGTGCCTTGCGACATCGGCTGGAGCGACATCGGCTCATGGAGCGCCATCGGCGAGTTGTCGGCGCCGGATGGGCAAGGCAACCGTGTGGATGGCAACGCGATGCTTCATAACAGTTCCAACTGCTACGTGAAGAGCGACGGCAGGATGGTGGGCGTGGTCGGCGTGCACAACCTGATCATCATTGATACGCCGGACGCGATGCTGGTGGCGGATCGGAATAGCGCGCAGGATGTGAAACATATCTATGCGCGCTTGCGGGCGGAGGGCCACGAAAGCCATAAGCTGCACCGCACCGTACATCGCCCTTGGGGTACCTACACGGTGCTTGAGGAAGACACGCGTTTCAAGATCAAGCGCATCGAAGTCAAGCCCGGCGCCTCGCTATCGCTGCAAATGCACCATCATCGCAGCGAGCACTGGATTGTGGTGCACGGTATGGCGAAAGTGGTGAACGGCGACCGGGAAATCCTGCTGAATACCAACGAGTCAACCTATATTCCGGCTGGCTGCAAGCACCGCCTGGAAAACCCCGGCGTTATTGATCTGGTGATGATCGAGGTGCAAAGCGGCGCGTATTTGGGCGAGGATGATATTGTCCGATTCGAAGATAATTACGGGCGCGCGTAAACGTGCGCTACCCCTCACCCTAGGCAGGAACATATTTTGCAAGCACCCACTCAAGATCCAATCGCTACGCCATCGTTAGTTTCCCGCATCAGCGCAAAATTCAACACAGCGAACGTCATCCTGTGGTCAACGGTAATTCTGCCGACGGCTCTTGCGGCGATTTACTACGGCCTGATCGCTTCCGACGTGTACATTTCGGAATCGCGCTTTGTCGTCCGCTCACCGCAACGACAGGCGCAAGGAGGCGTGCTCGGTTCATTCTTGCAGGGCACGGGATTTTCCCGTTCTCAGGATGACACCTATTCCGTTCGCGACTTTATTCTTTCTCGCGATGCGCTAAAAGAACTGGATGAGCAACTCGGCGTTCGCAAAGCGTACTCAACCAAGGAGGCTGATGTCATCAATCGCTTTCCCGGGCTGGATTGGGATGCGAGCTTCGAGGCATTCCATCGTTACTACAAGAAGCAGGTTGCGGTGGATTACGACCCTGTTTCCTCTATTTCCGTGCTGACAGTGCGTGCGTTTGCGGCGCAAGACGCAAAAGGCGTTAATGACCTCCTGTTGAAGATGGGCGAGCGCCTCGTGAACAATCTGAACGACCGGAGCCGACTCGACTTGATTCGGACCGCCGAGCAGGAAGTGAAAATCGCCGAAGACCGCACCAAGAGTGCGTCGCTGGCGTTCTCCGCGTTCCGCAGCACACAGACGGTATTTGACCCAGAAAAACAATCCGCCATGCAGCTGCAGGGGGTCGGAAAACTACAGGAAGAGCTGTTGTCCGTTGAGGCTCAACTCACTCAGTTGCGGCAAATTTCGCCAACCAATCCTCAGATTTCGGTGCTGAAAAACCGTACTGACGATTTGCGGAAGACCATCGCGACGGAAACAGCCAAGATCACTGGCGTCGGTAGCTCACTCACCTCGAAATCAACCAATTTTGAGCGCTTAGCGCTGGAGAAGGGGTTTGCCGAGAAGCAGTTGGCCATCGCCTTGACCGCGTTGGAGTCCGCAAAGAGTGAGGCGCAACGCAAGCAGCTCTATCTGGAACGCCTCGTGCAGCCGAACTTGCCTGACAAGGCACTTGAGCCGAGGCGGATTCGCTCTTTCTTCACGGTGCTCGCGGTAGGGCTGCTCGCATGGGGGGTAGCGACATTACTCGCAGCCAGCATCCGCGAACACTTGGAATAGCCCCGGACATCGACGGACGTGCAAGAAAATACTTTTTTTTCATCCTTCGCGATACAGCGGCGCGTCTTGTGGGCGCTGATGATGCGCGAAATCATCACGCGTTTCGGCCGCGACAACCTGGGCGTACTCTGGCTGTTCGTCGAGCCGATGCTGTTCACGCTGGGCGTTACGGTGTTATGGACGGCGATCGGGATGCATCATGGTAGCAGCATCCCGATCGTGGCGTTTGCCGTGACTGGCTATTCGTCGGTTTTGTTATGGCGCAATTGCGCTAGTCGCGCCGTTATGGCAATTGGCCCGAACAGCAACCTTCTTTACCATCGAAATGTTCGCGTCATGGACATTTTTCTCACGCGAATTCTCCTCGAAATCGCTGGCGCAACGACTTCATTCTTTATCCTCGGCAATATTTTCACCGCCGCTGGTTGGATGTCGCCGCCAGTAGACCTGCTGATCGTATTGCAAGGCTGGCTCCTGCTAGCATGGTTCGGCACAGCGCTCGCGCTGGTCATCGGGGCGGCTACGGCCTACAGCGAGACCGTAGAAAAGCTGTGGGGCCCAACGTCTTATCTTTTGTTCCCATTGTCAGGTGCCGCAACGATGGTCGATTGGCTACCCAAAGAGTTTCAGGATGTGATTTTACTGCTGCCTATGGTGCATGGCGTGGAAATGCTCCGTGATGGCTACTTTGGCAGTGTGGTACAGACCCACTACGACGTTAGTTACCTCGGTCTAGTCAACCTAGTACTCACCCTGATCGGCCTGCTACTTGTCGCGGGCGCTGGGCGACGGGTTGAAGTACCATGATTCGCGTAGAAAATCTCACTAAGAAATACCACACACGTCTTGGATCGAGGGTAGTTCTGGACTCGCTGAACTTCGAAATCGCGAAAGGCGAAAAGCTCGGCATTCTTGGTCGCAATGGCTCTGGAAAATCGACATTGATTCGCCTGCTTAGCGGCGCGGAGCGACCCACCTCCGGTGCCGTTACCCGCAGCATGAGCGTGTCGTGGCCGCTTGCATTTGCTGGCGCCTATCAGCTACAACTTACCGGCCTTGATAATTTTCGCTTTCTTTGCCGGGTGTACGGTGTTGACTACGAACCACTGGTTCCGTTTGTCGAAGAATTCAGCGAATTGGGCATTTACCTTAGGGAACCGGTGTCACGCTATTCGGCCGGCATGTTCGGGCGCTTATCGTTTGCGTTTTCAATGGCAATTGAATTCGACTGTTTTTTGATCGATGAGGTTACTGCCGTTGGTGACAGTAGGTTCCACGAAAAATGCCGCGTAGAACTTTTCGAAAAACGTAGCGATCGCGCATTTATCGTCGTTTCGCATGACCCCAATACCATCCGCCAAATCTGCAAGCGGGCGCTGGTGATTCAGGATGGCAAACTACACGCCTTCGACGACGTAGATACTGCCTATGACTTTTATGAACAAAAAGTGCTTCACGCACCCTAGCTGCCGACCACGCACTAGGCAGTCGCAGGCTGCACTGCGCCTACTGAATGCGGAGCGATCATTTCCATGAGGCTGCTTTTGGAGATGCGTCCTGCTTTGGACGGGCACGCCGGTATCCCACAAGAGTCGCGCTTGCTCTTTCGCGGACTCAGCCTGCTTCCAGAGCTAAACGTCGAAGGCCTGCTTCAGACGAGCGTCCGGAAGTTGACCAAGGGGTTACCGGCAACCAACAGCGCGTTTCAGCGCAGGCTCAGCAAAGACCGGGAGATCAACCGCCTTTCGCGCGTGGTGGTCTCGGTCGAGGCTGACCCAAAGCGCTCAATGCTGGAACAGTGGGGTCACGAGTTCGCGGAAGTGATGACTGGTGCCGGTCTGGTGGCGAGCGATCTGATGGGACTGGAGCGGCAGCTCACGCGCTTTGATCCCGAACACTTTCGCGATTTCATCTGGCGCAGCCTGTTTGCACGGACGTTGCCGCATGAAGACTTCGATACTGTGACCAAAGCGCAATTCCGTGTTGCCACCGTTCCTTGGACAACCATGCACATTGCCGCTCTCATCACGAAAAAATTTGGTCATGCCGTCTATCCCCGCATCAACACGCGCGATTTTGACGTGATGATTGCGCAGACGCCCTACCCCGGCATCGTCTCGAAGAATACCAAGCTGGTGGTGCGCTATCACGATGCGATTCCGTTACTGATGCCACACACCATTGCCAATAAGGCGTTTCACCAAGCATCGCATTACCATGCGCTGCGAAATAATATCGCGCGTGGCGGACATTTTGCGTGTGTGTCCGACGCAACGCGCAATGATCTGATTTCCATTTTTCCCGAAGCAGAGGCGCATGCGACCACCATCCACAACATGGTGTCGCATCACTATTTCGCTGAAGACTCGTCGTCCGTGCGGGTTGGTGAAATCATTCGCACGCGGACGCTAATGGCCGGTGCAACCCAAGGTAAGAGTGTGGCTCTGAAGGCGGAAATGACGCACGAGCCCCCACCCCACCCCATCCAATATTTGTTGATCGTCTCCACTATTGAGCCACGCAAAAATCACTTGAGCTTGTTGGCTGCGTGGGAACAGCTACGGGTCGAAAGATTCCCTGACCTCAAACTCATCACCGTTGGCATGCTGGGCTGGGACCACGAAAAAATTACCCGCAAATTCCGCCCTTGGCAGGCACGTGGCGATTTGTTCATGCTGGAAGATGTCCCCGCACCAGAGCTGCGCTTGCTCTACAAGCACGCGCGCGCGACAGTCTGCCCAAGCTTTGGCGAAGGTTTTGATTTCTCCGGGGTGGAATCGATGCGTTGCGGTGGCGTGGTGGCGGCCTCCGACATACCAGTGCATCGCGAAGTGTACGGCGCAGCGGCCGAATACTTTAGCCCGTATTCTGTGGCCGACGTTGCCAACGCGATCACGCGCTTGATCGATCCGGCCAACGCGGGGTCGCGGGAGAGTTTCGTGCTGAAGGGTGCGCAACAGTCCGCGCAATACATGCCGGAAAAAATTCTGCCGCAGTGGGAGAAATTTTTGTCCGGACTCGGGCAAAAAGACATTCAGAAGTAGCGCGCCCTACTTCGTTAACTGCCGCGCATTCAGCACCGGGTACACCACCGAGAACACCACATTCAGGAACTTCTCGACTTCAGTAATCGGCGCATTCGAGACGTACAGCAGATCCTTGTCGTTCATCGCGAAACTTTGCATGACGAAAAAGCTCGACGGGTTTTTCAAGTCGATGCGATAGATCACCGGCACCTTGCCCTCCGGCGTGGCCACAACGGGCTGACGCGGCCATTTCAGTGCATCTTGCGGCTCAAAGCGGAACACAAACACGCCTTGCGGATTAGAGCGCGTATCAATCAGTCCGCCGGATCGCGCCAGTGCTTGTGCCAGCGAAATCCCTTGCGCCTCAAAATTCACCTCATCGTTTTTGCCAGTCGCACCCAATACCGTGAAGCTGGACGTTTGGAACAACGCGGTAATCACGTCACCCGGCGTGAGCAAAACGTTTTGTTTCGGATCGCGGATGATCGTATCGAGCGGCAGCGCATACACGGCGTCGCCACGCGTAATCTGAATGGTGGTCTTGTTGACCGGCTGTCTCGTGCCGCCTGCGGCTGCGAGCGCATCAAGCAAACGCTCACCGCCTGGCGTGAGCGGCACGCGTGCGCTGGCGCTGACTTCTCCCACGACCGTCACATTCGATGATGTATTGCGGATCAAACGCACCAGCGCCTGCGGTTGATTGGCCTTACCCGTGAGCTTGGCAACAATATCTTTCTCGATTTGCGGCAGCGAAACACCCGCTGCTCTCACTTGCCCAGCAAATGGGATGTTTATGTAGCCATCAGTACTGACCATCTGCTGAGGAAAGGTGGTGGCATGGGTAGCGGCGCCCGGCACGCGCAGGTCAGTCTGCGCACCACCAAAAAGTGTGGCGGGTGGCGCTTCCCAGACGGAGACCTCAATCACGTCACCCGCGCCGACCGTGAACTTCGATGCTTCACGTGCGGCAAATGCGTCTGAGAACATTTTCTTGCTGCGAAGCGATAGCAACTGCCGCGTGACGCCGTCATCGACATCGACGATCTGCACGGCAGACGATCCGGGTAATGTGTTAACAGCGGCAATATCCTTGCTGCTCGGGCCAGCAACGGGCAGGAACGAGGTGCAGCCCGCGAGGGCAAGGAGCGCAGACCCAATGGCTAGCGCGCGAACGAAATCGAAATAGTTTTTGTTCATCAGAATCCAACTAAAGCGCACATCAGGTGCTGCGCGTGGGGTCAGGAAATTTATGGATGGATGGGCATTTGGCGCTGGGACAAACTTGGCGTCAACTCTCGCCGAAACGTCGCGCATTGCCTCAGTACAAAATCAGCGATAATCCAAGCTGCCAAAGTGTAGCAAAATCCCGGTGCCAGAACCGATTGACGCACATCGCCAGTGCAGGTACGAACCACCCTCGCCTGCGCCAGCATACCGGCGTCGCATTTTCGTATAACCATCCATTTAATGCACCGTGTCACGCATCCTGATCGACGTCACTCGCCTCGTCTACCGGCGACTCAAAAAGCACTTGCCCACCGGCATTGACCGGGTAAGTCTCGAATACATTCGACACTTTGCTGAAGACGCACGCGCGGTCTTGAGTTTGGGGCCGTTCAACGCAGTGCTGTCGGCAGCAGATTCGCAAACACTATTTCGCACACTCCCCGACGGCAGCGCTCCCATCCGCGGGCTGGCGCTGCGCGTGATTGCCAAGGCGTTTCTCTGGCGCTGGATGAAACTGAACGTCGCGGGCAACTTTCTTTTCAACACGGGTCACATGGGGCTGGAGAGCAAGCACTACGCGTGGGCATTGCGCCACCACGGCGCGCGCCCGATGATTGTGGTGCACGATCTCATCCCCATCACGCATCCCGAATATTGTCGGCCGGGCGAACGTGAGCGGCATATCACCCGCATGCGGTGCGCGGTGCGCATCAGTGCAGGGCTGATCGCAAATTCTCAACACACCAAAGATGTGTTGGCACAGTTCTGCCGGGATGACCATATGCAAATGCCACCTTGCATCGTCGCACCGTTGGCTGCCGGGATCACCGATCATGCGGTTGGTATACGACCCATCGACAAGCCGTATTTTGTCATTCTCGGCACCATTGAGCCGCGCAAAAATCACGGGATGTTGCTGCGACTCTGGCGCGCGCTGGTCGAGAAGCTGGGTACGAGCGCGCCAACCTTAGTGGTGATCGGCCAGCGCGGTTGGCAATGCGAAAACGTGATGGGAATGCTCACCTCGCCCGAAAAACTTGCAGGCTTCATCACCTACCGACCCGATTGCAGCGACGACCAACTCTTCAATTACCTGCACCATGCGCAGGCACTGCTGTTCCCTTCGTTCGCGGAGGGTTACGGCATGCCGGTCAGCGAAGCACTGTCAATGGGCGTGCCGGTGATCGCCAGCGACCTCGACGTGTTTCGCGAGACGGTTGGCAACATCCCTGAGTTTGCAGCACCTACCGATAGCGCGGGCTGGCAATCATTGATCGCGGACTATAGCCGCAACGACAGTCCGCTACGCGCGGCGCAGGTCGAGCGATTGCAGCACTTTCAGCCGACCACATGGGTGCAGCACTTTGAACGGGTCGATGCGTTTCTGGCTGAACTGGAAGCGACTCCGCGCTGATGGCATCGCGCTCATTTCTGTTCTTGCAGGGCGTAAATACGCCGTTCTTTGCGAAGCTTGCCGATCAGTTGGTCGCCGACGGACATCGCGTGTATCGCGTCAACTTTAATAGCGGCGATACGCTGTACTGGGCTGGCCGCGCCGCGTGGGCGTTCCGCGGCAAGCTCGCTCAATTGCCGACATTCCTCGATGAAAAAATGCGTGGTGCTGCAATCAGCGACGTGGTGTTGTTTGGTGACCGCCGTCCAATTCATTTGCCCGCTATCGCGCTTTGCAAACAGCGCGGCGTGCGCATGCATGTGTTTGAAGAGGGCTACTTTCGGCCCTACTGGGTCACACTGGAACGCGATGGCGTCAACGCAAATTCACGCCTGCCGCGCGATGTTGATTGGCTACGCACGGTCGCGGATCGCGTGCCAGACTACGGCGATGGGGACGCGTTTGCGGCGTCGTTGCGCATTCGTGCGCTGCATGACATGGCATATCACTTGAGCAACCTCGGCAATCCGCTCATGTTCCCGCGCTATCGCACGCATCGGCCGGTGAGTTCTGGTGTCGAATACGCAGGCTGGGGCGTGCGCTTTGCACGGATGCCGTTTTATGAGCGGCAAGATCGCGAGACCATTGCACGCGTGATGGATGGACGTGCACCGTTCTACTTGCTGCCACTTCAGCTCGATAGCGACGTACAAATTCGCGACCACTCGCCGTTCAGCAACATGACGGAAGTGATTGAGTTGGTGATGAAATCGTTTGCCGCGCATGCGCCCACGGACGCGCGACTGGTCATCAAGAATCATCCACTTGATACCGGTTTCGTCCATTTTCGTCGGCAGATCAAAACGCTCGCTGGGCAATTGGGCGTTGTGGGTCGCGTCGATTATTTGGAAAGTGGCAATCTGGATGCGATGCTACCTAGCGCACGCGGCCTCGTCACGGTCAACAGCACCACCGGCCTCGCCGCGCTTGCCGTTGGCTGCCCCACCATCACGCTCAGCGATCCGATCTACAATCTCAACGATCTAACATTTCGCGGCACGCTCGAGCAATTTTGGCGCGACGCGCCGCCGCCCAATGCAGTTCTCTTTCGACAGTTTCGCAACGTGCTCATTCACACCACACAGATCAATGGCGGCTTCTATTCTGCGGAGGGTATTGCCATGGCCGTCGTTAACGCGGCGCGCGTATTGTCGGCAGAAAAATCGCCGCTGGAAGTATTGTTGTGAAGTCCATTCTCATTACTGGCGCAACCGGCGGTATCGGCGGCGCGCTGGCACGCGCGTACGCAGCACCGGGCGTGACGCTGTTTTTGCAGGGCCGCAATCAGCAAAAGCTGGCCGCGCTCGCAGCACGCTGCCGTGTGGCAGGTGCCATCGTCGAAGCGCAATCATTGGATGTGCGCGACATCACCGCACTCCAAGCATGGGTCATCAATGCCGAAGCGCGCGCGCCGCTTGATCTAGTCATCCCCTGCGCCGGTATCAACATCAACACCGGGCCTGGCCAAGCAGGCGAGCGCTGGGAAGACATCGACGCACTCATCGACATCAACATTCGTGCCGCCATTGCCACCGTCGATGCGGCACTGCCCGCTATGCGTGCCCGCAAGCGCGGACAAATCGCCATGTTCAGCTCGCTCGCTGGCTATTTTGGCCTACCAGTCACGCCGAGTTACTGCGCGAGCAAAGCTGCTATGCGTGTCTACGGTGAGGCGCTGCGCGGCGGACTCGCTGACCTCGGCATCGGTGTCAGCGTTGTCATGCCGGGTTTTGTCGAGTCGTATATGTGCGATGAAATGCCCGGTCCGAAACCTTTCAAGTGGAGCGCGGAAAAAGCGGCACGCGTGATTCAGCGTGGACTTGCCGCCAATCGTGCGCGCATCAGCTTTCCATTTCCACTCAACCTCGCGTGCTGGTATTTGTCGGTCGCTCCGGCGAGTGTGTCGCAGCGTTTGGTGAGGCTGTTCGATTTTGGCAAGTGAGTGGTTGGCGCTCGGCGGCATCGTGCCAGCGTTCAGCGGGGGCGCCCTGCTGGCGCTCGCGATTGATAGTCTCACGCGCCCCCGACCGAAGTTCGCAAATCGCCCGTTCGCCGCGTGGATGCTGCACTTTGGCCTGTTCGCGCTGCTGTTTGCGCTGGAATTCGCGGTATTCCAGCGACCGTGGTTTGCCGCCGCCAGCGCGCTCGCGTGGCAACTGTTGATCGTGTTGGTGAGCAACGCGAAATTCGCGTCTCTGCGCGAGCCGTTTATTTTTCAGGACTTCGAATATTTTCTTGATGCGATCAAACATCCGCGTCTCTACCTGCCATTCCTCGGTGCATGGCGCGCGGCGCTGGCAACGCTGGCATTCATCGTCGCCATCACGCTGGGGCTGATGTTCGAGCCACCAATCACACGCGCCACTGGCGCATGGCCGTTTGTCATCGCGGCAAGTACATTGTTTTTCACCAGCGCCGTGCTGATTTTTGTAGGCGCGTCGCGTCGCCTCATCGTCACACATGACCCCGCCCACGATGTTCGCGAACTCGGCTTGCTTGCGAGCCTGTGGCGCTACCGGGCCGATGAACGCGCACCCATCGATCTGCGCGCCTTGCCCACGGTATTTAATGGCGACGCGCTGGCGCGTGGCGCGCTCCGGCCCAACATCATCGTCATTCAAAGCGAATCCTTTTTCGATGCACGGCGGCTGCACCCCGGTCTCGATCCTTCGCTGTTCCGCGAATGGGATCGCACACACGCGCGTGCGGCAGCACAGGGCCGCATGCACGTGGCCGCGTGGGGTGCCAACACCGTGCGCACCGAGTTTTCGTTTTTGTCCGGGCTTCAACCAACAGCACTCGGCGTGCACCGCTTCAATCCCTATCGAAAATTCGCGCATCAGGGCGTTGCGACCCTTGCATCAACGCTCCGAAACGCAGGGTACAAAACGATCTGCGTGCACCCGTTCCCGGCGAGTTTTTACGCCCGTAATATGGTGTTTCCGAAAATGGGCTTCGACACTTTTATCGATATCAGCAGTTTCAATGGTGCAGATAAATCCGGCCCCTATATTGGCGACCTCGCGGTGGCGCGCAAGATCGAAACGCTGCTCGACCAGCACGATCAAGGTGTTTTTATTTTCGCCATCACCATGGAAAATCACGGCCCGCTGCATTGGGAGAGCGTGAACGAAATTGAGAAGGCAACGCTGTTTTCAGCTCCACCATCGATAGACTGCGATGAGCTTGCCGTCTACGCGCGCCACCTGCGCAATGCTGATGCGATGCTTGGGCAACTACGTGCGCGCTGCGAAACCGCGCAAACCCCGCACTGGCTGTGCCAATACGGCGACCACGTCCCGATCATGCCCGCTGTATACGCTGCGCTCGGCGAGCCAGACGGTACTACTGACTATGTGCTCTGGGGCAATCAAGCGAGCGTATCGAGTGGCGCGCGTGATATCGACATTGCCGACCTCGCGGCGTTGTTGCTGGCACATGTGGCTGGGGATCACGCGGCGCAAAGCAGTTAGGGTGCGCGGGTTGCCTTGGGAAAAGGAAGTAGCACGATTTGTTGGCGCACCCACGAGGCGGTTTCACCATATCTCTGTGCGACTAACCGTTAAATCCAGCAGCACGCGGTTCCAACCATTTTTGCAACCGCTAAACATGCGCTGACAATGGAGTTTGATCACCGAATCGAGACCGTCAAACGCCGTGCTTACACGTGTCCCATCTCTTCGGCCAACACCCGAATCGTTTCATCAATCTGCTCTTCCGTATGCTGATACGACATAAAGAAACGCAGGCGCGCAGATTTTTCCGGTACGGCGGGGTAGAGAATCGGTTGCACGCTAATGCCGCGTTCGAACAACGCATGGGACAACTTGGCCGCGCGCAGCGAGCTGCCGGTGATCGCGGGGATGACGGCGTACCCGCTGCTGGAGCCGGTGTCGATACCGGCGAAATGCGCTTGCTTTAGAAAATACGCGCCGCGCGATTGCAACGCGGCAACACGCTCAGGCTCGCGCAACATGCATTGCAGCGATGCAAGGGACGCCGCCGCGAGCGGTGGCGCCATACCGACGCTGTAAAGAAATCCCGGTGCCATGAATTTCAAATGTTCAACGAGTGCAGTCTCACCGGCGATGTAGCCGCCACAACCAGCGAGTGATTTGCTGAGCGTACCCATCCAGATATCGACATCACTGCCAGCGAGGCCGAAGTGTTCGCGAATGCCGAGGCCACGCTTGCCCATGACGCCAAACGAGTGCGCTTCATCGACCATCAAGAATGCGCGGTGCTTGCGTTTGATTTCGACAAATTTTGGCAGGTCTGGAAAATCGCCATCCATGCTGTAGATGCCTTCGAGCACAATCAACACCCGCTCGAAATGTCGCCGCTGCTCAGTGAGAATGCCATCGAGTGCCGCCCAATCGTTATGCGCAAATGAAAGTCGCCGCGCGCCAGAGAGTTGCGCACCTTGCAGTGTAGAGTTATGAATCAGCGCGTCGTGGATGACCAAGTCCTTCGGCCCGAATAGGTAGCCAATCGTGGTCACATTGGTGGCGTGCCCGCTCACGAACACAATCGCGTCGTCCACGTCGTAGGCGCGCGCCAGTGCACTCTCGAATTCGCGATGCACTGGACGTTCACCAGAGACAATGCGGCTCGCCGATACCGACGTGCCATAGCGATCAATCGCTGCCTTGGCCGCGTTCAACACGGTCGGGTCGCCGGAGAAACCCAGATAGTTGTAGCTGGCGTAGTTGATGAGTGGCTTGCCGCCGATGCGCGTGGTGCCGCTGGCGGTGCCTTCGTGTTGCTTGAAGAACGGGCTGGTAATGCCCAAACGCGCGGCACCATCGTTGATGATGCGAATTTGCTGGTAGCCGGGGTGCAGATGGAATCGGTAAAACTGTTCGGGAATTTCTGGGATCGTGTGCGCCGCATCACCCATCGCCAGCGGCGTGTAGCGCGTGCCGGTCGCGTCACCTGCGACACTTTTCAAACGCCGCTCCAGTGCTTGCTGAATGAGCTTGTCTTTCAGCTGCGAGGTGAGGCCAAGCACCCCCTTGCGGGACATCAGTGAATCATCCTGCCAGCACGCACCGCGTCGCCGGACTGTAGATCTTTGGTGAATTCTTCGACCGATTTTGCGTCCACATCCGCCGCATGCTGCGCGACCATTTGCTGAACTTGCGAAGCGACCGCCGTGTCAGCAGTCTCTTCTTTCGGCGCATTCGCCGCCCGCAAGATGCCAATCAATTTCTCGGCGAGCTTGGCAATCGTCGGGCTCTCGCTCAGCGCCATTACCGGCAACTTCACGCCGAAGCGCGATTCAATTGCCAATCCCAATTCCACACCCATCAACGAATCGAGACCCATGTCGTACAGCGAGCGGGCATCATCGAGCTTATCAGTAGAGATGCGCAAGATCTCACCGATTTCATCTTTGAGCATTTGCTTGAACGTGGACAACAAATCTTCCGGCGACAGCTCGGTTAGCAGACGTTGAATGTCGTCCGAGTGATCGTCATCGGATTCGCTGTCGGTGGAAAGTGCCGCGAGCTCACTGAATTTTGGACTCTGCGCGGTTGGCAAGAAACGCGTGAGTGCGCGCCAGTCAAGCTCCATCACGCCGACACCGGAACGGTTGGACACCATCAATTCTTCGAGCACCTCGAGCGCATGCTGTGATAGCAAGGCGCTACCGCCCATGCGGCTTTGCAAGGCTTCGCGAATTTGTTCATTGCGTGCGAGAAAACCGACGTCATCAATCGCGCCCCAGCGCACGCAGGTTGCGGGCAACCCGGCCGAGTGGCGCGCCTCGGCGAGCGATTCGAGATACGCATTTGCGGCCACGTAACTCGATTGTCCGGGATTGCCAAACAGCGTGGTGGCGGACGAGAACAATACGAAAAAATCCATTTGCAGGTGACGCGTCATGCGGTGCAAATGTTGCGCGCCAAGAATTTTCGGTGCCAATACTTTGTGAATTTGCGCGGCAGTCGTGTTGCGCACCAAGCCGTCCTCGATCACCACAGCCGCGTGCACGATACCGCGCAGGG
The DNA here is from genome assembly GCA_043744255.1 of Burkholderiales bacterium. Lineage (GTDB taxonomy): Bacteria > Pseudomonadota > Gammaproteobacteria > Burkholderiales > Usitatibacteraceae > UKL13-2. The sequence continues at coordinate 9,497 of JAYTVA010000099.1, read as the reverse complement.
GCGGCATTTCTGTGGACATCAAGGCGAATAGCGCGGCCAATGCCTTCTCATCAGTCACATCGCACGCGGCTGCATGCACGCGCACCCCCTGGGTACGTAATTCCGCGATGGCCGAATTCGCTTCTGCGGCCGCCGGCCCGCTGCGGCTAATCAGCACGAGGTTGCGCGCGCCCTTACTCACCAGCCACTGCGCGGTCTTGAGGCCGAAGCCGCCCAAACCGCCAGTGACCAAATAGGTTGCGGTGGCAGAAAGGTTGAGTGCTTGCCCCGGCTGTTTTGGGTGGTGCACGTGGCTGATGCCATTGCGATAGGTGACGACGATCTTGCCAATCTGTTTGGCTTGCTGCATGTAGCGAAATGCATCGACAACATCGTCAGCTTCAAACGTTTGGTAGGGCAGCGGATGCAGCACGCCCTGCTCGAACAGCGCCATGACCTCGCGGAACAAACGCTTGGTCAACGCCGGTTGCGCGCTCATCAATTGATCGGCGTCGATCCCGAAGTACGAAATATTGTTGCGGAACGGACGCAGACCGATCTTGGTGTTCTCGTAAAAATCTCGTTTGCCGAGTTCCAAGAAGCGGCCGAACGGCTTGAGCACACGCAGGTTGCGATTGATCGCTTCGCCAGCCAGCGAGTTCAACACTACATCGACACCTTCACCGCCGGTCGCGCTCAGTATCTGATCGGCAAACACGTGTGAGCGAGAATCAAATACATGATCGGCACCGAGCAAGCGCACGAAATCACGTTTCTCGTCCGTGCCCGCAGTAACAAAAATTTCTGCACCGCACCATTTCGCAAGCTGTATCGCCGCGATGCCAACGCCGCCCGCTGCCCCGTGAATCAATACACGTTCGCCTTCTTGCAACTGCGCCAGATATTTGAGCGCGTAGTAGGCTGTGAAGAACGTACCGGGAATCGTTGCCGCCGCCTCAAACGAGATACCGTTTGGAATGCGAGATGCCGCGTCGGCACTGGTAATGACGCGGTTGCTGAGGCTCGACGGGCCGAATGCCACGACCTCATCCCCGATCGCAAATCCACGCACGTCGGTACCAACAGCGGTGACGACACCAGCACATTCGAGTCCCAGTGTCGGGCCGGCAAAGCCATCCTCCACCGCTTCGTCAGACAGCAACCCCAGCGCATACATCACGTCACGGAAATTGAGCCCGGTGGCGCGTACCTCAAGTTCGATCTCGTTAGCCTTGGCAGCCACGCGCGGCGCGGATTCCCAGCGCAGATTGCGCAATTGCCCTGGAAACTGAAAGCCGAGTTGAACCGTTGGCACTTCAGCGGGCGCTTTGGAAATCGTGACCGACTTGGCATGACGCGGCTCCAAGCGCAGGCGCGGCGCATATCGCGCGCCATTTACCGTCAACAGAATTTCATTCTCGCTGTCAGGCAGCGAAACTTCCAGCGCAATGCCACGCACCACCGTATCCATCCCGGCAGCACGTTCAATATCGACCATGCGCACGTTAACGTGCGCGGCTTCGTTCATCATGGATCGGCCAAAGCCCCACAGCGGCGCGTCGCGGGTCGCGAGCTGGGACACGGTACGGTCGGGTAGCAGCCCGCTCTGCGCGCCACTCGTGATGAGCCAAAGTGTGGTGTGGTGTTGGCCTTTTTCCAGCGCCTGCATCACGGATGCCGCGACCATGCAGCGCTGCTCTTGCACCGCCAATAGCGGTGCTGCACCGAGTTCATCGGAGAGCGGATTTAGTCCGCGTAAATGCAGCACGCCAACGATATTGCCATGCTGTGTACGGCAGGATTCAAGCGCCTGCGAGACGCTTTCACTGTTGTTTAGGTCAAGCGCGACACCGACTTCGGTGTTACCCAGCACCGCAAGCTTGTCACCACGCGCCGCGAACACCGAGGCCAAACCTGCAGCCAGTTTTTGTGAATAGTCGTTGGCATCGACCAACGCGACCCACACGCGCTTTTGCACGCTATTCGGCGCGACGTTCTCTTTGGCGTTGATGATCGAATCGGCGCGAGCTGGTGCCTCGGCGAGCAGCAGGTACGGGCTGGTGAGCGCGCCTGCATCCAGTGGCACGATATTCGGCGCAGCAAAACCAAGACCATCGAGACGCACACGCCAGTAATCGGCCGAGCGCTGAATCGAGCTCGCGTGCGTGGTCGACGTCGGCCACCAACGTCGCGCACCGCCGAAGACAAAATCACTCCAGCGTGTGGGTTGTACCGCGAGCAGTACCAGTGAACCACCGCTTGCCAACACCTTACGTGCGTGTTCAATGGCGACACGCTCGTTTTCTTCATCGCTGAAATCGCAGACCAAAATGACTAAATCTTGCAGCGCGGTTTCCGCTGGCGTGGGTGGCGCAGCGTTCGTGGTCGATGGCAGAACCTGTACCGCGAGACGTGGAAATTTTTCCTGGAAGCGACGACATTCCTCGAGTGTCGCGGAGGTGCCGGTTGCGAACGTGTAATCGCCACGGTCGAAATCGAACGCCTTGCAAAGCTCCGGCGCGAACAGCGGCGTGCCCTCGCTCAGTTCCAGTACGCGCAAGCGTCGGCCCTCCGGGAGCGCCTTGAGTGACGCAGCAATCGAGTTCGCGAGCGCAGAAGCGATGGTATTGCGCGCCTCTGCACCGATAATATGCTGGAACATGGCGTGCAACGTGCATTCACGCGGCATCAACGCCGACAAAACTTTCTCGCCGGTGAGCAGCGGCAGCAGATTTCGACCGATACGCCCGACCGCATTCAGGATCGGCAGTCGCTGCGGATAATCGGCAATCAAGCTGTTCCAGATATCTTGCGCGTCCGGCGTTGCGTCGCTCGATGCAAATTCATACTGGTCACCGACCAGCGCAACGGTTTGATCCTCGATGAGCATGTGTAGCAGACGCGACAGCAGCGGCCCCGTGTCTGGATTCTGCTCATTCAAGCGCGCGCGCGCATCCTTGGAGAGCGCGCCATCACTGCCCAAGCGGACCAGAGCCTCACCCGCAAATGCACTGCACAAGGCATCCAGTAGTGGCTCGATTTCTTCCGTGTAAACAGTGAATTCACCGCGCGCGCTAATCGTGCTTGCCGCGTCTTGCGTTGCACGCAGTAGCGCGGGGACCATGCCAATCGCGCTTGCCGCAGGCAATCCAGGATGGGGTCTCGGTACCGCGTGGAAATTGAGCAAGCGCAGATGGTCAGCAGGATCGCGACGCAAACGGATGCTGCGAAAGCGCACTGATTTGACCCATGCAACCAATTCGCCTTGCTCGTCGAACAGCGAAAAATCGACCGTCAATGAATGCGGTGATCGACGCAGCAGTGTCGCGCGCACGAACGCAGGCACGTGATTTTTGCTATGGCAGAACAAGCGTCCAATCTTGGTGGGCACATAGGCGATGCCGTTGTGCGCCTCCACTTGATCGAGCATCAGGTGAATGATGAGCTGAAACGTGCAATCAAGCATGGCGGGGTGCAGCAAATATTGCTCAACGTCAACCGCGATTTCCGTCGGCACCGCGAGTTTGGCCCACGCGACTTTGTCATCAACCCAACCGGCTTCCACCGCCCGGAATGCCGCGCCGTAATTGAGGCCGACGGCTTCAGTCAACTGTTGATGATGGGATGCATCAAAATCGGCGGCGCGCGCGGGCAGGCCGAGCGAATCCTCCTTGGCGCGTTGTGTAAATGCCGCGTCCGGCTCACCGGGAAGACGGCCAGTCGCGTGCACTGTCCATGCATCGTCACTCAATTGCGGTTTGGCACGGATCTCGAAACTGCCATCGGCAGCATCGATGCTCACGCGCACCGTCTTCGCCTGATCGTCACTGAGCAACAGGGGTGAACGGATTTCCAATTCTTCGATCTCGATGGTCTCACCCGGTCGCCACTCGCGACCGGCAGCCAACGCCAATTCGGCGAAGCCGGTGCCTGGAAACACCACGCCATCGCCGACCACGTGATCGGCAAGCATCGGGGTACCTAGCGAATCGAGCTGGTTTTCCCACGTCCAGTCTTGCTGACTCAGGCGATAGCCCAACAGCGGGTGCACCTTACGCCGCTGAAGCAACTGCAACGAATTTGCGGTGACGACATGCGAGAGCGATTCGCGTTGCCACGCATAGGTCGGCAACTCATTGAACGGCACTGCATGCGGAAACAACATTTTCCAATCGACGCTGGCACCGGCGATCATAGCCTGCGCGAGGCTGCTCCAGACGCGGCGCGCGCGATCATCGCCACGCTGCAAGGTGGTGATAACGCGACCTTGCAGCTTGGCTTCTTTCAGGCTGTCGTTGATATAGCTGCGCAAGATTGCATGCGGGCCAATTTCAATAAAAATACGGATGCCCTGGCCATGAATACTTTTGATTGCATCGGCGAACAGTACGGGTTTACGAATATTCTGCCACCAATATTTTGCCGTTAGTTGTTCGCCGGAGAGTGGTCCCCCGGTCACGGTGGAAACAAACTCGACCTGCGCCTCACCAGGACGCACCGCGTGCAGCGACTGGAAAATACCGGTCTCGATAGCGTCCATGGCCGGGCTATGAAATGCGTAATCTAGATCGAGGCGCTTGTAGCCAGTGGTGCGCTTCGCCAATGCACCTTCATACTTGGTCAATGCTGCCGCGTCACCTGCGATGGTGACGCCACGCGCGCTATTTACGCCGGCGAGCGACAGTGTTTCAGAGAGTTTTAGCTCATCGATGAGTTTCTCCGCCGCATCGCGACCGAGGGCAACGGCACTCATCTTGCCCTGCCCTTTGGTTTTGCCTTGCAGCGTGCTACGGTGATAGATCACTTGCACGGCTTGCTCGAGTGTCAGCGCACCCGCCGCCCAAGCGGCCGCGACTTCACCGACGCTGTGGCCAGTCACCGCACTCGGCATCAAGCCATGCGAACGCAGCATTTGCGTGACCCCAACTTGAATGGCGAACAGCGCGGGCTGCGCAATCTCAGTGCGCGCGAAGCGTCCGTGGCCGTTGCTGCCGGAAAGCTCTGCCTCCAGCGAATAATCGGCGTACTGCTGAAAAATTTGATCAACGGCGCGCACCGCTTGACGGAACGTCGCGTCTTCGGCGAGCAACTGTTTGCCCATTCCTTCCCATTGCGAACCATTGCCGGAATACACGAATGCCACCGGCGCATCGTGACCAAGTGCGGTACCGCTGTCGATGGGCAATTCGCTTTCGCTGCCATCGGCGAAACGGTCCAACGCATTCGCCACGGACAAACGCGCACTGCCGTAAACCACCGCACGATGCTCATGCCAATCGCGATTGAACGCGGCGGCATAAGCGATGTTGTATAAGCCGGAATTTTTCTGCGCGCGCAGGTGCGTGGCAAATTGTTTGGCTGTGACTTTCAGCCCGGCGCTCGATTTGGCTGAAATCACCAACGGCAGCAACGCCCCTTCGAGTAGCTTCCCGCTCTTTGGCAGCTGCGAAATGTTTTGCGCGCCGGCACTTTCCAGCACCACGTGCGCGTTCGCGCCGCCAAAACCGAATGAATTGACACCCACGACGATACGACCCGTTTGCTTCAGCGGCGTGGTGGCGCGCGCGACGTCAAGATTCCACTCGTCGAATTTGATATTCGGGTTCAGCGTTTGGATGTGAATGGTCGCGGGAACAGTCCGCTTTTGCACGCAGTGCAATGCCTTCACCAAACCGGCAATGCCCGAAGCCGCTTCGAGGTGACCCATGTTGCTTTTGATCGAGCCGATCAGCAGTGGCTTGCCCGCCGGACGGAACTTGCCGAGGGCGTCACCCAGCGCGCGCGTCTCGATCGGGTCACCCACTGCCGTGCCCGTGCCGTGCGCTTCAATGTAGTCAATGTCGGCTGCCGCGATGCCTGCACGCGCATAGACTTCCTTGAGCAACTCGGCCTGTGCGGAACTGCTCGGTACGGTCAGTCCGGATTTCTTGCCGTCACTGTTGACCGCAGAAGCAGCGACCACAGCAAGAATTTGATTGCCGTCGGCAACCGCTTTGTCGTAATCCTTCAGGATAAAAACACCGCCGCCCTCAGAGCGCACATAGCCATCGCCCGCTGCGTCAAATACATTGCAGCGTCCGCGCTTGGACAACATCGACGCTTTGGAAAATGCGATGAAGCCGTACGGGTGCAAATGCAGACTCACACCGCCAGCGATGGCGAGTGAGCTCTCATCGGAGAGGATAGATTGGCAGGCCTGATGGAACGCGACCAGCGACGACGAACACGCCGTGTCCAGCGCCATAGACGGGCCACGAAGATCAAACACATATGAGATGCGGTTTGCCGCAATACTCGACGTATTGCCGGTTGCAACGGTCGAATCAACAGCGGCCAAATCTTCGGCGAAGCGATAAGCATAGTCAGCGCTGGAAATGCCGATGAACACACCGCACTTGGTACCGCGCACCGACGATGGCCGGATGCCGCCGTTTTCGAACGCTTCCCAACTCATCTCAAGCAACAGCCGTTGCTGTGGATCCATTTGCGCGGCTTCGCGCGGGGAAATACCAAAAAATCCGGCGTCAAAACCGCTCACATCACCGAGTGAACCAGCTGCGAACGTGTAACTGGTGCCAGGGTGATTTTTGTAGGGGTGACGAAACGTCTCTTGCGCCCAGCGCGTGGGCTCAACAGTCGTAATGAAGTCCTGCCCGTTGAGCAAGTCTGTCCAATACTTGGCGGCATCCGTTCCGGGAAAACGGAACGACATGCCGACGATGGCAATTTTTCTTTTCATCGGTTTGAACAGACTCTCTGAGGCGTAACACTATTAGCACGGCCCCATCAACTTGCCGTGCCACCGGTTAGGTAGGTTGTAGATTTTACAGTGTTGCATCAAACACTTACAACATACTTATACTACTTCTGGGGTTTCACGGGTGTGAACCAAGTGTCAAAATTCAACAAACTACCCTAGGTAGGCATGACCACAAGTGGGTTAACGTACTTTTCCCAGCGCCATATCCATCACCATCCGCGCCGCGAGATACAGCCTCGGCTCGATGGAATCCAGTGAAATGTACTCCGCGTCGTTAGAGTGTGCACCGAATCCGGCCAGCCCGAAGCGCTCCACCACCGGCGCGGTGGTTTTGAGCGCCGCAAACGCGGCGTCGGTGCCGCCGCCTGCGGCAACTTCACCGATGCTCAGCGTTTTGCCGATTTCGCTGTAGACCCGCTTCGCGTGTTCCGCAAATTGGCGCGAGGCGGCGCTAGCCTCCAACGGCGGGCGGCGACGCTCGAAAATCAGTTCCACTTTTGTCTCGGGAATGAGCTGGGTTTTGATCCGTTCGCGCAGTGTGGCTTCAATCCCATCGTAATCGGCCACCCGTAACACGCGAACGTCGGCCATCGCATCGGCGTCGGCGGGGATCACGTTGCGGCTGTTGCCCGCATGCGCAACTGTCCAATTGAGCTTGGCACCGGTGGCCGGGTTCGAGAGGTCGCGCGTTTGCAGCATTTGGTGCGCAAGTTCATAGAGCGCATTGCGGCCACGCTCGGGAGATGAGCCCGCATGGGAGGCGCGTCCCTTCACAGTCAAACTCACGCCGGCAATGCCGGCCGTGGTGAGCGACAACTGATCGTTGGTGACGCCGGAACCTTCGAACGACATCACCGCATCGTGCTCGCCACCCATGCGAATCAAGGTGCTGCGCGAGCCGGGTGACGAGACTTCTTCGTCCGCGTTAATCAGCACGGTGACGACGCCGTAGTCTTCAAATTTGAGCGACTTCAGCACCGCCACCAAATGAATGATCGCCGCGACACCCTGCTTGTCGTCAGCAATGCCGAGGCCGAAGGCGCGGTTGCCGTCAATACGAAACGGCTGCGAGGCGGCCAGGCCGCGCGGATACACGGTGTCCATGTGCGCGATCAGCATGATCTTTTTTGTTCCTTTGCCTTCGAACCGCGCGTGCACCATGCGACCGAGTTTTGGCGGCGTGTCCTGCATGCGATAGATATCAGTCGGCTCAATGAATTCGACCTTGCCGCCGAGCGCGGTCAACTTGTCAAAAATGATTTGCGAAATGCGATCCAAACCGTCCCGATCTCCGCTCCCAGACTCGATCTCCACCAATTGCTTGAGGGTGGCGATCAGTGGCTCTTTTTCTAGTTTGACGCGCTCACGCAAGCGCTCATTCACTTGCGCGAAGGCGGGAATTGGCAGTAATGCAGCGATGACAAGTGCGGCGGAAAATTTCTTCATGGCATGTTCCTGAATGATTTGACTTCGTGTGGGCGTCGCGGGGATGTTACCAAGCCGTGCGCGTTCGGTGGCAACAAATGTCACGGCGACGGGCTATCAGTAGGGTAGTCCAACGTAGTTTTCGGCGAGTGAAACTTGCGCGGCTTCCGAGCCCATCAAGTACTCCAATTCTGCTTGTTTGATTTTGCGGTCAAAGTCACTTTCATCCGGAAAGCGATGCAAGAGCGCTGTCATCCACCACGAAAATCGCTCGGCTTTCCATACCCGACTGAGCGCACGCTGCGAATAGCCATCGAGTTCAGTGTTCGTTCCATTTCGATAGTGTGCAATGAACGCCTCCGACAAATAGCGCACATCACTCGCCGCGAGATTGAGACCTTTAGCGCCGGTGGGCGGGACGATGTGGGCAGCATCTCCGGCGAGGAATAGCCGTCCAAAGCGCATCGGTTCCGCGACAAAACTGCGCAAGGGCGCGATGCTTTTTTCAATCGCGGTGCCCGTGACCAAACGCGCGGCGGTGTCGGGATGTAAGCGCGATTTCAGTTCTGTGAAAAAACGCGCATCCGACCAGTCTTCGATTTTTTCATCACGCGCACATTGAATGTAATAACGGCTACGCGTCATCGAGCGCATGCTGCACAGCGCGAAACCGCGTTCATGATTGGCGTAAATTAGTTCGTGCGACACCGGCGGCGTATCGCACAACACGCCGAGCCAGCCGAACGGATACACCCGTTCAAACGTCTTGATGCTTTGCGCCGGTACGCTGGCGCGCGCGACGCCGTGAAAGCCATCGCATCCGGCGATGAAGTCGCAGACAATTTCGCTAACCACGCCATTTTTTTCGTAGCGCACGCGTGGTGCAGTGGTATCGAAATCGGCGAGGCTAACGTTGCTGGCTTCATAAATCGTCACCGCGCCTGCGGCCTCCCGCGCAGCCATCAAATCGCGCGTGACTTCAGTTTGCCCGTACACCATCACTTGCTTGCCGCTGGTGAGGCGATGCAAGTCGATGCGATGTTCAATCCCCACGATGCTGAGCGCAAAACCCGTGTGCGGCAAACCTTCTGCATGCAATCGCTCGCCGACGCCCGCATCCTGCAACAACTCACAAGTGCCCTGCTCCAACACGCCTGCGCGATTGCGCCTCAGCACGTATTCCGGGCTGCGTGCTTCGAGGATGAGGTTGTCGATGCCCGCACGTTGCAAGAGCTGACCCAATACTGTTCGCTTAACAATTTTCATGCTATCCTGCCCCCACTATCCTTCAACAGGAGGCGACGATGGCACGAACCAAAGCGGTATTGGGCAA
>JAYTVA010000098.1:0-15879 GCA_043744255.1 Burkholderiales bacterium | reverse complement strand
GATTGCCCGTGTGACTGATTCGTCGCGTACAAAGACCGGCATGGTGCTCGGCACGCCGTCGTACATGTCGCCGGAACAACTGGCGGGCAAGAAAATTGATGGCCGCTCGGACTTGTTCTCCCTGGGCGTCACGCTATATCAATTGTCTTCGGGTCGCTTACCATTTGACGGTGACTCAATGGCGACGCTCATGTTTGCAATTGCCAACGACAAGCATCGTGATATTCGCGAATACAACCCGGCCTTGCCCGACTGGATGAGCGATTTGATCGATATGGCACTCGCGAAAAAATTTGATGACCGCTTCCAGACCGGGTCTGAATTTGCCGCCGCCATTCGCACCTATCGACAAGTCGGTTAATCGTTCCTACCGGAATCATTGGAAAGCGCGCCGATTGGCGCATTTTGTTTTTCTATAATGCTGTTCCCACATGAAATTGATCGCCTGCCATGCCACTGTCAGCCGGTACTCCCCGCCACGCCCTGCATCACCGCAACATCTCTGTGCGCGGCTACAAACGCGATGACGGCAATTACGACATCGAAGGTCACTTGCAAGATGCCAAGGATGTTGTCTTCGACGTCGGTGGTCGCACTCGCGCGGTAGGCGAACCCGTGCACTCGATGTGGCTGCGGATCACCATCAATCGCGAGCTGACGATCCTCGACGCCGAAGCCGCGATGGACGCGATGCCGTACGTCGGTCAATGCAACCAGATCGCACCCAGCTACAAAAAATTGGTCGGCTTGGTCATCCGTCCGGGGTTCTCGCAGCGTGTGATGGAGTTATTCGGCAGCCAGCGCGGTTGCACCCATGTCACTGATCTCATTTCCAGCATCGCAACGACTGCTTTCCAATCTCTGTCGGGTCAGGGTATTGCCGACCTCGACAAGCGACCCTTTCAGCTCAATAAGTGTCACGCGTTGGTGCTCGATGGACCGGTTGCGGCGCGCTACTATCCGCGCTGGTACACCGGCGCCGAGGCCGACCCGTCGACGGATCCACTTAATCGCTAATCCGTAAACGCACTTGCTGGCGATCAATGCACGATGCACAGGTAAAATAACAAAGTTCGGTTGGTCGTTTTTTGCAGCCCCGATTGTCCCCTGATTCGCCACAAAGAGAGTTCAACCCCATGAATGTCCATGAATACCAAGGCAAGGAAATCTTGCGCAAATACGGTGTCGCCACGCCGCGCGGCATCGCCTGTTTTACCGTTGACGAAGCCGTCAAGGCTGCCGAAACACTTGGCGGCAAAGTGTGGGTCGTCAAGGCTCAGATTCACGCCGGTGGTCGCGGCAAAGGTGGCGGCGTCAAAGTCGCCAAGTCGATTGACGAAGTGCGCGACTACGCGAGCAAAATTCTTGGCATGACCTTGGTCACGCATCAAACCGGACCCGAGGGCCGCGTGGTCAAGCGCCTATTGGTCGAAGAAGGTGCTGACATCAAAAAAGAACTCTATGTCGGCATGGTGGTAGATCGCGCTTCGCAACGCGTCACCTTGATGGCATCCAGTGAAGGTGGCATGGACATCGAGCACGTCGCCGAACACACGCCAGAAAAAATTCACAAGTACCACATTGACCCGAAAACCGGGCTCACCAACGCACAGGCCGAAGAAGCCGCGCGCAAAATCGGCGTACCGGATCAAGCGATCGCGCAGGGTGCGGCGTTCATGCAGTCCCTCTACAAAGCGTTCGACGAATGCGACTGCTCGTTGGCGGAGATCAACCCGTTGATTTACACCGGCGACAATAAAGTCTTGGCGCTCGACGCGAAACTCAATTTCGATTCCAACGCGCTCTATCGCCACCCGGAGATCGTGGCGATGCGCGACTTCGATGAAGAAGACCCGGCCGAAGTCGAAGCCTCTAAATTTGATCTCACCTACATCTCGCTCGATGGCAATATCGGCTGTCTGGTCAACGGTGCCGGCCTCGCGATGGCAACCATGGACGTCATCAAACTCTACGGCGGTAGCCCGGCTAACTTCCTCGATGTGGGCGGCGGTGCGACCACTGAGAAGGTCACCGAAGCCTTCAAAATCATGCTGAAAAACCCGAACCTCAAAGCGATTCTGGTCAACATCTTCGGCGGCATCATGAAGTGCGATGTGATCGCCAACGGCGTCATCGCCGCAGCGCGCGAAGTCAAACTCGCCGTGCCGCTGGTGGTGCGCATGAAAGGCACCAACGAAGATTTGGGTAAACAGATTTTGAAAGATTCGGGTCTGCCGATCATCGCAGCGAACAATATGGCAGAGGCGGCAGAGCGCGTGGTCGCCGCCGCTAAAGGAAAATAATCATGAGCATCCTCATCAACAAACACACCAAAGTCATCACCCAAGGCATCACCGGCAAGACCGGTATGTTCCACACCAAAATGGGCAAGGAATACGCCAACGGCGCGAATTGCTACGTCGCCGGCGTGACGCCGAAAAAAGGCGGGCAGTCGTACGAAGGCATCCCGATTTTTGACACGGTCAAGGAAGCAAAAGCGCAAACGGGTGCGACCGTTTCGGTCATCTACGTGCCGCCACCTTTTGCTGCTGCCGCGATTGATGAAGCGGTGGATGCGGGCTTGGAACTCGTCATCTGCATCACCGAGGGCATCCCCGTGCGCGACATGATCCGCACGCGTGATCGCATGCAGGGCACGGGCACGATTTTGATTGGCCCGAATTGCCCCGGCGTGATTACACCCGACGAACTCAAGATCGGCATCATGCCCGGCCACATCCACAAAAAAGGCCGTATCGGCGTGGTCTCGCGCTCCGGCACGCTTACCTACGAGGCGGTCGGTCAGTTGATGGACTTGGGGCTCGGCCAGTCATCATGCGTGGGCATCGGCGGCGACCCCGTGAGCGGCATGAAACACATCGACGTGATGAGCATGTTCAACGACGATCCTGAAACCGACGCGGTCATCATGGTCGGTGAAATCGGTGGCGACGCGGAAGAAACCTGCGCGCGCTGGATCAAAGCCAACATGAAGAAGCCAGTAATCGGCTTCATCGCTGGCGTGACCGCGCCTCCTGGCAAGCGCATGGGTCATGCGGGCGCGATCATCTCTGGTGGCAAAGGGACGGCGCAGGAAAAGCTGGGCGTCATGGAAGAGTGCGGCATCAAGGTCACCAAAAATCCGGCGGACATGGGTCGATTGTTGAAGTCAGTTCTCTAACCAAGGCAGCATGAAAAATTAGCGGGGTACGCGTGATCGCGTGCCCCGTTTTTTTGGAGGGTGGACGCGGCAATAGCAATCCCTAGCGTTCAGCGCTTCAGCTCTTGCTCCAAGCGATCCACCTCATCAAGCAATTTTGCGAATCGATTGCCGAACGCCGTGATGTGATATTCCACGTGCGGCGGCACTTCTGCGAAGGTTTGTTTTTCCAGAATACCAAACCGTACGAGTTTGGTCAGGCGTTCGTTCAGCACCTTCGCACTCAAGCCATCGACGGCGCGCTCCATCGCGCCTGGGCGGCGCACACCGGTGCGCACCAGACTCAGCACGGTGATCGACCATTTGCAGCCAACAATGCTTTCAACCATCTCATGCACGCTGGGCTGCGGACGTGTATGAGCGGAATCTTCACGGGTTATTTTCACGAAAAACTTTCTGTTGAGACTCAACAAGATGCACCAAAAGGTGCCTACCCCACTGCTTTGTGCCCGCTTGTATTGATGATGCCGCGAGGCTACCTTTCAGCGTCAGCATTCCATCACATCGCCATACAGGAGGCAACATGAAGCGCGTCATACTCGCATTTGCGACAGCCACCATCACCACACTATCTGCCGCAGCCGATGCACCGTCGGTACCGTATCCGAAAGGCTATCGTGATTGGCATCACGTGAAGTCGATGATTATCAATCCCGGTCATGGCCTATATGACTCCTTCGGCGGCATTCATCACATCTACGCAAACAACAAAGCGCTGCATGGCTACAAAACCGGTAAGTGGCCCGATGGCGCGGTAATGGTGTTTGATTTGCTTGACGCGAAGTCGGCCGATAACACAGTGACGGAAGGTGCGCGCAAGGTGGTTGGCGTGATGCATCGTGATGCAAAAAAATTCGCAGCGACCGGCGGCTGGGGCTACGAAGGATTCAAGGCGGACAGCAAGGATGAACGTGCGGTGGGCGCAAACGCAGCCACGGCATGTCATCAATGCCATATTGCGCAAAAAGACGCCGGCTTCGTTTTCAGTAAACTAAGGCCATGAACGACAATGACGCCATGAACGAAGCAAATGTTTTGGCACCCGCACTTCAAGTGGCGCAATGGTTCAACACGCTACGCCCGCTCACGCTCGAAGCTCTGCGCGGTCGTGTCGTGATGATCCACGCGTTCCAGATGCTGTGTCCCGGTTGCGTAGTGACCGGCGTGCCGCAAGCAAAGCGGATTGCGGAGGCGTTCAATCCGGCGTCGGTCGTTGTGATTGGCTTGCATACCGTGTTTGAGCATCACGAAGTGATGAGCCCGGCGGCGCTCGAAGTGTTCATTCACGAGTTTCGCCTGCCGTTTCCGATTGGGGTCGATAAAGCGGTCGAAGGCAACCACATCCCGATGACGATGAACGCCTACAACATGCAGGGCACACCGACCACCATGCTCATTGACAAACAAGGCCGCCTGCGCCATCAGCAGTTTGGTGTCGAGAGTGATTTGGTGTTGGGCGCGGCAATCGGTCGTTTGATGGCGGAGGCATGAACACAAACGCGAACACAAACGCGAACACAAACGCGAACATAAATACAAGCACAAATACAAACCGCATGGCTGTCACGCCTATGGCATAGTCACGCTCAACAATTTTTTTGTCGGGTTATTGCGCGTTATGAACGCTGTTGAAATAGAAGCGGCGATTTCTGATTTGGCCGCTGCGCCGTTTGCAGCGGATCAATTTCCGTTCGCCTTCCTTGCCGCGTTTGGCAATAAGGAAACGACCATTCAGCGCCTGCGTTCGGGCAACAGCAATTCATCCGATGTTCCGCGCGGTGTGCTGCAACGGAACAATATTCATACCGCCGTTTGCGAATCGGGCGAGGTTGGCAACACACTAAAAGCTTTGCGCGCGAGCGCCGCCACCGCAAAGGCAAAAGCCAAATTTATCCTCGCAACCGATGGCGTGATGGTTGAAGCGGAGGAGCTTGCAAGCTGCGATACGATTGCCTGTGCGTATGCGGATTTCCCCAATCATTTTGGCTTTTTCCTCCCGCTTGCGGGCATCTCCACCATCAAGGAGATCAAGGACAATCCCATCGACATTCGCGCCACGGGGCGGCTCAACAAACTCTATGTGGAGCTGCTGCGTGAAAACCCGGATTGGGCCTCCAGCGAGCGCCGTCATGACATGAATCACTTCATGGCGCGGCTGATCTTTTGTTTTTTTGCCGAAGACACCGACATCTTCAATGGCGAAGGGCTCTTCACCAAAACCATCGAGCAGATGAGCGAGCGTGGCACTTCAAGTGAGGGTACGAATACGCACGATGTTTTATCAGCCATTTTTCGCGCAATGAATATCAAAGTGGCAGACCGCGCCAGTGCCGAGCCACGGCTGCCGAATTGGGCCGATCAGTTCCCGTATGTGAACGGCGGCCTCTTCTCCGGCAGCACGGATGTGCCGCGCTTTACGCGTATTGCGCGTTCCTACCTCATTCAAGCGGGCAGCTTGCGCTGGAAAGAAATTAACCCCGATATTTTCGGCAGCATGATCCAGGCCGTAGCTGATGATGAAGAGCGCGGCGCATTGGGCATGCACTACACCAGCGTACCCAATATTTTGAAGGTGCTCAACCCGCTGCTTCTGGACGACTTGCGCGCGCAGTTGCATGACTCGGGCGACAACAAAATCAAGCTTCTCAATTTGCGCAAACGCATTGCGCGCATTCGCGTGTTTGACCCCGCCTGCGGCTCCGGTAATTTTTTGGTTATTGCCTATAAGCAAATGCGCCAGATTGAGTTTGAGATCAATCAGCGTCGCGGCGAATCGCATCTGGGCAGCGAGATTCCCCTCACCAATTTTCGCGGCATTGAGCTGCGCGATTTTCCGGCGGAGATTGCGCGTTTGGCACTCATCATTGCTGAGTATCAGTGCGACGTGAAATACCTCGGGCCTATGCTGGCGCTGGCAGAATTTTTGCCGTTGGATGCGCAAAACTGGATCGTGTGCGGCAATGCGCTTAGGCTCGATTGGTTGAGCGTTTGCCCACCGACGGGGACGGCTACCAAACTGGTGGCGGATGATTTATTTGGCACGCCGCTCGATCAGGCCGAGATTGATTTTGCGAATGAGGGTGGGGAGACGTTTATTTGTGGGAATCCGCCGTACAAGGGGACTAAAAATCAAACACCTGATCAAAAATCTGACCTTGCATATGTGTTTTCCCACTACGCAGGTAGCTATAAATCTTGTGATTTCGTTTGTGGCTGGTTCTTAAAAGCGGCGGAGTACTCCAACCGAACGAATGCAAAAGCGTCTTTTGTAAGTACGAACTCAATTTGCCAAGGCCAACATGTCCCCTTACTTTGGCCATTGATATACGCATTAAATCAACGCATATTTTTCGCATACACGTCCTTTAAATGGGCTAATTTGGCATCACAGAATGCAGGTGTTACTGTCATCGTCGTCGGTATATCAAGTCAACACGAAAAGAAGAAGACCCTCTATGTAGATGATTTCGGGATAACCACAGCCAGACATGTTGAAAATATCAACGCCTACCTTTCGCCGAGTGCAGATGTATTTGTAAGTAAGCGATCCACGCCATTTGGTGATCTTGCGTCAATGGTTCTTGGCAATCAGCCCTATGAAGGAGGCAATCTTTTCCTAACTAGGGGCGAATTGGAAAACCTCGGACTTACCTCTGATCAAGAGCGTTCTTTAATCCGGCAAGCTGTCGGCTCTTCCGAATTCATCAATAATGAACAGAGGTACTGCTTATGGATTGAGGATGCAGATCTACCTTGGGCAACCAGTATCTTAAAGGTAGCACACAGGATCGAACAAGTTAGACAATGGAGAAAGTCGAGCGATAGACCCGCCACGGCAGCCATGGCGGAGCGACCACATCAATTTTGCGAAATGAAGTATGGGGTCAAAAGCGCGCTCATTGTTCCAATTCGTAGTTCTGAGGTAAGGCCGTATCTTCCAGTTGGCGCTCTTGGCACAAATTGCGTTGTCACTAATCTTGCTTACGCTGTCTATGACGCACCGGTTTTTAATTTGGCAGTTATTGCCTCGCGCTTGCATCTCACGTGGATTGCTGCTGTCTGTGGGAAATTAGAAACCCGTTTTAGTTATTCGAACAAAATGGGCTGGAACACCTTCCCCGTGCCGGTGCTCACCGAGCAAATGAAGGCTGACTTAACCGAATGCGCTGAAAATATCCTGCTCGCCCGCGAAGCGCATTTTCCCGCCACGATTGCCGACCTGTACGACCCCGAAGCCATGCCGGAAAACCTGCGTCACGCCCATGAGCGTAACGACGAAGTACTTGAGCGCATCTACATCGGCCGCCGCTTCAAGAACGACACCGAGCGGCTGGAAAAGCTGTTTGAGATGTACACCCAAATGACGGCAGCGGCGGATGGGGCTTTGCCGAAAGCGAAAAGCGGGAGGTGGAAGTGAGTTTTCTACGGCTTCAGATGCACGAGCAATTCCGGCAAGTTCTTGTGGCCGAGCATCGTTTTTATATTCAACAGGCACGACAACGGCTACTGTCTCAATTTGAAAATATAGAAGCCGAAGCGAATAAAGCGTCTGACGCCCACTTCGAAAAAATGTCGAACCACTTCAACCCTGAAAAACATGATCCATCACGTTTCACTGAAAACGCCTATCAAGCTGCGCACGACAAGGGCATTGAGTTTTATCAGTTATTGACTGATATGCATGAGGCGACTCGCCTGAGTGTAGTCGCCGGAATGTTCCATCAATGGGACAAAAGCCTTCGGGATTGGATATTCTGGGAGATACGTCACGAGAATCTTGGAAAAAATGCGGGCAAGAAAATATGGAGCATTGATTTTCCGCAGCTCATGGAGTTTCTTGCCGCATGTGGTTTTGATGCGAGGATGTTGGCGTGTTACGACAAGCTTGATTCGATGCGGCTTGTTGTCAATGTATTCAAGCACGGCAATGGGCCATCGTTCGATACTTTGAAAAATTCATACCCAGACTTTATCTCTCAGCCTCAATTTGTTAACGATGCGGCTAGTATGTTTTTACAATATTCGGACTATACCGATTTGCATTTGACGGACGCTGACGTGGAACAATTTTCTGAAGGAATAGTAGACTTCTGGAAAGCTGTTCCGAGCGAAAATCTCTGCCCAGCCAAAATCAATGCACCAAGATGGTTTCTTAAAGCGCTTGAAAAAAATGGGAGCGCGGCATGATTCAAATAAGAGCGCGTAGGGTTTGCAATCGTAATGAAATATCATCCATGCCGCTAACATCATGAGCGACACACCGATCAGTTTGACCTCAATCCCTGATGGCTATGCCGACTGGCTATCGGCTCTCAAAACCCGTATTCACAGCGCGCAACAGCGCGCCACGCTGGCAGTCAACCGCGAGTTGGTGCTGTTGTATTGGCAAATTGGGCAAGACATTTTGGCGCGACAAAGTGCGCAAGGCTGGGGTGCTAAGGTGATTGAACGGCTATCGCAGGATTTGCGCACGGCTTTTCCTGAGATGAAGGGCTTTTCGCCGCGTAATCTGAAGTACATGCGCTCTTTTGCCGAGGCTTGGCCAGATGCTGAATTTGTGCAACAAGCTGTTGCACTATTGCCTTGGGGTCACAACCTGGTCTTGTTAGACAAGCTGCCGGGCCCACAAACCCGGCGCTGGTATGCGGCTAAGGCGATCGAGCACAACTGGTCACGCAATATTTTGGCGATGCAAATCGAAACTCGCCTGCTGGAGCGCAGTGGCAAGGCAGTCACCAACTTTGAAGCCAGCCTACCAAAGCCACAGTCAGATTTGGCGAGAGAGTCGCTCAAAGATCCGTATCGATTTGACTTTTTGGGGTTGACTGATGAGGCGCAAGAACGCGCCATTGAAAACGCTTTGGTCAAACACGTCACTGAATTTTTGCTGGAACTCGGCGCAGGCTTTGCTTTTGTGGGGCGGCAGGTGTTGCTCGATGTGGCGGGCGATGAATTTTTCATTGATCTGCTGTTTTATCATTTGAAGCTGCGCTGCTATGTGGTGGTTGAGCTCAAGGGTGGTAAGTTCAAGCCAGAGCATTTGGGGCAATTGAGTTTTTATTTAACGGCGGTGGACGAGCAGGTCAAACATCCGCAAGATAGCCCCACTATTGGGCTGCTGCTGTGCAAAAACAAAAACAAGGTGGTGGCGGAATACGCGTTGCGCAGCAACACCCAGCCGATTGGCGTGGCTGAATATCAATTAGTCGAATCGCTACCCGCCGAGCTGCAAACCAGCCTGCCGAGCATTGAGCAGATTGAGCGTGAACTGGCGGGCAATGACGATGCGCCACCCAAGGATGAAGCCCCATGACCAACGCCACCAACCCCGCCAACGCTGCCAACCCCACTAACGCCTACACCGTACCATCGGTATCGATTACCACCGCGCGCACGGGCGCTTCCACCAAGGCGAATGCGCTTGGCATGCGCGCGATGCAGGAGCGCGCGTATGCGAAGCGCGGTGAACAGTATTTATTGATTAAGTCGCCACCGGCCTCGGGCAAATCGCGTGCGCTAATGTTTATTGCGCTAGACAAACTAAATCATCAGGGATTGAAGCAAGCCATTATCGTGGTGCCCGAACGCTCGATTGGCGCAAGCTTCGCGGATGAGCCACTCAGCCAGCATGGCTTCGCCTTCGATTGGCAAGTGAGCCCGCAATGGAATCTGTGCAACGCACCGGGTGCAGATGAGGTAAAAGTGGCCAAGTCAAAAGTGAAATCCGTGGGTGAGTTTCTGGGTAGTGATGACAAACTGCTGGTCTGCACGCATGCCACTTTTCGGTTTGCGGTGGAGGCGTTAGGCGTTGAAGCGTTTGACGACCGACTGATCGCGATTGACGAATTCCACCACGTTTCCAGCAATCCGGACAGTGTGCTGGGCAGCCAGCTGGGCGCGCTGATCGCGCGCGACAAGGTGCATGTGGTGGCGATGACAGGCTCCTATTTTCGTGGCGACAGTGCGGCCGTGCTGTCGCCTGCGGATGAAGCCCGGTTCGATACCGTCACCTACACCTACTACGAACAACTCAATGGCTATCAGTGGCTGAAGTCGCTAGACATCGGCTATTTTTTTTATACGGGGCCGTACGTTAATGCCATCAACAAGGTGCTGGATCCTACACTTAAGACCATCGTGCACATTCCCAACGTGAATGCGCGTGAAAGCCTGAAAGACAAGCAACGCGAAGTGGAAGAAATCATGAACGCGTTGGGCGATTGGAAGGGCGTCGATCCGGTGACTGGATTTCATTTGTTGAAAACCGCTGCAGGCCAAACGCTCAAGGTGGCCGATCTGGTGGATGACAGCGACCCGACAAAGCGCTCGAAGGTGTTGAACGCGTTGAAAGACCCGGCAGAGAAGAACAACCGCGATCATGTCGACATTATCATCGCGCTCGGCATGGCGAAAGAAGGATTTGACTGGATTTGGTGCGAACATGCACTGACCATCGGTTATCGCAGCAGCCTGACTGAGATTGTGCAGATTATTGGCCGCGCGACAAGGGATGCAGCGGACAAAGAGCGATCACGCTTTACGAATTTAATTGCTGAGCCTGCTGCCGAGCAAGGTGAGGTTGCCGAGGCCGTGAACGATATGCTCAAAGCCATTTCAGCCAGCTTGTTGATGGAGCAGGTGCTGGCACCCCGCTACGAGTTCACACCCAAAAACACCGGGCCACAAGAGGGCTTTGACTACGGTGAAAAAGGCTATCAGGAAGATGGACACAACGTTGGTGTCAATACAGGCACGGGTCAGATTCACATCGAAATAAACGGCTTGGCCACACCGCAAAGTCCGGAAGCCACGCGCATTTGCAAGGAAGATTTGAACGAGGTTGTCACCAGCTTCCTGCAGGATAAAACAGTGTTGGAACGTGGTCTGTTCGATACGGAAACCTTGCCAGAGGAATTGACGCAGTTGAAGATGGGCAAGATCGTGCGTGAGCGCTACCCCGATTTGGCCGAGGCTGATCACGAAGCGATTCGGCAGCACGCCATTGCCGCCATGAACATCACACAGCAAGCGAAGCTGGCGTTGGCGCAGGCAGATGCAAATGGTGCGAATTCTGAAATGGCAATAGGAAGCACTGCGGGAAGCACTGCGCTTTTGGATGGGGTGAAAAAATTCATCAACGTTCGCGATTTGGACATTGACCTGATCGACCGCATCAATCCATTTGAAGCCGCCTACGCCGTGCTGGCCAAAGCGATGGATGAGAAATCGCTGCGCCAAGTGCAAGCGAGCATCGCCGCGAAGCGTGTCAGCATCCCGGAAGACGAGGCGCGGGAGTTAGCAAAGCGGGCATTGCAGTTCAAGCAAGAGCGCGGTCGTTCACCCGACATAAACTCTGCCGACGCCTGGGAGAAACGAATGGCGGAAGGCGTTGCCGCACTCGCCCGCTACCGCACGCAGGCCAAGGCACGAGAGGCGGCCAATGACTGAGCTGGATGACGACGCACTACTTGATGCGCTTGGTGTAGATGTTGCGCCAATTAGTACGTCTAGCCGTACGCCGCGCGAGGAGCGCATCATTGCAGGCTTTGAGGACATCCTGCGTTTTTACGACACGCATGGTCGCAAGCCCTTGCATGGCGAAGGCCGCGACATCTTTGAGCGGCTGTATGCGGTGCGACTGGATCAGCTACGCAAACTTCCTGAAGCACAGGCGCTTTTGGCAAAGCTAGATGTCTTGGGGCTGCTGGCGAATGGCAAGCTGGCCGGTACTGATGTTGATGTCCTGGACGAAGACGCATTGTTAGCCGAGTTAGGCGTTAGCACCGAATCAGCGGACGATAACAACATCACGGTACTGCGGCACGTCCGCTCAAGCGTTGAAAAGCGCGCTGCCGGTGATGTTGCAGACCGTACTCCCTGTAAAGACTTTGATCGATTCCAGCCGCTGTTCGAGCAGGCGGAGCAGGAGTTGAAGGCTGGCGTGCGCAAGGCGCTGCGCTTTGGTCGCGATGCGAGCGTGGTCAATGGAAATTATTTTATCGTGGGTGGCCAGCTCGCCTATGTGGCAGAGGTGGGCGACACCATCAAGGCCCCGAACGGCGAGAGCGATGCACGTTTGCGCGTCATCTACGCCAACGGCACGGAAAGTAATCTGCTGCGCCGCTCGCTCCAACGTGCGCTTTACAAGGATGAGGCCGGTCGTCGGCTGACCGACCCGGATATGGGGCCGCTCTTTGGCGACTCCGCAGACGCTGACGACATGGAGACCGGCACCATCTATGTGCTGCGCAGCTTGTCGGCCCATCCCTATATTGCCGAGCATCGCGAACTGATCCACAAGATCGGCGTCACCGGCGGCAATGTGGAGACCCGTATTGCCGATGCAGAGAAAGACCCGACATATCTCCTTGCGCGGGTGGAAATCGTTGCGACCTATAAGCTGCACAACATCAATCGGGTACGGTTGGAAGGTTTGTTTCATCGCTTATTTGGTGGCGCGCGGCTCGATCTCGCTATTCAAGACCGCTTCGGAAACCCGGTCAAGCCGCAAGAGTGGTTTTTAGTTCCACTACACGTGATTGATGACGCGGTGAGGCGCGTGGTGGATCAGTCGATTACTGAATTTGTTTATGATCGAATGACGGCAAGCCTGGTGCGCGTGGACAAAGCTGACAAGAAATCAAATTCGTAACCGCCCCAGAGTCCTTATCCAGAGCTGAGCTTAGGACCACTACCCGATAATTTTTCCTGATTGGCTGACACAATGTCTCCCGCGCATCCTTACCCGAACCTCCTCGCCCCCCTCGACCTCGGCTTCACCACGCTCAAAAACCGCGTGCTCATGGGTTCGATGCACACCGGCTTGGAGGACAAAGCTCGGGACTTTCCCAAACTGGCTGCCTATTTCGCCGAGCGCGCGCGCGGCGGTGTTGGCCTGATGGTCACCGGCGGGTTTGCGCCGAATGTTGAAGGCTGGCTTACGCCATTTGGCTCACGCCTCGCCTCATCCGGTGCCGCGAAGAGTCATCGCATCATCACCGACGCGGTGCATCAAGCCGGCGGCAAAATCGCGCTGCAAATTTTGCATGCGGGCCGCTACGGTTATTCGCCCTTCTCAGTGGCACCTTCGCGCATCAAATCGCCGATTACGCCCTTCACCCCGCGTGCGTTGACCGAGCGCGGCATCGAGCGGCAGATCAAGTGTTTCGTACGCGCAGGCAAGCTCGCGCGCGATGCCGGGTATGACGGCGTGGAAGTGATGGGCTCGGAAGGCTATTTCATCAACGAGTTTCTCTCCACTGCCACCAATCAGCGCAGCGACAAATGGGGCGGCGCGTATGAAAATCGCATGCGTCTACCCATCGAGATTGTCACGCGCATGCGCGAAGCGGTTGGCCGCGACTTCATCATCATCTACCGCTTGTCGATGCTTGATTTGATACCCGATGGGCAGTCGTGGGACGAAGTGGTGATGCTTGCTAAAGGGATTGAGCGTGCCGGTGCCACCATGATTAACACCGGCATCGGCTGGCACGAGGCGCGTGTGCCGACCATTGCCACTTCGGTGCCGCGTGGTGCGTTCGCGTGGGTGACCAAGAAGATGAAGGCGGAAGTTTCGATTCCGCTCATCACCACCAATCGCATCAACACACCCGAAGTGGGTGAGCAGATCATCGCCGATGGCTGCGCTGATATGGTCTCGATGGCACGCCCGCTGTTGGCCGATCCTGAGTTCGTCAACAAGGCAATGCAAAATCGCGCAGCAGACATCAACACCTGCATCGGCTGCAACCAAGCTTGTCTCGATCACGTGTTTCAACAAAAGCTCGCGTCGTGCCTAGTCAATCCGCGCGCATGCCATGAGACTGAGTTGGTGTTTACGAAAGCGGTGAAGAAAAAACGCATCGCCGTCGTTGGTGCGGGTCCGGCGGGTCTCGCCTCGGCGACCGAGCTGGCCGCACGCGGGCATGACGTGGAGCTATTTGATTCCGCGCATGAAATCGGCGGGCAGTTCAACATGGCCAAACAGATTCCCGGTAAAGAAGAGTTTCATGAAACGCTGCGTTATTTCGGCCGCCGCATCGCGGCAACCGGCGTGCGTTTGACACTGAACCGGCGCGTCACGGCGGATGATCTGCATGAGTTCGACGAAGTCGTGATTGCCACCGGCGTGAAGCCGCGTGACCCAAAAATTGTCGGCCAAGACGGCGCGAATGTGCTGACCTACATCGATGTGCTCCTCCACAAAAAACCGGTGGGCAAGCGGGTCGCCGTGCTTGGTGCGGGGGGCATTGGCTTTGATGTTGCCGAGTTTCTAGTTGAGGCGCACTCACCGACCTTGGATGTGGCTGCGTGGATGCGCGAGTGGGGTGTCGGCGACCCGTCGATTGCACGCGGTGGTCTGGTGAAACCCGTCATCGCGCCAGCCGCGCGACAGGTGACACTATTGCAACGCAAAAACACTACGCCGGGCAAGGGCTTGGGCAAGACCACCGGCTGGATTCATCGCGCGACGCTGAAAAAGAAAAAAGTCGAAATGCTCGCCGGGGTGAACTACGAAGCGATTGATCCAACCGGATTACACATTTCGTTTGGCGAGAAACGCGAGAGTCCTCAATTGATCAAGTGCGACACGATTGTTTTATGCACGGGCCAAGAACCGCTGTGCGAATTGCTTGCCCCGCTGCAAAAGCTCGGCGTGAAGACGCATGTGATTGGCGGCGCATTCGAGGCGGGTGAGCTGGATGCCAAGCGTGCGATCGACCAAGGTACGCGCTTGGCGTATTCGTTGTAGCGCTAGACGGTAATTCCGTACAAACCGTCAAACCCGTCCTGCTCCCCGCGCTTGGCAACACCCAGTGGATTGGCCACCACGCGGCAATTTTCAATCTTGTAATCGACGCGGCAGTGCAGGTGCCCGTGCAGCCAGAAGTCGGCGTTTGCGACGAGGTCATCGAGTGCGCTGCAAAATCCTGCCGTCCCCGGAGTGAGGCCGTAGCGCGGATCGGCGCTTTTCAAACTCGGCGCGAAGTGCGTCACCACCACCGTCTTGCCCGCGAACGGAGACGCCAGCGCGCGCCGCAGCCATGTCTGATGCTCCACGCTCAGCGCCGCGACCGCAGGGGCATCAAACGGCTGCCCGCCACGCGTCGTGGCCGCCGTGTGCAGTGCGTAGCTTGCCGCGCGGTAACACTTTTCGCGCATGTTGAGGTTATAGGTCATCGCATCGGGCAGATGGTCTGGCCGCTGTGAGAGCGATGCGAAATCGGTCCACAAGGTTGAGCCGATAAATCGTACGCCGTCGATCACCTGAACAGTGCGATCCAGCCAAGTGATGCCGAGCCGTGCGCACTCGGCTTGCAAGGCGCGGTGGATGACATCCAGATCCGCGCCGTCGTATTCGTGATTGCCCGGCACGTACAGCACCGGTGTTGGCCAATGCCCCAATCGCGGCGCGAAGCGAACCAAACCATAAGGGTCGTCCGCGCCCAGTTTGCTGCCGCGACCATCGCCGCGTCCCTGCCCGCCGATGTCGCCAGCGAGCACTAACAAGTCCGCATCGGCGGCGGGTTGCGGTACAAAACTGGGATCGATTTCGAGATGAAGATCGGAAAGAAGTTGGATGCGCATGGGTCAGGCAGTTTACGCGAAGGTGTTGCCGCGCTCACCATCGAAAGAAAATCACCAATAACGACGGG
>JAYTVA010000097.1:0-16384 GCA_043744255.1 Burkholderiales bacterium | reverse complement strand
CCAAAGGTTTGTTGTTTCATGATGACTGGCACTCTATTGGTTTCGACTCGATACTAAACGCATGAGACCGCAAAACGGTGGACTTAATCAGACCTTCCTTAGTTATAAGTTAGTTAAAGAGCCGACGCCACAAAGTCGGCACAACTGGTTCGCTTGATCGACGCACCACAGACCCCATCGCATGACACAACACATACTCGCAGTTGACGATGACGAGTCAATCCGCAACTTGATTATCGACTACTTGTCGGAGCAGGGCTTTACGGTCACGGGCGCCAAGAACGGCCAACAAATGCATGCCGCACTTGCCGCTGGCGGTATCGATCTGGTGGTGCTCGACGTGAAAATGCCAGGTGAAGATGGCTTTGTGCTGGCGCGCAACATTCGCCAGACGTCGCAGGTGCCGATCATCATGCTCACCGGGCAGGCGCACGAAGTGGATCGGGTTCTTGGCCTCGAACTAGGCGCAGATGATTACTTGACCAAGCCATTCAGCCCACGTGAATTGCAGGCGCGCATTAAAGCCGTGATGCGCCGCTACGACGTCGGTTTGCAGGCTGAAGGCGAAAATAAATCACGGCGCGACGCTGAGATGCGCACCTATAAATTTGCCGGTTGGGCGCTCGCCACCGGCACGCGCCGCCTGACGGCACCGGATGGGGCGCTGGTGCCGTTGACCAACGGTGAGTTTGCGTTGCTCGCGACGTTTTTGAAATCGCCGCTGCGGGTGCTGTCACGCGATCAGTTGCTCGAATCGAGCCGCCTGCACGATGACATTCATGACCGTTCGATTGACGTACAAATTTTGCGCCTGCGCAGAAAAATTGAAACGGATCCGAACGAGCCGAAACTGATTCGCACCGAGCGTGGGGCCGGTTATGTTTTTGCTGCCGAAGTTGCGTAACACCGCACCAGTTATGACTTCCCACGTGCTTGCATAACCGCGTTGGCGTAAATTCGTGGCCTTTCCTGCTCAACAATTCTCGTTTCGCCCGCGCCTGGTCGCGCACCTTCGCCACTACAGCCGCAGTGATTTTGCCGCCGATCTCGCCGCTGGCCTCACCGTCGGCATCGTCGCGTTACCCCTGGCGATGGCGTTCGGCATCGCCAGCGGTGTGCGACCGGAACAGGGCATCATCACGGCGATTGTCGCGGGCTTTCTGATCTCCGCTCTCGGCGGATCGCGCGTGCAGATTGGCGGACCGGCAGGTGCGTTCGTGGCGGTGTTGTACAGCATTGTCGAAAAATACGGCGTCGCGAATCTGTTGATCGCGACCTCGATGGCAGGCGTGCTGCTGTTTGCGATGGGCGCGTTTCGCATGGGCAACTTGGTGCGTTTTGTGCCGGTCTCCATCATCATCGGCTTCACCTCTGGCATCGCGGTCATCATTGCCATCTCGCAGGTGAAAGATTTTCTTGGCCTTGCCATCGCCAAATCGCCTGCGAATTTTTTCTCGCAGGTATCGGTGATCGCCGCACAGCTCCACACCGTAAATTGGTGGGCAGCCGCGATTGGCGTCTCCAGCATCGCGGTAATCGCGCTCTGGCCAGTCAAGCCGCAAGCGCAGTCAACATCGTTGAAACGGATCGCGGCCAAATTGCCGTCAACGATGGTGGTGCTGCTGATCTGGTCGGTGATCGTCTGGCATTTCCAATTGCCGGTGGACACCATCGGTAGCAAGTTCGGTGCGCTGCCACGCGGCCTGCCGATACCCGCAATTCCACACTTTGATTGGCAGACTGCGCAGAATTTGGTCGCCCCCACGATTGCGATTGCGTTGCTGTGCGCGATTGAATCGCTGCTCTGTGCGCGCGTGGCTGACAGTATGATTCACGACCGGCACGATCCGAATCAGGAGTTGATGGCGCAGGGTATCGCCAATTTCATCGTGCCATTTTTTGGTGGGTTCGCCGCCACCGGCACCGTTGCGCGCACCATGACCAATGCGCGTTCCGGCGCACGCTCGCCAGTCGCGGGCATCGTTCACGCGGCCACCCTGTTCGCCATCGTGTTGCTGTTCGCACCGCTCGCCGCCACCATCCCGCTGGCGGTCTTGGCGGCGGTGCTGCTGTGGGTGGCGTATAGCATGGGCGAGTGGCGCGAGTTTCTGCGGCTGCGGAAGTTCTCGATGTTCTATCGCGCCACATTTCTCTCGACCTTCTTTCTCACTGTGGTGTTCGACATCGTGGTTGCGGTCGAAGTCGGATTGGTATTGTCCAGTCTATTTTTTATCTACCGTATTTCGCAGCTCACCCGTGTTGAAGAGATTTCTTTCGCAGGTGACACCCGCGCTGGCAGCCAAACGGTGGGCGTGTATCGCATTTTTGGTTCGCTCTTTTTTGGCTCGGTCAACAAGCTCGAACATCTGCTCGATCCAGCGGGGCAGCTACCCGATGTCGTCATTCTCGAATTGCGCCAGCTCATCAACCTAGATACCACGGGTCTTGATGCGCTTGAATCGCTACATCGCCTGATCGTTGCGCGCAAAGGCAGGTTGATTTTTGTCGGCGTGAATCCGCAGCCGCACTCACTGCTGGAGCGTTCCGGGTTTCTAAGCGTCATTGGCAGTAATAATCTGTACAACACGCTCGACGACGCGCTCGCCAGCGCAGGCGCGATGGATCCTTGAATGAACCACTAAGAAAATCCACAATCAGACGGCTAGCCACCGCGTGTGACAGTGGCAAATTTCGCCGGTAGAATTGCAGTTGTTCGACCTTGAGACACCAAGCCGATTGGAGCACCATCATGAAACTCTATTACTCCCCTGCCTCTTGCTCGCTCGCCACCAACATCGCCTTGGCCGAGGCCGGGATCGCCTATGACAAAACCTTGGTCGATCTCGGTACGCACAAGACCGAGCAGGGCGAAGACTTTTACGCCATCAACGACAAAGGCTACGTGCCCTACCTCGTGCTCGACAACGGCCAGGGCTTGAGCGAAGGTGTCGCGATCCTGCAATACGTGGCCGATCAAAAGCCGGAATCGAATCTTGCCCCCAAGGCCGGAACGCTGGAGCGGGTGCGCCTGCAAGAGTGGCTCACCTACATCAACTCTGAAGTGCACAAGCCCATCGGCGGACTTTTTGACAGCACCATGCACGCAGAAACACGCGCAAAGACCATCGAAAAAATCGGCAAACGCCTCGATTGGTTAACCAAGCATCTCGGCAATCCTTACGTCATGGGTCAGCAGTTCACCGTTGCCGACGCGTACTTATTTACCGTGCTCAATTGGTGCCAGTGGGTCGGCGTCGATCTCGCCAAATGGCCAGTGTTGACGGGCTTCATGGCAAGAGTGGGTGCGCGGCCAAAGGTGCAGGAAGCGTTGAAAGCGGTCGGCCTCGTTAAGTAGGCAATCGCAATGCTGCCAGTGTTTTTTCTCTCCCACGGCTCACCGATGCACGCGCTAGATGCGGGTGCAGCAGGCGCGTCGTGGGCGGTACTGGCGGCGTCCGCACCACGTCCGACGGCAGTCCTCATCATCACCGCGCATTGGACGACTGAACTACCGATGCTCTCTGGTCACGCGCAGCCGCCGATGATCTACGACTTCGGCGGTTTTCCCGACGCGCTCTATCGCATCAAATACGCCGCACCCGGCAGCCCGACCGTCGCCGCGCGCGCCCATGCGTTGTTGCACGCAGCGGGCATCACAGCTGCGATTGATGGCAGCCGTGGATTCGATCACGGGTCGTGGGTGCCGTTGTTGAAAATGTTTCCAAACGCTGATGTCCCCGTCGTGCAGCTATCAGTGCAGCCGTCACGCGACCCGCAGCATCATGTGCAACTTGGCCGCGCGCTGGCAGCGTTGCGCGACGAAGGCGTGCTCATCATCGGCTCCGGTCACCTCACGCATAACCTGCGCGATTGGTCGATGAGCGCTAACGAAAAACCGCCGCTCGCGTATGCGAAGCAATTTCAATCATGGGTGTTTGCGCGCCTCAACGCGCATGACCTCGATGCGCTGGTGCATTACCGTGAGCGCGCACCCGATGCCGTACGTGCGCATCCGAGTGAGGAGCATTTTTTGCCGCTGTTTGTAGCTCTCGGTGCGGTGGGGGATTCGTTTGCAGCAACGCGTGTTTACGAGGGATTTGAGGGTGCCGCGCTGGCGATGGATGCTTATCGGTTTGATTAGTCCACGAGTGAATAGCTGGTACTCCGACCACCCGCTGAATCCTTGAAGAGGATCGCTTGGTCAATCAATCCTTGAATATCGCGCTGCGCCGTGTCCTGTGAACACTTGCCGATTTTTGCCCACTTTGACGAGGTGAGCTTGCCGTCGAAGCCATCAAGCAGTTTGTTGAGCATGAGCTTTTGCCGCGCGTTCATCGACTTCGCAGAATGTGCTTCCCAAAAATGCGCTTTGCGGAATACGTTCGCGAGCGTGGACTCGGTGCCAGCAATCGCTCGACCAAGACAATCGAGAAACCACTCCATCCAATCGGTAATATCGAGCGTGGATTTTTGGGTTTGTTCGAGGATGTCGTAATAGGCTTTTCGCTCGGTGCGAATTTGCGCCGACATACTGTAAAACCGTTGCCCACTCTGCTCAGAGCGAGCAAGCTCCCGATCCGCAATCGCGCGTGCGATCCGCCCGTTACCATCATCAAACGGATGAATCGTTACAAACCAGAAGTGCGCCAGCGCCGCGCGCAACACTGGGTCGATGTCGTCGCGTCGATTCGCCCACGCGAAGAACTGTCGCATTTCGGCTTTCATGCGTGCGGCAGCCGGTGCCTCGTAATGAATTTTTTCGCGTCCAATCGGCCCCGACACCACGCGCATCGGGCCATTGCCATCGTTGCGCCATGCGCCCACGATGATGTTATTGATCCCGCTGTGACCAGCGGGGAACAACGACGCATGCCAAGTGCACAGGCGTTCAGTGCTAAGCGGCACCGAGAAATTTTGCGTGGCATCCAGCATCATCGTCACCACGCCCTCAACATTTCGTTCCGCCGGGACTGCACCAGCGACCTCAATACCGAGCCGACGCGCAACCGACGAGCGCACTTGCTCGGGATGCAAATTCTCGCCCTCGATCTCGCTAGACTTCAGAACATCCAACGTCAGCGTCGCCAACACCGCCTCGCTGCGCAACTTAAAACCGAGCCCCTCCATGCGCCCCAGAATGCGACCCTGCCGATGGCGTACGTCGGCCACCTTGGCCGCAAGACGCGGCTGATCACAAGAAAAATTCGGCCAATCGACTAGTTCATGAATGTAGGTCATTAGTGATATTCGACGCAAGTAATGCGGAAATTATGGCGGGTAATCTCCGCATT
Source organism: Burkholderiales bacterium (assembly GCA_043744255.1). GTDB lineage: Bacteria > Pseudomonadota > Gammaproteobacteria > Burkholderiales > Usitatibacteraceae > UKL13-2. The sequence goes on along the minus strand of JAYTVA010000097.1, from coordinate 11,093 downwards.
ATCAATGGTTATATACGCATTATCTGCGGAGATTAACATCGCTATTCTCCGCACACCACTGGGTTTTGAGGCCGCTCCATGGCAGGTACCGTGGCAGCCAGCGTGGCGGGCGTTGCGCATCACTGGCCGGAATACGCGCCCACCTTTGACACCAATCCGATACCGCATCAACGCGGGGGAGTTGCTGGCGGCAACGACAAGTTCCAGCAATTCCTCGTGGGCAGGTTAAGCTTGCGGTTTAGTGGCAGTAGCAACGCCACCCATTTTCCTGACGAAGACGCCAAACCCATGACTGAAACCACCCCGTCCTCCACACTCCCCGACCGCCTTTCCAACGACCCACGCAGCCCGTTCTACAACGAAGCAGCGTTTGAACGCGACGTCGGCATTCGCGTCAACGGCAAGGAATATTCGGAGGTGATCGAGTATTGCGTCAGTGAAGGCTGGGTGAAAATTCCTGCCGGTAAAACGCTGGATCGCCGAGGCTTTCCGTTGCTGATTAAGTTGAAAGGGACAGTTGAGGCGTTTTATAAATAGGTTTCGCGGCTGAAAAGTGCGGCATCGTCAAACCCTACCGCTCCCACCCCCGCCCATGCTCCGCATCAAACTTAAGTCGATCTTCCTTCAACTGCCGCTCCAGCTCCGCACGCCCGGCTTTCGCACCCGAGCTAAGCCGTTCGTCATCATCAAAATCTGGCATTAGTGCGTGCATGGATTTGATGTTGTGGCGGCGGAACACGTCGGCGATTTCGCGCGCGCGAAACCGATCCATGCCGAAAGCCTCCAAGGCGTGCCGTCCTGCGCGTAATGCCGACTCAAACGTCTCGCGCTCGATTACTTCCACACCGAGCTTGTGCAACTCGATGTAGTGCGAAACATTGCGCGCACGCGCGATGATTTTCACATTGGGAAAATGTTCGCGCACTCGTGCGGCAAGTGCCACGTTGTCCTCCATATCGTCAATCGCGTTGATAATCAGCCGCGCGTGCTTGGCACCTGCGGCTTCTAGCAAATCGAGGCGCGAGGCATCGCCGTAAAACACTTTGTAGCCAAACTTGGCGAGTTGCTCGATCTGTTCGGGGTCGTGATCGAGCACCACCGGCTTGATGCCGTTCGCGAGCAATAGCCGTCCGACAATTTGTCCAAATCGCCCGAAGCCGGCGATGATGACCGAGCCGGTTTCATCAATCACATCAGCCTCGCGCTCGGCTTCGACTTGTTGCGCAATCCACTTGTCGTGCAACAGCAGGAGCAGTGGCGTGGTCGCCATCGACAGCGCCACCACCATAATGAGTAGTCCCTCCCAATCGCGCGACAGCACGTTGGCCACGCGCGCAGCAGCAAACACCACGAACGCGAATTCTCCGCCTTGTGATAGCAGGATCGCGAACAACCAGCGTTGTTTACTGGCGACATTGAGTACGCGCGCGACCAGCCACAATGCGAGCAGCTTCACGGCGACAAATCCAATCACCAGCACCGCCACCAACAACGGCTGGCTCTTGAACAAACCAAAATCAATCGACATGCCGACTGAGATAAAAAACAAGCCGAGCAGCAGGCCCTTGAATGGCTCGATGTCGCTCTCCAGCGCGTGGCGATATTCTGAGCTCGCCAGCAACACGCCCGCGAGAAAGGCACCCAGCGCCATCGACAGCCCCGCCAGCGTCATCAACTGCGCGATGCCAATCACCAGCAGCAGCGCGAAGGCTGTGAACACCTCGCGCAAATCGGTCGCGGCCATGAAGCGCAACGCGGGTCGCGTCAGGTAACGACCAATCACCACCACGCCGACGATTGCCGCGAATGCCTTTAACGCATTCACCCAGAACGGCTCATTGGATGCTGCGCCACCGATGGCGAGCAAGGGAATCACCGCCAGCAGCGGAATGGCAGCGATGTCTTGAAACAGCAGAATCGCAAAGCTCACGCGCCCGGTCGGGGTCGGCATGAAATTACGTTCGTTCATGGTGGCAACGGCAATCGCGGTGGACGACAGCGCCAAGGCAAGACCGGCTATCAGCGCGGCTTTCCAGCCTATTCCGGCTGCGAACGCACCTACAGCAAGCGCGAGCCCGCAGACCGCAAGCTGCACACTGCCGCCACCAAAAACTTCGCGCTTCATTGACCACAGGCGTTTCGGTTCCAGCTCGAGCCCAATCACAAACAGCATCAACACCACGCCGAATTCGGAGAAGTGCATGATGGTCTGGACATCCGAAACCAGATTCAACACCCACGGGCCGATGACGATGCCGGCCAGCAGATAGCCGAGCACCGAACCCAAGCCGAGGCGCTTCGCCAGCGGTACGCACACGACCGCGGCGGCGAGATAGATCAGCGCGTCGATCATGCGGATACCTCGGGTGTACTGCCTTTCCAATCCAACAGCCGTTGTTTGAATTCAGCCGCCTTCGCAGCCAACGCGTCATCCGAAATCGTGTGTGCGCCGTGCAGCACAAATGGCGCTGCCCAGTGCATGCCGCAGAAACGTGCCGTCTCCGCGATGGGCTGCACGAACGAAGCAAACGACTGTTCATGGGCACCGTCGGCACTGTAGTCGGCATCATCACCGCCAGTCGTGCATGCCCACAGTACGGATTTCCCGCGCAGCGCGTGACCGTCTTTGCCGTACGCCCAACCAAGCGAGAGCACTTTGTCGAACCAATGCTTCATCAAACCGGGCACGCTGTACCAATACAGCGGATGCAGCCACACGACATGCGAGGCGGCACTGAGGGCGGCTTGTTCGGCCGCGATGTCGATATCGAAATCGGGGTAGCGGTCATAGAGCGAATGTACGGCAAGGTTTGGGTGCGATTGCGCGGCGGAGAGTAGCGCCTGCGTAGCGCGTGAGCGGCTTGGGTAGGGGTGAGCGTGAATGACCAGAATCATCAGTGACCTCGTGGGAGCGTGAATGAATCGTCGTACATCTACAGCAGCACATTATCCACACCATCATGGCTCGCATCGTGGAAACAGTTTTAGTGAGTGCTATGCTTTCCCACCACCCAACTCGGATGCAAAACCATGTACCAGCCCGCACATTTCAACGAAGATCGTCTGCCTGTCTTGCACCAACTCATCAACGATCACCCCTTGGGTACGCTCGTGACCATGACCGCCGATGGTCTTAATGCGAACCATATTCCGTTCATGATCGACGCCACGCGCGGCGAGTTTGGTACTTTGTGTGCGCATGTCGCGCGTAGCAATGACGTGTGGAAAACTTTTTCTGCGGACGTTGAGGCGCTGGTGGTGTTTCAAGGGGCAGATGCGTATGTGAGCCCGGCGTTTTATCCGAGCAAACAGGAGCACGGCAAGGTGGTGCCGACGTGGGATTACGCGGTGGTGCATGCCTATGGCCCGCTGGTGATTCGTGATGACGCCCAATGGCTGCACGCATTTTTGCATCGCCTCACGGATCGTCACGAAGCCGCGCGCGCGAATCCGTGGAGGGTCGGTGACGCTCCCTCTGATTTTATTGAGACGATGGTGCGCGCGGTGGTAGGCATTGAAATTCCACTCACCAAATTGATCGGCAAATGGAAGGTCAGCCAGAACCGTAGTCGCGAGGATCGCGAGGGAGTGGTCGCAGGATTGGCAGTGCAGGACAGCGATGCGGAACGCGCGATGGCGAAACTGGTCGCGTCCTAGTGATGCGCAGCTAAATCTCCAGCACCCGTCGCTGCCGGTAGAAACATCGACAATGGTCGCGCCGCGTGTCGCATCCAGCGCACGTAGTGCCGTGCATCACCGACATGCCGATGCTCCATCAAATCTAGCGCTTCGGGTACCAGCGTTTTCGCGCCGCAGAGTGCCGTCGTGCGCAAGAGCGCGCGCATCGCGACGTTTGGTAGGTGGATCACATGCGCATCGCTGCGGTGGTTCGTGTGCCGCAGACGCGCGATGTACTGCGCCATCGACATCGCTTCACTGCCTACCGCATCGACATCGCAACCCAGCGCGCGCACGGTACCAATCAAGCACACCGCGAGTGCCGCTAAATCATCGACGTGAATCGGCGCGACTTCACCGCTGTGATGTGGCAACACTAGAAATGGACTCGCGGCCTGTAGTAACAATAGCTTGGTGGCGTCGCCATCGAGGCCGAACACCAGCGAGGGTCTGAGCACAATCGCGGCTGAATTCACGGCGCGGATCGCGGCTTCGCCGTCGCGTTTGGACTGGAAATACGGCGTATTGCGTGCGTGTTCGAGCCCCAACATGGAAATGTGCAGGAACGGTTTGTGCGCGTTTGCGCAGGCCTCGGCGATGGCGGCGGGCGTTTGGCAATGGATGTTGTGCAGTGCGCTCGCGCGCAATACGCCGACGGTATTGATGACCGCATCGAATGCGGCGATGCGTGTTTGCCAGAGCGCGGTTTCAGTATCGTGCGCGAAATCGCAAGTGAAGCCGCTTGCGCTGTTGCGACGTGAGGCACAGGTGACGGTGTGACCAGAAGTGCGGGCAGCGTCGGCGATATGGCAGCCAATGAAGCCGCTGCCACCGAGAACGAGAATTTTCATGATGACTCCTTTGTTGCTGATGATTCGACTGCGTGAACGCGCAAAGGTGCGCGGTGCTGACGGAAAAATTTGCTAACGCTTGCAGACTACCGGGGCAATGTGTTCAAACAAGGGCAGAAAATTGGCGTGAATCGCGTTCATGCGCAGTCACGCTCGTTCGGTGAACGGACACGATTGCCAGCACAGCTCGTACTGGTATCGCTTGCGCGCGCGGCCGCAAGTTGTATTGCCGCGTGCTTCTGCCGTGCGCGCGCTGCGAACCAGTGCATCAATTGCGGCACACCGATGGCGGACAACACATACCGGTGGCGCGCGATCCACGGATAGAGCCGCACCATCATCGGCTTCACCCAACGATGCGCGAGCATGCGACTCAACCACGGCATGTCTGCCGCCTCATACGCCACCACGAACACGTCCACACCGCGAATCCATGTGCCGTCGCCAAACCGCCCCTGAATGCTTTGCATCATTTCTGCGCGCGAATGCGGCATGCCGTCATCACTGAAAGACGGCGCGCTGCAATCGACGAACACCAGCGCACCGCGCCCATCGCGCGCGGCGAGGTTGTCGATTTCGCTGCGGCACAGCCGACAAGCGCCATCGAAGAAAATGGTGAGGGGCAGTGGCGGCGAGGCGGACAAAGACTTCATGACAATTTCCTTTATTTCAGTAAACACTGAAATGCACAGACAAAAAATTTTTACTTAAGACTTGCTGCGGGCAGCACTCTTCGGCTTGCCGCGCACATAGTTCTGCACCTTGGCACCCAACTTAATGACCTTCATCATCGTCGCTGGTTCCAAATGAATCATCTCGGAGGCCCATGCCGAGAGCGCTTCCATCAACGCCAGCGTTTCCTTGATGCGTAGCTGTGCCGCAGCGTCCTCACCCGCAATATCGCCGCTGTTCAGGCAATCGCGCAACACCGCGATGGTGGGGTCAAACTCACGCGCCTTGCGTTCACGCACGACGGTACGAAACAACTCCCACACGTCAGTAGTCGTCTCAAAATGATCGCGCCGGTCGCCCATCAACGGCGCGGTGCGAATCAGATTCCAGTTGGATAACTCGCGCAAACTCATACTCACGTTTGAGCGCGCCACGTCTAGCGTTTCGGTGATTTCATCCGCGTTCATTGGCCGACCAGCAATGAACAGCAGCGCGTGAATTTGCGCGACCGTGCGATTCACGCCCCAAGTAGAGCCCATCTCACCCCAGTGGAGGACGAAGCGTTTGGCGACAGGTTTGAGTTCCATGGGTAAACAATACGCTTGCTAGTTATTTCAGTCAAGAGTGAAATTTTGAAATTTATTGCTCGCCAAGGCACCATTTGCCAGGTCAGGTTGCGACGTTCCCTGACTTCACCGCTGCTGGCAACGTCGGATGATACGGTTGATCCTTAACCCGCGATTTGCGCAACGAGCCGCGTTATGGCGATGATGGGGCAGTCGCATCTACGAGAATAGCGCCAGAACAAAAATATCACTTTTCAACAAAGCAGCAGCTTGGCAATGCAAGAAACGCCATATGTTCTATTCCGCCCTCCGCCTAAACACAAACCAAATTAAACCGCAGCGCGCTATACTGCTAGCACGAAATGTAGCCAGTGTCCCTGCGTTTTGTATTGCGTGGCTCAACCGAAGACCACGTCAGCACGGCGGACAAAAAAGAATACGGGGAGCGCAGCTCATGCTGTTTCCGGTTTGTTATTCTTGTCAGGTTCTTTTTGTCGTGGCGAAAAATATTGGCGGTTGTCAGAGAGCGGGGCGGCGCTCATGAGCAACGTCCACAATCTCGACATTCCCGCTCCCAATTTTGACGATGATGCGTGGGAAGATCTGCTCAATTTCATCGAAGAAAAACGCGTTATCCCGATCATCGGCCCGGAGCTACTGAAGGTCGACACCGACACCGGCCCGCGACTTTTCTACGACTGGCTTGCCGACAAACTCGCCGCGAAATTGAACGTCGACACGTCGTTGCTTCCGCAGCCCTACACACTCAACGATGTGGTCTGCTGGTTTTTGTCCGCGCGCGGGCGGCGCGAAGATACGTACACCCGCGTTCGCAGTATCTTGCGTGAAATCACCTTTGAGCCGCCGAAGGCATTGAAGCAGCTTGCCGAGATTACCGATTTCGATTTGTTCGTCACCACCACGTTTGACTCGTTTCTCGAACAGGCGATCAACAATCAGCGTTTTGCAGGCGCGCAATCAACCGAGGTGATTAGCTACACGCCAAACCGCGTCGCCGATATTCCCAGTGAACGCGAGCATCTGCAACGGCCCGTTGTGTATCACCTGCTCGGCCGTTGTTCAGCTTCGCCGACCTACGTCGTATCGGATGAGGACATGCTCGAATTTGTCTGCGCGCTGCAACGCGAGCACCTCAGTCCCGAAAAACTTTTTTACGAGCTGGAACACAGCCACATTTTGCTGATCGGCAGCAATTTTTCTAATTGGCTGGCGCGCTTGTTTTTGCGCATGGCCAAGCGGCGCAGGCTTTCCGATCCACGCGATGTCGGTGAAGTGTTGGCCGATGACCACAGCGGCAGCGACGAGCGCCTGATGGCGTTCCTGCAACAGGTGAGCGTGCGTACTCGCGTCTACACGGGCGCTGAACATTTTGTTGATGAGTTGCATCGCCGCTGGATGGCGCGTCGCAAGCCCGCCGATGTGATTGCGTTGAACCCCGCCCCGCAGAGATTCATGCCGCCCGAACGCGAAATGCCCGACAACGCGGTCTTCATCAGCTACGCACGCGAAGACTTGACGGCGGTGCAAAAGCTCAAGGCAGCGTTCGATCAAGCCGGCATCAAAGTCTGGTTCGATATGGAACGGCTCGAAAGCGGCGACGATTTTGATAGGAAGATTCAGAAAAATATTGCCCGCTGTGCCTTTTTTATTCCGGTGATTTCAGCCGCGACCGAGCAGCGGCTGGAAGCTTATTTCCGTCGCGAATGGAGTTACGCACTGGACCGCACGCGCAACATGGCGGACGACGCGCTATTTATTTTGCCGGTGTGTATCGACGCCATCGATGAGCGCGACGCGAAAGTGCCGGACAAATTCAAGGCCGTGCATATGACGCAAATGCCGGGTGGTGATCCATCCGCAGAATTTGTGGCGCGGTTGAAAACATTATTGGCTGGACGGGCATCATGAGTACCGCACCGTTAACTGCCGACACGCAACAATCCGCTATCGACCCCCAACACCCCTGGATCGGCCTCGCCTCTTTCACTGAAGAAACGCGCGGCTATTTTTACGGCCGTGAAGAGGAAGTTGCTGAACTTGCCCGTCGCGTGCAGCGAAAACTGCTCACCGTTCTGTTCGGCCAATCTGGCCTGGGAAAAACCTCGATCTTGCGCGCGGGCATTGTGCCGCGCCTACGGCCAGAAGGTTTTTGCCCGGTCTATGTGCGGATCGACTATTCACCCGAATCACCGCCGCCGTCCGAGCAAATCAAGCGCGCGATTTTCGAAGCAACGGAATCGACCGGCCAGTGGGCGCAGCCGGGCACGGCGGTCGAAGGCGAATCATTGTGGGAATTCTTGCATCATCGCGACGACATCCTGCGCGATGCCAACGGAAAAACGCTGATCCCGCTGTTGATCTTCGATCAGTTCGAGGAAATTTTTACGCTTGCCCAAGCCGACGATGTCGGTCGCAATCGCGCCGCACAGTTCATCGAAGATTTGGCTGATCTGGTAGAGAATCGTCTGCCGAAAAAACTCGAAGCGCTCCTGGAAGAAGACGATACCGTCACCGAGCGTTTCGATTTTGCCCGCGAGGATTACCGCATCCTGATCGCGCTGCGCGAAGACTATCTGGCGCATTTGGAAAGCGTGAAGGCGGCGATGCCGTCGATCACGCAGAACCGTATGCGCCTCGCCCGCATGAATGGGCAACAAGCACTTGCGGCGGTACAAAAGCCCGGCGGCAAGTTGGTCACGCAGGAGATCGCCGAAGCGATCGTGCGCTTTGTCGCGGGCGGCTCGGAATTGCCGAACGCGGAAGTTGAGCCATCACTGTTGAGCCTCATCTGCCGCGAGCTAAACAACGCCCGCATCGCGCAGGGCAAGAGCGAAATCTCGGCAGATTTGTTGGCTGGTTCGCACGACACCATCCTCTCCGAATTCTACGAGCGTGCGCTGGCCGATCAACCGCCCGCCGTGCGCAAGGTGATTGAGGACGAACTGCTCACCGATTCTGGTTACCGTGAAAATCTCGCCGAAGAACGATTGGCGAAAGCGTTTGCGGCGGCGGGTGCGTCGCCCGATGCCTTGCCGACACTGGTCAATCGGCGTCTGCTGCGCATCGAAGAGCGGCTGGACGTGCGGCGCGTAGAACTCACGCACGATGTGCTGTGCGGGGTGGTCAAGGCGAGCCGCGCGCAGCGCTTGGAACGCGAAGCGCTTGATGTGGCCGAGAAAAAACTGGTGCAGCAGAAGGAGCGCGAACGCACCACCCGCAAGGCGCTGATCCGTGCACGGCAGATTGCGATTGGTTGCGCCGTACTGTCGGTAGTGGCCGTGGGTAGCGGAGTCTATGGCATTTATAGCGCCAACCGTGCTGAAAAAGCTGAGGCCGAAGCGTTGAAAACCCGCGCCATTTCGGAAACCTCGCGCGAAGAATCCGAAAAACTGGTGGTGTATATCCTCGATGATTTTTACGAGGAAATGTCGCCGATTGGTCGTCTTGACGTCGTCGGTGGCCTCGCCAAAAAAGCCGTTGAGTACTACGACAAACTGCCGCCCGAAGCGCGTACGCCGGAAACCAAACGCAATAGCGCGGTCGCGCAGGCACGCTATGCACAGGTCATCACGCTGCTCGGCCGCGCGGACGAGGCGAAAAAATACATTGAATCGGGCAAGAAAACCCTAGACGAGATGCGTGCCGCAGGTGACAACAGCGATGAAACCGCGATCGCGCTCGCCCGCGTCGGTGAGGCGGACGTCAACAACTTTACGAATCGCTTCGATATGGTCGGCGCGACCAAAGCAGCCGAGGAGTCGCTTGCCATCCTTGTCCCCGTTGCCGCCAAGCCCAACGCGAGTAAGACCGCCGTCTGGACCGAAGCCGTCTTGCGTGCAAACTTGGGCTTTGCGTTACTGCGCCGCGGTCGGCCGGAGGCGGCCATGGAACACTATTTGGTGGCGCGCAAGATTGCCGCAGCCAATGGGGCGCTCGATCTCAGCAATCTGGTTGCGACGTCTGGCTATGTCACGGTTAGCTGGCAAGTTGGCGAAGCGCTCACATCCCTCGGTAAGCCCGATGAGGCAACACCGATCTTGCAAGAGGCCATCGCGCTCGCCGATGGATTACTCGAAAAGCGTCCCGGCCATCGGCCTGGCCTACGCGCGAAATCAACTGCAGTCGGCCATCTCGGCAACATCGAAGTAGCCAACCTGCGGTGGAACGGCGTACTGCGCTATTCGCGCGACGCCCGGCGTGTGCAGGAAATAGTCACGGCACTCGACCCGGGCAACTCGGGTTCACAGAACAACCTGCGGGTGACGAAGGGCCAGGCGTCACGCGCGCTGTATGAGTTGGGACGGGTCGAGGAAGGTATTGCAGTTTTCCAATCCATGCTAGCAATTGATAAGGCCGAGAAAATCAACGGATTTAGTCTGCGCAATCTCATTAGTTGGCACGGCATCCTAGCCGATGCCTTTGCCCAAGAAGGTAAATTCGACGCCGCCGAAGTCGAACTGAAAAAGGCCAACGAGTATCTGAAGTCATTTCTGGCCACGACCAACGACAAGGGGCCACGCATTGGCACGCTGGCAGAGTTGGCGAGTTGGCGCGCCCGCGTTGATCTCCTCGCGGGACGCAAAGATAAAATTGATGCAATCGAGTCGGAAATGGCCAAACATATTGTCGCGTTACTTGGGCGGCGAGCCGAGCTCGGCAAGGATGCGGGATCGGGAAGCAATCCTGTACTTCTGGGCCTCTACGAAATCACCTACCGCGCACTGATGATGAAAGGCGACCACGCTGGTGCTGCGAGCATGGCACAACAGGAAATTCAGGAGCGCTTGAGAGACCAACGCCAGAGCCTGGCGACTGAACGCGACGCCAACGTTGCTCGCACGAGGCTTGCGCTTGCGCTTGCGCGGCAAGCTAAACTTTACGACGCCAACAACACGCTCAAACCGGCACTGGCGTTTTTCCAACTGCCCGCCGTGCAAAAAAGCGATGCGGTGACGCTGAAAGGTGATTATGCCGAAGCGTTGTTTGCGGCCGCGCTGGCAAACCCGGCGGAAAAATCAGCACGGCTCGCTGAGGCGCTACGCACGTTTGATTCCATGCCTGCACAGATGAAAACGCTGAAAGATTATGCGCGGATTCGAGAGGAGATTTTGCGGGAGCAAAGAAGCAAACCCTAGCCAGCACGTTGGGTAAACGGCTTCATCGTTTGCCCAACAACGAATCTGGGGTCTACCATTGTGCGTGAATATGGGGTCTACCATTGAATTTGTGGATGACACCCGTCAAAAGGAAGCGTAGCATTTCTGATTGACGGGGGTGTGGCTCATGGGGTCCGTGGTTTGGCAAC
>JAYTVA010000096.1:0-60047 GCA_043744255.1 Burkholderiales bacterium | reverse complement strand
GCACGGTACGCGATGCTCGCGGATTTACCTCAAGCACATAAACTTTCGCTACGCCGTCAAGTTCTTGAATCGCGAACTGCACATTCATCAGTCCAACGACATTGAGGCCCTTGGCCATCGCAACCGTTTGTTTGCGCAATTCATCCTGCAATTCAACTGATAACGAAAACGGCGGCAGCGAGCAGGCGGAATCACCCGAATGCACACCCGCCTGTTCGATATGCTCCATGATGCCGCCGATCATCACCTCAGTGCCATCGCTGACCGCATCGACATCGACCTCGATAGCGTCGTTCAGGAAACGATCCAGCAACACCGGCGAATCGTTCGACACCTTCACGGCTTCGCGCATGTGGCGCTCAAGATCTGATTCGACGTGAATGATTTCCATCGCGCGGCCGCCCAGCACGTAGCTCGGACGCACCACCAACGGATAGCCGATTTCACGTGCCTTGATGATGGCTTCTTCATTGGTGCGTGCGGTGCGGTTCGGTGGTTGCAGTAATCCCAAATCGTGAATCAATTTCTGGAAGCGCTCGCGGTCTTCGGCCATATCGATCATGTCCGGCGTGGTGCCGATAATCGGCACGCCGTTGGCCTCCAGCGCACGCGCAAGCTTCAATGGCGTCTGTCCACCAAACTGCACGATCACGCCAATCGGTTTTTCTTTGTCGACAATTTCGAGCACATCTTCGAGCGTCAACGGCTCGAAATAGAGCCGATCACTCGTGTCGTAATCGGTCGATACTGTTTCCGGATTGCAGTTGACCATGATGGTTTCATAGCCATCTTCGCGCAACGCCAGCGCCGCGTGTACGCAGCAATAATCGAACTCGATGCCCTGCCCGATGCGGTTTGGCCCACCACCGAGAATCATGATTTTCTTGTTACTGGTCGGGTTGGCTTCGCACTCTTCGTCATAGCTGGAATACATGTAGGCGGTGGACGTTGCGAATTCGGCAGCGCAGGTATCGACGCGTTTGTAGACAGGACGAATATTGAAAGAATGCCGTCTGGCGCGGACTTCAGCCTCTTTTCGCTTCAAGAGGTGCGCCAATCGGCGATCCGAGAATCCCATGCGCTTGATTTCGCGCATCTCGTCAGCATCGATTTGTTCGAGTGTTTTTTTCTCAATCGCCAGCTCACGATCAACCAATTCCTTGATCTGCGCGAGAAACCACAAATCTATTTTCGTGTAACCGTGAATTTCTTCGAGCGACATGCCAATTCCAAACGCATCGGCTACATACCAGAGCCGCTCGCCACGCGGGTAGGCCAATTCATCGCCAATTTTTTCAGGATCAACCGTCTTCAGGTTGAAACCATCAACCCCCGTTTCAAGACCGCGCAATGCCTTTTGCAGTGACTCCTGAAAATTGCGCCCTATGGCCATCACTTCGCCAACACTCTTCATCTGTGTCGTCAAACGGTCGTCGGCTTGCGGGAATTTCTCGAACGCAAATCGCGGTACTTTGGTGACAACGTAATCTATCGACGGCTCAAACGACGCAGGTGTGGCACCGCCGGTAATGTCGTTCTTCAATTCGTCGAGCGTATATCCCACCGCAAGCTTGGCGGCAATTTTTGCAATCGGAAAACCAGTCGCCTTTGACGCCAGTGCGGAGGAGCGCGATACACGCGGATTCATTTCGATCACCAACATGCGGCCATCTTTCGGGTTCACCGCAAACTGCACGTTTGACCCGCCGGTTTCAACGCCGATCTCGCGCAACACCGCAATCGATGCGTTACGCATGATCTGGTATTCCTTGTCGGTCAGCGTTTGCGCGGGCGCAACGGTGATCGAATCGCCGGTATGCACGCCCATCGGGTCGAGGTTTTCGATTGAGCAGATGATGATGCAGTTGTCCGCTTTATCGCGCACCACTTCCATCTCGAATTCTTTCCAGCCGAGGAGGGACTCTTCGATCAGCAACTCTTTGGTCGGCGAGGCTTCGAGGCCGCGCTCGCAAATTTCTTCGAACTCATCACGGTTGTACGCGATGCCACCGCCCGAGCCGCCCATCGTGAAGCTCGGGCGAATAATGGCTGGGAAGCCAATAGAAGCCTGCACTTGCACGGCTTCTTCCATCGAATGCGCGATCATCGAACGCGCCGAGGCAAGACCAATTTTCGTCATTGCCTGTTTGAATTTTTCACGATCTTCGGCTTTGTCGATGGCCTCGCGCGTGGCGCCAATCATCTCGACGTCATATTTCGCCAGCACGCCGTGCTTAGCAAGATCGAGCGCGCAGTTCAACGCGGTCTGGCCACCCATCGTGGGTAGCAGCGCATCAGGGCGTTCCTTCGCGATGATTTTTTCCACGACGCGCCAAGTGATCGGCTCGATGTACGTCACGTCCGCCATGTTCGGGTCGGTCATGATCGTGGCAGGGTTCGAGTTGACGAGAATGACTTTGAAACCCTCGTCACGCAGCGCCTTACACGCCTGCGCGCCAGAGTAATCAAACTCGCACGCTTGCCCGATGACAATCGGACCAGCACCGATGATGAGGATGGATTTTAGGTCGGTACGTTTTGGCATATTTAGCTACTACTCAAGTCTTTCTGATCTTTTTTTGGCCAAGCAATCCCAACTGCAATTATCATGATTACGACTGCAGAGATCTCGCTGTAGGGGGGCGGGGTCAGTATCATTTATTGGCTCAATTTCCACTCGCTAGTTTTGTACCTATGGCACCTTGTTAAATCAGAATAGTTAATTTGGAGTCACAATTTGTGACCTCAAGTCTTGACCTCGGACTTTCAGGTGAAGCCAATCTTGCGTTTAGGTTTCGAGCGATTCGCTTTACTGTCAATTTTGTCGTCCATCAATTCTCGGATGGCTTTGAACACAACCGCGAACTGTTCGTCGTACTCTGCTTCCATCTTTGCCACTTTGCGTGCAAGTTCCTGATTGCTATTAATCAGATTTCGCATGTGGACAAACGCGCGCATGATTTCGATATTCACCGCAACAGCGCGAGGACTTCTCAATACACTGGAAAGCATGGTGACACCCTGCTCGCTGAAGGCGTAGGGCAGTTTACGAATGCCCCCTCGCCCACCTTCATTTGAAGTCACAAATTGTGACTTCAAACTCATAAACTCCTCATTTGAAAGCTGAAACATAAAATCACTCGGGAAGCGATCAATGTTTCGCTGCACCGCTTGCATGATGACTTTGGTCTCCACGCTGTATAGCTCCGCAAGATCACGGCCAAACATTACACGTACACCGCGCACGATGGAAATCTTTGAACGGACGACTTCGTATTCAACTAGTGCCTGTTCTGCCGTGAGACGAGTGGCAGATTTCGCCGTAGATCTCTTAACCGCCACGCGCCGCCCCCATCATCGCCACAAATCGATCAAACAAATACCCCACCTCATGCGGGCCCGGACTCGCCTCCGGGTGCCCCTGAAAACTAAACGCGCGCTGGTCGGTCCGCTCGATCCCCTGACAAGTGCCGTCAAACAAAGACTGGTGGGTGATGCGCAGGTTCGCGGGCAAGGTTTTCTCATCGACTGCGAAGCCGTGATTTTGGCTCGTGATGTAGACTTTTTTCGTCGCCAAATCCTGCACCGGATGATTGGCACCGTGATGGCCGAATTTCATCTTCATCGTCTTGGCACCCGAGGCCAGAGCCAACAGTTGATGGCCCAAACAAATGCCGAACACGGGGACATTGCTTGCAATGATTTCCTGGATCGCTCGAATCGCGTAATCGCACGGCTCTGGGTCACCGGGGCCATTCGACAAAAAAACGCCATCGGGTTTTAGCGCGAGCGCCTCAGCGGCGGTCGCGCGCGCAGGCAACACCGTCACGTTGCAGCCGCGATCCGCGAGCATACGCAAGATGTTGTGTTTGACGCCGTAATCGAACGCGACCACATGAAATTTTGTATCGGTGATTTGCCGAAACCCCGCGCCCAGCGCCCAGGTTGAGGCATTCCACTCGTAGGACTTTTCGCAAGAAACGACTTTGGCGAGATCAAGACCGGACATGCTTGGCGCGGCTATTGCGAACGCCTGTGCCTTTTTGATCGCAGCATCATCAGTGGCACCGACCAGAATGCAACCATTCTGCGCGCCCTTCTCACGGGTCATGCGGGTGAGGCGGCGCGTGTCGAGATCGGCAATCGCCACCACGTTATTGCGGCGCAAATATTCAGGCAGCGTTTCGGTCATGCGCCAGTTGGACGCGAGCGTCGGCAGATCGCGAATGATGAGACCAGATGCGTAGGTCTGGTTCGATTCGCCGTCTTCCGGATTGGTGCCGGTGTTGCCGATGTGTGGGTAAGTGAGCGTCACCATCTGCCCCATGTACGATGGGTCGGTGAGAATTTCCTGATAGCCGGTCATGGCGGTGTTGAATACGACTTCACCGACAGCGTGCGAGTGCACAGGTTGGGCACCGATGGAGATGCCCTTGAATACAGAACCATCGGCCAAAACAAGAACAGCAGGCAGGGTAGGCGTGGTCTGTAACACAATATTTCTCCGCGGCAAGGGGCACGCGCATCACAAACGCCGGACATAAAAAACGGGAAAGGCCTTAGGGTTTCTACCCACGTGGCTCTTTCCCGCGTTTTTGGAACGTCCTGCGTTGCTTCGCGATTAAGAAAGCATTTTAGTCGAAACCCGCTGTAAAGGCAACTTGAAATCGCTATTTCAAGCCCAATACCTCGTGCATATCAAACAATCCACGCGGCTTGTCGGCAAGAAATTTTGCGGCGCGCAAGGCACCCTGCGCATAGATAGTGCGCGATGACGACTTGTGGGTGATTTCAATTTGCTCGCCAGCACCGGCAAAATACACGGTGTGTTCGCCGATGATGTCGCCCGCGCGCACCACCGAAAAACCAATCGTGCCCGCTTTACGCTCGCCGGTCACACCATGCCGCGCATAGACCGCGACTTCATTGAGCAACTGCCCGCGCCCCTTGGCGGCAGCTTCACCCAATGCCAGCGCGGTGCCAGACGGCGCATCGACTTTCATCTTGTGATGCGCTTCAAAAATTTCAATATCGAAATCAAAACCCAATGATTTCGCCGCCATTTCGACGAGCTTCAACGAGACATTCACGCCCACGCCCATATTCGGCGCGAACACGATGGCGATGTGTGTAGCGTAGTCGGCGATTTGCGCTTTTTCGTCGTCGCTGAAACCAGTGGTGCCAATCACGGCTTTGACGTTATGCGCTTTGCACGCAGCCAAATGCGCCAAGGTGCCCGCAGGCCGGGTGAAATCAACCAGAATGTCAGCAGCCGACATCGCGGCGAGGTCGGCGGAAACGATCACGCCACCAGCGGGTGAACCAAGCAGCGGACTGCCAACATGCTCAAGTGCCGCGCCGACAGTGAATGCGGCATCAAGGGCCGCCGCATCCAACAGCGCGCGCCCCATGCGCCCGCCTGCGCCCGCGATGGCGAGTTTGATAGCACTCATCGCGCGAACTAGGACTTCGGCGGCGGTGCGCCGGGCGGTATGGCGTTGGGGATCACGCGTTTTTCACCGCCACCGGTGAGAATTTCAATCGGTGAAGCTTGCCCTTCGACTTTCGAGACCTTGTCACTCTCGAAAAAAATCGTCACCGCAAATTTTTGTTTGTCGCGTCCGAACGGCCCGTACTTGGTGCCCCGGTCGTCGGTGAAGTAGTAGTCCCAGCGGTTGCCGTGGAACACATCTTGCACTAGCGGCGTGCCGAGCGCATTGCGCACATCCGAACGGCTCATGCCCGGCTTCACCTTTGCCAGCGCTTCTTGCGTCACCAGATTGCCCTGCTGAATATCGATTTTGTGCACGCCATAGCCAGCGCACGCGGAAAGCAACGTAGCAAGGGATGTCGCAACAGTAATTTTTACGAGGGTGGAGCGCATGGAAATTTCCTTCGAGAAGACCTGATGAGTATAACCGAGCGCCCGAAAAGGCTTATGATTCTCTCGACACCTCTTAACCTTCAAACCCATGTCCGAATCCAAAGACCTCCGCAACATCGGCCTCAAGGCCACCTTTCCGCGCCTGAAGGTGCTGGAGCTTTTTCAAAACGCGAAAGTGCGGCACATGACGGCCGAGGATGTGTTCAAGCTGCTGCTCAATGAAAACGCCGACATCGGCCTCGCTACTGTCTATCGCGTGCTCACGCAATTTGAGCAAGCGGGGTTATTGGTGCGGCACCACTTCGAGAGCGGCAAGGCAGTATTCGAGTTGAACGAAGGCAGCCACCACGATCACCTAGTGTGCATGCAGTGCGGCAAGGTGGAAGAATTCTACGATCCTGAAATTGAAAAACGGCAAATCAAAGTCGCCAAAGATCGTGGCTTTGATATTCACGATCACTCGCTCTACCTCTACGCCGATTGCGTAAAAGTGAAGTGTCCGCACAAACCGGCGTAACAGACCAGTGTAACAATTTCGCCTGCGATTTAGTTTTGGCAGGGCGGGATTCAACGATAAACTAGCATCGCTGCTTCAAACAAAGGGAATTGAAAATGTCGAAACTGTTTAGCAACTTTTTCTGGAAAATCGTGATCGGCTTTGTCGTGGTAACAGTCGCCATTGCGATTGCCCTGTGGCCCGCCAGCGCGCCAGAAGCACGCGAATCTGCACCCGCGATGTCCAAGAAATCGGCGACGATTTCAGAATCCGAATTGCCCAAGGAAGCGCAAACCACGCTGGCTTTGATCGCCAAAAACGGGCCATTTCCGTATTCAAAAGACGGCGTGATTTTTTCTAATCGTGAACGCATATTGCCCAAGCAGCAGCGCGGCTACTATCACGAGTACACCGTGAAAACACCCGGTGAGCGCACACGCGGCGCGCGCCGAATCGTCTGTGGCGGCACCGGCAACGCCACTGCCGCCGCCCGCGAGTGCTATTACACCGATGATCATTACGCGACCTTCCGTCGCATCAAGGGATAAGGGAAAACTCATGCCATCGCCCGAACTGAAAACGATCCTCGCCAGCGACCATCCACGCGGCGTTTATTGGCTGAAATCGCATGCCAGCGTGACCGAACTTGCCAAGCTCGCCAAGGCAAAAAAATTCGCCTTCTTCCATCTTGAGGGCAAGAAAATCGAGAAGAAAGATCAGTTTCTCAATCACGCCGCCGTGGCGATGAAGTTTCCCGATCATTTCGGCAAGAACTGGGATGCGTTCTACGACTGCATCACCGATTTCGAGTGGCACGAGGCCAAGGGCTACGTGATTTATTTCGACCACACCGACGCATTCACCAAGCACCACGAAAGCCAGTTAGAGACCGTCACCGAATTGTTTCAAGACGCGGTCGAATACTGGAAGGGCGAGGACAAGTCGATGTTGGTGTTGCTCTCAGGCGAACATGCGCCTGATGAGGCGAAGAAGCTCTAGCGCCCGCTATTTGGCCGCCACCGCAGCCGAATGGAAATTGATGTCGCCGTAGTACGAGGTGACTTGTGAATTGGTGGAGTTTGAATCCGTCATCACGCCGACCGAAATAATTTTCCCCGGCTCTTCACCAAACGCGCGGCGGTAGTCGGCCTTGAGGTCGCGGGTGAATGCCAACCACTGTCCTACCCGTGCCGCGCCACTTTCGGCCACGATCATTTTTGCGCGCCCCGAGTTGGCGTTTTCCAGCACCGTATTCAAGGGCAATTTGTTTTCCCAGATATACATAATGGTCGCGTAGGGCATTTCGCGCCCGCTAAACATTTGCACTGTCTCGGCGACGGCGCGATCTTCAAAATCAAATTTGCTGCGATCGCCGTCGAACGCGACAATCACCCGCACCGGCGAATCATCAAAGCCGCGCCGGCTGTTGTCGGCGGTGGGCATTAGCGTTGGCGCTTTCCAACGCCATGACAACAGCCCATGTACGTTGGGATCAACGGAAACTTCCTGTAGCAACCCAGACGCGGCGGCGTCGGCACGCGCTTCGAGAACGGGTTTGCCCGCTTCGTGCACGATCCGATATTCGGTGCGTTTCAAAAATTTCGACATGATCCACGGCTGCCAACTGACTGGGATCGCGCCATCCGCAGTCGCCGACGAGAACGGCGTCACTAATCGCGCGCGCGCGGCATCGGCAATCGGCGTGGCAACACTTGCGCAACCAGCGTTCAGTGCGGCCGAGACAGCCAGCGTGGCAGACACGATGCAGCGGTGTTTTGCGATATGGGGAACGATGGACATGGTCTCGACTCCGAAACGGTACTCGTCAATGTACGCGCTTTCGGAAGCATCGGTTTTGATTTACGCCTATTCCGAACTCGCGATCAACGCCGCATTGCCGCCCGCCGCCGCCGTGTTGACAGTAAACGTGCGTTCCGAGGCAAAACGGAACAAGTAATGCGGCCCACCAGCTTTCGGCCCAGTGCCACTCAAGCCCTCGCCGCCAAACGGCTGCACACCCACCACTGCGCCGATTTGATTGCGGTTCACGTACACATTGCCCACCCGCGCCCGCGCACGAATCGCGGCGATGGTTTCTTCGATCCGCGAATGGATACCGAGTGTGAGGCCATAGCCACTGGCGTTGATCTGATCGACCACGTTCATCAACGCGTCGCCGTCAAACGCGAACACATGCAGGATCGGCCCGAACACTTCTGATTTGATGGTGTCGAAGGCCGGAATTTCAAACGCGCAGGGTGCGAAAAAATGCCCCGGTGGAATATCGCGCGGCAATGGTGTTTGGCCAATTTGCGGAAAGTCTTTCGCCATCGCTTCACGATGCGCGATCAACATTTCAAACGCCTCACGATCAATCACCGGGCCAATGTCGGTATCGAGTTTGGCCGGATCGCCGAGCCGCAATTCATTCATCGCGCCGTGCAGCAACGTCATCACCCGTGGCGCGATGTCGCGTTGCACACACAGAATGCGTAGTGCCGAGCAACGTTGCCCCGCGCTGTTGAAGGCTGATGCGATCACGTCATTCACAATTTGTTCGGGCAACGCCGATGAATCCGCGATCAAGGCGTTGAGCCCACCGGTCTCAGCAATAAACGGAATGATCGGCCCCGGACGATTGGCGAGGCTGCGGTTGATCGCCTGCGCGGTGTTGGTGCCGCCAGTGAACACCACGCCACTGACGCGATGATCGGCCACCAACTTCGCGCCAACCACTTCCCCGCGTCCCGGCACCAGTGCGATGGCGTCTTTTGGCATGCCTGCGTCGAGCAACAATTTCACCGCTTCAAACGCAATCAGCGGTGTCTGCTCGGCGGGTTTAGCGATGACCGCATTGCCTGCTGCGAACGCGGCGGTGATCTGCCCCAGAAAAATCGCCAGCGGAAAATTCCACGGCGAAATCGATGCGAACACACCGCGCCCCGTCAGTGACAATTCATTCGATTCACCGGTCGGGCCCGGCAGCAATTCACCGTGCGCGAAATGTTGCCGACACTGCGCCGCGTAGTACCGGCAAAAATCTGCCGCCTCGCGCACCTCACCCAGCGCGTCGGGCAAGGTCTTACCGGCCTCACGTACCATCAGCGCGATCAAGGAGGCACGCCGTGTTTCGAGCAATTGTGCTGCGCGATTCAGCACTGCTGCGCGCTCCAGTGCGTGCATGCCCGGCCATTTCGCTGCGAGATCGAGTGCGAGATTCAGCAACGCATCATCGGCTTCTTCCACCACACCGATCTTGATGAGATCGATTGGTGAATTCACGTCTTGCGGCGCGCCGTGCATCGCTTCGCCCGCGATCAACGGTTTGGCGAGCCAGTCGTGGCGCGCGAGCGACGCCGCCATCTCGGCCTGCAATACGTCGGTCGCGGTCACGTCAGCAAAACTAAAGCCGCGCGAATTTTCTCGTGGTACGTTGGATGCCGCGAACAAATTTTTCGGCAACGGCAATTTGGGATTGGCCTTCGATTCGTTGCGCACACAGATCGCAATCGGGTCGGCGATCACATCGTCAATCGACACCGCGGGGTCGGCGATGCGATTCACGAACGATGAATTAGCACCGTTCTCCAGCAAGCGCCGCACGAGGTAGGGCAACAAATCTTCGTGGCTACCGACCGGCGCGTAGACGCGGCAGGCGGTGCCGTTGCGCGCGAGCACCGCGTCATACAACTCCACGCCCATGCCGTGCAAACGCTGAAACTCAAAATGATTATTGGTCGTCGCGCATTCCAAAATGGTCGCGACCGTATGCGCGTTGTGCGTGGCAAATTGTCCATAGAAGGCATCGGGTCGCGCCAACATTTTTGCCGCACACGCGAGGTAGGAAACATCGGTATTCGCCTTGCGCGTAAACACCGGATAGCCAGCGAGACCCTGCGCCTGCGCGCGCTTAATTTCGGTATCCCAATACGCACCTTTCACCAGCCGCGTCATGATGCGGCGCTTGGCGCGATGGCTCAATTCAGCGAGCCAATCAATCACATGCGCGGCGCGTTTTTGGTAAGCCTGCACCGCAAGGCCAATCCCCTCAAACCCTTGGAAACGCCCGTCAATAAACGTGTTTGCGAATAATTCGAGTGACAACTCAAGCCGCTCAGATTCCTCCGCATCGAATGTAATCCCGAGGCCGCCATCGCGCGCCATCTCGGCAAGATGCAACAATTTCGGCAGCAGCTCACGCATCACGCGCTCGCGTTGCGCCAGCTCATAACGTGGATGCAGCGCAGAAAGTTTGACTGAAATGCCGGGTGCTTCAAATACCGACTTGGCTGATTTCGCGTAGCCCGCGATGCTCCGAATCGCGTCCTGATACGCGACGAAATAACGCTCGGCATCATCCGCCGTCATCGCCGCCTCGCCGAGCATATCGAACGAATGCAAATATTTGCGTTCGTCATCGGACACCGAACGCTCTAGCGCCTCATCAATCGTGCGCCCCATCACAAACTGCTCGGCCATCATCTTCATGCCCTGCCGCAACGCCGTGCGCACAATCGGCTCGCCCGCGCGCGCCGCCAAGCGCGTCAGCCACCCGCCCACATCCGCCACACTCTCCGGCGCCACCGACACCAGCTTGCCGGTCAACATCATCCCCCACGTACCCGCGTTCACCAGCAACGAATCCGACTGACCAAGATGCCGCTGCCAATCGCCCTGCGTAAATTTATCCTTGATCAGTTTGTCCGCCGTCGCCGCATCAGGAATCCGCAACAACGCCTCGGCCACACACATCAGCAACACGCCCTCTTGCGTGCCGAGATCGTATTGCGTCAAAAACGATTGCATGCCGACGTGGGCGCGTTGGTGACTGCGAACGGTCTCGACAAGTTCGCGGGCGGTGGCTGCCACCCGTGCGATGGCGGCGGGGTTGAGTGCGGCGGTGACCAGCAGCGGCTTTAGGACGTGCGCTTCATCGTCGAGAAACGCGGCGCGCATGTGCGCGAAGGAGGGCAAATGGTGCAGCGGTTGAGGCGCGTTCATGGGGCATGCTCGCGGCGGAGGGGAAGCCTTGATTATGGCATTCGGGCCGCGTGCCGTCGGCATACGCGGGCGTCGGGAATGAGACTACGTCACCGGCGCAGGATTGAATAGCACAAGCGCGTTATGCAATTTCCATTTTTCCGCCCACGTCTGCTTGCGGCCGCTCGCCACATCCAGCATCAAATGAAATAGCGTCCAGCCGACCTCCTCGATCGTGGCCTCGCCATCGGCGATGGTTCCTGCATTGACGTCCATGAGATCGTGCCAGCGCCGCGCGAGGGCGGTGCGCGTCGCAACTTTGATGACCGGTACGGCAGCAAGTCCATACGGGGTTCCGCGCCCGGTCGTAAATACATGCAAATTCATACCGGCTGCGAGTTGCAGCGTTCCACAAATGAAGTCGCTGGCCGGCGTTGCGGCAAAGGTGAGGCCTTTGCTGGACAATTTTTCGCCGGGTGCGAGCACGTTCGAAATCGGGGCTGTTCCCGATTTAACGATGGAACCCATCGCTTTTTCAACAATGTTCGATAGGCCGCCCTGTTTGTTGCCCGGCGTCGTGTTCGCACTCCGGTCCACTCCACCGCGCTGAAGATAGCTGTCATACCAAGCCATTTCGCGTTTCATCGCATTGGCCACGTCCGCATTCGCGGCGCGCGCGGTGAGTTGATCGATGCCGTCGCGTACCTCGGTTGTTTCGGAAAATAAAACGCTCGCGCCAGCACGTACCAAGAGATCAGTGCAAAAGCCGACGGCAGGGTTGGCCGTTACCCCTGAAAAGGCATCGCTACCGCCGCATTGCACACCGACCACCAACTCGCTCGCGGGCACGCGTTCGCGTTTGCGCGCATTGAGACGCTGTAGGTGTTGCTCAGCCTGGCGCATGATCGATTCAACCATCGACATGAAGCCCACATGCGCCTCGTCTTGCAAACACACCACATCGAGCGCGGCGGATGGCGACTCGTGGCCACGCGATTGGCGTTGATCAACCATCGGAATCGACCCCGGCGGCAACAAGCGTTCCGGCTGCAATTTCTCGCAACCCAAGCTCACCACCATGACTTCGCCGCCAAAGTTGGGGTTGAGACTAATATTGCGCAAGGTACGAATGGGCACGATCGCATCGGGCGCATCGATTGCAACACCGCAACCGTAGCTGTGTTCGAGCGCGACGACATCGTCAACATGGGGATAGCGCGGCAACAATTCGGCTTTGATGCGCTGCACGGCAAACGCGGTAACGCCTGCCACGCATTGCACTGTTTGTGTGATCGCCAGAATATTACGCGTCCCGACCGAGCCATCGGCGTTTCGATAACCTTCGAAGGTGTAGCCGTGCAGGGGCTCGTGTTGTGGCGGCGGTGTCGTCGCGATCGGCAAGTCATCGAGCGCGCGTGCGCTCGGCATCGTCAGCAGCCGCTCGTGCACCCAACTGCCCGCCGGGATCGCGGCCCGTGCCGTACCGATCACGACCCCATAGCGCCATATCGGCGCGGCCAAATCAATATCGACCAGCGCCACTTTATGTCCCTGCGGCACGTGCTCGCGTAGCGTGGTGCCGGATGGCAAGGCTATTCCTGCGCCAAGCCCTCCCTCATTCGCGACGATGGCGACGTTGTCGCGTTGATCCATGCGAATGGTGTGGGGTGGGCGATTCATGAAAATGCCTGCGGGCGTTGTCTTAAATGGAGGAAGCTGCGAGGCGCATGACGGCGCTCAATACTGGCCTGCCGCTTTTTCAGGTTGCCCGGCTCGCATCGCGGCCATGACTTGCTGCGCGCCCGCCGCCATCAAGCGCGCATCCGATGCAATTGTGACGAATTGAAATCCTTTGGCGATGCGCTTTAGTGCGGCCTCGGGTGTGCCGTTATGGATACCCGCGACAATGCCATGCGCCTTCGCGCGTGCGAGGACATGGTCAATCGCTTCGGCCACCGGGGAATCAACATCATCGAATACCGGCCTGCAGCCCAGCGCCAAGGACAAATCCGAGGGGCCGATGTAAACCGCATCGAGCCCTGGAGTGGATAGGATGGCGTCGAGATTATCCAGTGCCGCCTTGGTTTCGATCATGGCAAAAGTGACGATGGTGTCGTTGGCATGCTTTGCATAATCAGCCCCACCATACAATAGCGCCCGCACCGGCCCGAAGCTACGCGTGCCGCGCGGCGCGTAATGGGTGTAGGCAACAAGTTTTTGTGCGTCCTCGCGCGAATTCACCATCGGACAGATAACCGCATAGGCTCCTGCATCCAATGCTTTCATCAGTATCCCAGGCTCCAGCCATGGCACACGAACGATTGGCACGGTCGCGGTGGTTGAGATCGCCTGCAACATTGGGATCATGGTCGCGTAGTCGATCATGCCGTGCTGCAAATCGATGACTAGCGAATCCCAGCCTTGGTGTGCCATGGTTTCAGCAGAAAAACCATTAGGAATGGCGAGCCAACCGTTCACCACGGCACCGCCCGCTTTCCAAATCGTGCGGAGTCGATTTTCTCTCATGGTGTTCCTTTCACGTCGTTAGCGCACCAGCGCAGGTTGTTTAGGATTAAATTTCCAGCCCGGTATTAAGCATTGCATCGCATGCGCGTCATCACGTCCGCCCAGCCCATGCTGGAGGTAGCATTGATGGGCTTTCATCACTTCGGCCATGTCGAGCGTTACACCTAGCCCGGGCGCGGTTGGCACCTTTATGCGGCCTTCCACGATTTGCAACGGGGCCGTTGTGAGGCGTTGGCCGTCTTGCCATATCCAGTGTGTATCGATCGCGGTCACACGCCCCGGTGCAGCCGCACCAACTTGCGTGAACATGGCGAGAGAAATATCAAAGTGGTTATTGGAATGCGAACCCCAGGTGAGCCCCCAATCGCGGCAGGTTTGCGCAACGCGCACCGAGCCCGCCATCGTCCAAAAATGCGGGTCGGCCAACGGAATATCGATCGACTGCAGCGACAGCGCGTGAACCAGTTGCCGCCAATCGGTTGCCACCATATTGGTCGCGGTGGGCAGGCCGGTCTCCCGACGAAATTCGGCCATGACCTCACGCCCTGAAAAGCCGGCTTCAGCGCCGCAGGGATCTTCCGCGTAGGCGATGACGCCACGCATGTCGCGCATCAGCCTAACGGCGTCTTTAAGCAGCCAACCACCGTTGGGGTCCAGCGTCACGCGCGCGCTCGGAAACCGCTGATGCAGCGCACGTAGCACCTCTGTTTCTTCCTCGCCCGATAGCACGCCACCCTTGAGCTTGAAATCATTGAATCCATAGCGCGCGTGCGCGGCCTCGGCAAGGCGCACGATAGCCGCAGCATCGAGCGCCGGTTCGTGACGCAGGCGGCTCCACGCATTATCAGCATTCGGCTCGCTCGCGTAATCCAGATCGCTTTGACGACGATCAGCGATAAAGAACAGATAGCCCAGCATCTCGACTGAATCGCGCTGCTGGCCTTCGCCCAGCAGGGCCGCAATGGGCAGATTGAGGTGCTGACCCAGTAAATCCAACATCGCGCATTCGATGGCGGTGAGCGTATGGATCGTGGTACGCAAATCGAACGTTTGCAAACCTCGGCCACCGCTATCACGATGCGCGAACTCGTCTTGCACGCGCCGCAAGATAGATTGCCCGCTGCCAATCGGCTGCCCGACCACCATTGCTCTGGCGTCTTCCAAAGTCTGGCGAATTTTTTCGCCACCCGGCACCTCGCCAACGCCGGTATTACCAGCCGTATCGGTCAGGATCAGGATGTTGCGCGTGAAGAATGGCGCATGAGCGCCGCTCAAATTCAACAGCATGCTATCGCGACCCGCGACGGGAATAACGCGATACTCGGCGATACGGGGCGTGGGTGTAGTGAGCGCAGTGGGCACAGGGGGCGCGACAGACATGACGTTGACTAGTTGGCGGTGATTTTTCCGACTTCGATGACTTTTTTCCAGCGCGCGAATTCAGTGGCCTGAAAAGCAGAAAACTGCTCCGGGGTATTGCCGACGATTTCGAAGCCGAGTTCGAGCAGCTTTGCTTTAACCGCCGGGTCATTGAGTCCCGCGACGATGGCGGCATTTAATTTGGCTTTGATCTCGGCAGGAAGTCCTTTCGGTGCGGCGAAGGCCTGCCAAGAATAGACGTTGACACCCTTGATGCCGGCTTCTTCCAATGTCGGCACATCTGGCAACAACGGCGAGCGCTTGCTGCTGGTAATGGCGAGTGCGCGGAGTTTGCCCGCCTTGATATTGGCAAGCCCGGTATTGATATTCATGAATGTCGCATCAACTTGACCGCCAATCAGATCGGTCATGGCTGGCGCACCGCCTTTATAGGGAACATGTAATCCGCTAGTGCCGGTCATTTGCCAGAATATCTCTGCCGTTAAATGATCGCTGGAGCCGTTCCCCGATGAAGCGAACGACATTTTTCCGGGATTCGCTTTGTGATGGGCGATGACGTCCAGCACTGTTTTGTGGGGCGATGCGGCTGGCACCGCGAGAACATTGGGCGCCTGCACCGCAAGGCTGATGAAATCGAAATCTTGCAGCGCATCGTAGCCGGTATTTTTCATCAAGTGCGGGCCAATGACCAACGGGCCCAGCGAAGTCACGAGGATCGTGTAGCCATCCGCGGGTGAGCGCGCCACGAATTGCGATCCGATAGTCCCGCCCGCGCCTGCCTTGTTGTCAATTACTAAAGTGGTGCCGAGCCTTTCCTGCAGCTTTGGCGCAAGGGTACGCGCGATCATGTCGGTTGAGCCGCCCGGCGGAAACGGAACGACCAGCGTAACGGGTTTAGCAGGCCAACTTTGCGCCCAGACGCTCGATGCACCCAATAGCGCCACGGCAAGTATAGAGGTCAGTTTCTTCACGGAATTTCCTTTACGGTGATGGCGTCGGTGCCGGGCACCGGCTGCGCCGAGCCTGACAAATTTGGGACACAAATGGCATGCCGCGATATTGGTTTGTAGCAGTAACCGCAACGACAATCGCACCGATTATGGTAGCGCATATTGAATGCGCCGCAACAGCAGCTTCAGCTTCAGGCTCGGCGTAAATCAAAACTTCCGCCGCCAGTAGACCCAAAGCGATAGATTCGTTTTTTGCGACACGTCGCGCGCACAAATCTGCGCGGCATTGTCTCCGCACCACGCTACCTCGCCAATCCAAGTAACCAGGTTGCCGCAGCATCCACGTTGAGTTCTTCATACTCGCGCCCCTGCCGCAGATCGCGCACCACCTGCGTGGCCTCCGCATCTGGAAACGCCCCCGCAAATCGCCGCAACGCTGCATGAGGCACGGGGTCGGTCAGTTTGCATTCCACCAGCGCGGTTAGCGCGCCTTGTTCGCTGATCGCAAAGTCCACTTCGGCGCCGTCTTTGGTGCGGATGTAGTGCAAGGCTGTTTCTTTGCCCTTTGTGTCGTACAGGCATTCGACGTGATTCAACAACGCGCAGGCGACGAAATTTTCGAATCGCACACCGTCGTCGCCGATCACTAATCCCGTATCGTAGAAATACACTTTGGGCGCTTGCAGCGTCGCGCGGGCGATGTTGCGATGCCATGGGCGCACGGTAAAAACAATGTACAGCGCTTCCAGAATATCCAAGTATTTTTTGAGCGTGGTCGGTGCGATATGAAGGTCGCGTGCGATCGACGCAAGCGACAGCGGCGCGCCGACGCGGCTACGCAACATCTCGGCGAATAGGCGCATCGACTGCACCTCGTGCAAGCGCGAAAACTCCAGCACGTCGTTACGCACCAACCCATCAAAATATCGGCGGCGCCAGCGTTCGGCGTCGGCATTATTTTCGGCAAGGCAGGGCTAGGGAAATCCGCCGCGTTCAAGCAGGTGCGTGAGCGCGTTCTCCGGCGTCGCGCCGGTTTGTTCGCACCACTCGCGCACCGAAAACGGATGCAGCCGCAAACCAAAGTAGCGACCGGCCAATGAATCATCCGATTGGCGAAACGGTTCGAGCCGCGCGCTGCCGGTCACCAAAATTTGTTGCGCGCGCGGTTTGCCGTCGTTGACGCCCTTTAGCCAATTTTTCCATTTGGGCATTTTGTGGATTTCATCGAACACCAACAGTGGCGCGCGCTTATTCCACTGTCCGCGCTCGATGAGCGCGCGGTCTTATGCGACGTCGTAATTGAGGCATTGCCCCGCGCCCGTGGCCGCGATCAAGTCGCGACCTAAGCTGGTTTTTCCAGACTGGCGTGGGCCGGTGAGAAAAACCATTTTCTTTTTTAGGTCTGCCGCAATAGAGGAGGTAATGGCACGTTTCATTCGACCATTGTGGTGCATATTGGACAAAAGTCGCGACTTTTATCCAATATTGCGCAATTTGGTCGGGACATTGCACGGGGGTGAGTGCGGGCGAATTCGGGAAAACTACAACGCAGATGACAGCACCAATTCTTTAGCGTGCATCGCGTGAATTTCATCTTTGCCACTCGTTCCCGGCTTAAGGCGCGCACGGACAATCCATGCTCCGGTCGAAGGGTGCGGATGAAAATAGCTTGTAGCTTGGGTGAACGGCTTCATCGTTTGCCCAACATCGGCTGCGGCACGATCACCGATGCTGGGCAGATGAACCTTGCCCAACCTTCGAGCTGGCTCGCATCACGTATTTCAAACTCATCTTGATATTGACATCAGTTTTTTGGCTACGCCGACCTGTACTCTTTGATTAGACTTTCCACCGGAATGCCCAGTCCCACGTGCAGTCTCCGAATCATCGCAAGTGTTAACGGGCGGGTGTGATTAAAAATTTCATAGATTCGATTGCTGCGCCCTATCATCGGCTCAAGGTCTTTTATCGTTAGCCCCGCCTGATCCATTTTGAACTTGATCGCCGCAACAGGATCGGGTAAATCAAGCGGAAAATGTTTAGCTTCGTAAGCCTCTACCAGCGTCACCAGGACGTCCAAGCGGTCGCCCGCAGACGTGCCAAATTTGGCCATCATCAGACCCTCGATTTCTTTCAAAGCCGCCTTGTGATCGGCCTTGGTT
This sequence comes from Burkholderiales bacterium, assembly GCA_043744255.1. Taxonomy (GTDB): domain Bacteria; phylum Pseudomonadota; class Gammaproteobacteria; order Burkholderiales; family Usitatibacteraceae; genus UKL13-2. Next base: position 41,669 of record JAYTVA010000096.1, on the reverse strand, counting down.
CGTATTGGTTTGATTTCCATTTTTGCCACCTAAATTGTTTGTGCGTCTACTTTGTCATATTGTTTATGCGTTCCAACAAAGCGGACATAAACAACGCGGTAAGGGTAATTGATCCAAACAATTAACCGGTATTTATTGCCAGCAACATTAAATACGACGCGACCATCTTGCAGAATGCTGGCTGCGCCAAAATCGCGCTTGACCATGGCTGGCGTCGCCCAATCTGCTTTTAATGTATGCCGATACCACGCTAATAATTGGTCCTTCACGTCTGTATATTCCGGGTGCAATTCCCAAAAATTCCTCAACGTTGAAAGTGAAATTATTCGCATGTAGTAATGATAGTCCCATAATGGGACTATTACAAGCGGTTTGTCAAACTGTTGACACCGACTTCATGTCTGCAGACCTGTGCTCGCGCACCCCTCTCTCCAAGGAGAGAAGCCTCTGAGACTGCCTGCGCTGCACAAAGTGCAGACACTGGTTTGAATCAGCAACGCTATCGCACTAAGTCGCCGCCCCCAACTTCTCGTGCTCCGCAATCTCCTGATGCACCTTCACCATATCCACACTCAACGCTTGCTGCACCACTTGCTCCAACCCCGATTTCGGCAACATCCCCGCTTGCGAAAAAAGAATAACTTTCTCGCGGAACACCATGAGGGTTGGGATGGAGCGGATGTTGAATGCGCCGCCGAGTTCGAGTTCGGCTTCGGTGTTGATCTTGGCGAACACGACATCGGGATGTTGTTCTGACACCGCTTCGAACGTCGGTGCGAACGCGCGGCAGGGGCCGCACCACGGTGCCCAGAAGTCGATGATGACGGTCTTGCCGGATTCGATGGTTTGGTTGAAATTTTCTTTGGTGAGTTCGAGGGTTGCCATGATGGCCTTTCGTGGTGAAAAAAATTGCAGAAAAATTATTTAGCTTACAGGTGCGCGGTCTTCGGGGTGCCATTAGCTTCGCAAAAATAACCCGCGACCGCCAATGAAACCTTTGAACAGAAACGATAGCGCCAGACTATCAGCCCAGTTTGGCAACGGTGTTGGCCACACTTGCTCCCAGCGCATGCAGCATTTTAGCGGCGCGCTCATTCTTGACGCTACCGTCTGCGTGCAGTAGCTCGGCTGCGTTTGGCACGGCCACCACTGGCAACACGAATGTGCCGAGATTCGAGAGGATGTATGACACGTGCGGCAACGCGCGGATGGTGCCGAATGCGCCGGGCGATGCGCCGAGCAGGCCGCAAACTTTGTTTTGAAACGGCAGTGAGCCGCTCGCGCCATCGACCGATTGCGAGAGCCAGTCGATGGTGTTTTTCAATAGCGGTGTGATCGACGCGTTGTATTCGGGGCTGGCGATTAACAGGCCGTTGTTCGCCAGCATGAGCTTGCGTAGCGCGAGCATGCCTGCGGGCAGGCCGTCGGCGGCGTGGTGATCGGCGTCGTAGATCGGCATAGGGTAGTCGCGCAGGTCAGCGACGGTGACTTGTGCGCTGGCGTCACGCGCGCCTGCGACGGCGAGTGCGAGGGCTTTGCGGTTGTGGGATTGTTCGCGGTTGCTGCCTGCGAAGGCTAGGATGGCTGGTTGGGGCATTGTTGAGCGCCTAATTTACGTGTTGTGATTGCGCCACGATTCCTTGCAGGGCGCGCTGCCCGTTGCGTCGGGCAGCCGTGTAGCGGGCGCACGGCATGCCGTGCGAAACCCCCACTACACCCCTCTCCCCAACCCCTCTCCCGTGAAGGGAGAGGGGCTAAATTCAGTGAGGGGCTAGAGCGGAACCATGTGGAAATGCCCGCCAATACTAGGGTTTACTGCTTGATCGCTTCAACCTGAATGGTCAGTTTGATGTCGTCGGGAATGCCCGGCAGGCCGAACATGACGTCGTATTGGCTGCGTTTGATGACGGTTTCAAAATCGCCGCCACACACTTGGCGCTTGATGTAGGGATGGTCGTAGCAGTTGAAGCCGTTCGCCTTCAGCGTGACCGGGTTGGTCTTGCCACGCATGGTCAAGGTGCCTGCGACTTCAGTCACTTTGTCGCCGTCGAATTTGAAATTGGTGCCGATAAATTTTGCTTCTGCGAATTTTTCTGCCCCGAAGAAATCGTCCTTGCGCAGATGTTTATCGAACGCCTCCGTTCCGGTGCTGATCGAATTCATATCGATGATGATTTCGGCCTTGCCGGTTTTGGCGGCGCGGTCGATGGTGACTGAGCCAGATTTTTTGTCGAAGCGGCCACGGCTGGTGGAGGTGCCGAAATGCTTGGCTTCCCACATCACGAACGTGTGCGTCGGTTCGATCGCATAGATGGCGCTTTCGGCATTCGCGACGGTGGTAGCACCCATGGCGAGGGCGAGTAATGCGAGTGGTTTGAACAGTTGTTTCATTTACAGACCTTTCGTACAGTGGAAAAATAAAATGAGGGAATTACAACGGCGGAATCCCGGTCAGTGCTAGTTTTACGTTAACGACAACTTCGTTCGCGACGATGGTGACATCGTTCCATTCACCGTCGCCGATTTTGAAATCGAGGCGCTTGAGCGTGAATGCACCAACAGCACGGGTCTTGCCCGCCGTCTGCGTGATGTTCACGGGCACCACGATATTTTGTGTCGCGCCCTTGATCGAGAGCTTGCCCGCGAATTCAAACTTGCCGCTGCCGAGCCCTTTCACGCTGCTCGATTGAAACGTCGCGAGCGGCATTTTGACCGAGTTGAACCAGCCTGGATTTTTGAGTTCGGCTTCGGTTTCCGCGTTGCCAATGTCAGTACTCAACAAATCGATGTTAAAGCTGACTTTTGCCGTCTCCGGTTTCCTTGGATCGAAGGCAACTTCTGCGCTGAATTTTTTGAAACTGCCGCTCACGGGCACGCCGAGTTGCTTGCTGACGAAGCTGATTTCGCTCTCGGCGGGAATGAGTTTTTGCTGCGCGAGCGCGACTGTACTTGCACCGATCAACAAAGCCGCCAATGTCACCTTACTCAATCGAATTTGCACGATGCCACTCTCAATCAAAAAGTTTTGGAACGTGGGATCATCCGCGCAAGGACGGTATCGCGATCCACGAAGTGATGTTTCAACGCCGCCGCTATATGCACCAGCACCACCGCGGCCAGGGCCTTTGCAGCAATGCCGTGGAACGGTTTAATTGACTCCGCCAACGCACGATCCTTCGGCACGAAATCCGGCAGTGGGAGAATCCCGAACCACACAATCGGATACCCCGCCGCCGAGCTATACGCCCAACCGGTTAACGGCACCGCGAAGAACGCGGCATACAAGGCCCAATGCGAAATATGCGAGGCACGGCGCTGCCATGCGGGCATCGTCTCGGGTAGCGCAGGCGCAGGATGCTTCAACCGCCACAGCAGCCGCGCCGCCGATAACGCGAGAATCGTTACCCCGGCCCACTTGTGCCAGTTGTAGAGCTTTAGCCGCCACGGCGATGACGGCAGGTCAGCCATGTAAAGCCCTAGCGCAAACGAGGCAGTGATCATCAACGCCAGCAGCCAGTGAAAGGCAATGGCGGTGTTGCCGTACCGTTCATTGCTTGCTTGCATTGCCGGTCTCCTCAATGACGTCATCCAAATGCCCCATCCGTCCACTCATGTAGGCTTTTTCGGCGGTGCGTACTTGTTCAACCGTATTCATTACAAACGGCCCGTGAAAAATCAGCGGGCCTTCGGCGGGCGCACCGCCGAGCAACATTAAATCCAGCGGCTGTGCGCTGACGTTTTCAATCTCGACGCCCGCATCTTCGTATGCATACACCACCAACTGCGCCTCACCGACGCGCTGCGCATTTGCCGAAAACGCACCGGTGCCAGCAATCACATACGCCGCCAATTCGTAGCCCGGCGCAATAGTAGCGCTAAATTTTTTGTGCGGCGCAATCGTCACATGCCACAGCAGTGTGGGCATCAAAACCCGCGCCGGTGCTGGGGTTTCGGCAAAACTACCCGCAATCACGCGCACCGTTGCGCCATCAATTTCTACCACCGGAATCGCCTCACGATCAATGCGTTGATAACCCGGCTCCATCGTTTTCAGCGCGCGTGGCAGCGTTGTCCATAACTGAATGCCGTGCTGCGTCATCTCGGCTTCGTTTTCTGGGCGCGGATATTCCGCGTGCACGATGCCACGGCCGGAAGTCATCCACTGCGCACCGCCGGGGCCGACGATACCGCGATGTCCGGCTGAATCATGATGTTCATTGCGCCCCGAAAAAAGATAGGTCACGGTCTCGATGCCCGCATGCGGATGCGGGCCCACGCCGTCTTCGCCCGGCTTCACACGAAACGGGCCGAAGTGATCCAAAAACACCCACGGGCCGACTGACTGCCGCGCGCGATCTGGCAGCGCGCGCTTGACGGTGAAGGTGCCGACCGACGCAATGTGCGCTTGAATGATGCGTTCAATATTTCGCATGGTTGTGCTCGCTAAGAAAGATCAAAGACCAATACTTCAGCGTCAGTGCCGTGACTAATCGACACTTCATTCGCTTCAACCAGCTTGGCCGCGTCGCCCGCATTCAGCGCCGCGCCATTCACGCTCACCCGCCCACGCGCGACATGCACATAGGCACGCCGACCTGCCGCAATTCGCAGCGTGGCCGTCTCAGCGCCATTGAAACAACCTGCGTACATCGCCGCGTTCGCATGAATTTTTACCGAGCCCTCGCGTGCATCGGCTGACGCCACGAGGCGCAACTTGCCGCGCTTCGACGCGACATCAAAATGTTTTTCTTCATACGACGGCGGAATACCGGTCGCGCTCGGCTCGATCCAGATTTGCAAAAAATGCGTGGTGGCATCTTTGGAATGATTGAATTCGCTATGGCGCACACCAGTGCCCGCACTCATGCGCTGCACATCACCGGGGCGAATGGTCGAGCCATTGCCCATGCTGTCCTGATGCGCGAGCGCGCCATCGAGCACGTAGCTGATGATTTCCATATCGCGATGGCCATGCGTGCCAAAGCCCATGCCGGCTGCCACGCGGTCTTCGTTAATCACCCGCAACGCGCCGAAGCCCATGAACTTGGGGTCGTAATAATCGGCGAACGAAAAACTATGAAAGCTTTTCAACCAGCCATGATCGGCGTAACCGCGTGATTCTGCCTTGCGAAGTTCAATCATTTTGAATTTCCTGGTGCGTCGACAACAAACTCATTGACGACATAATGGCCTTGCCGTGTCGCATTCTCAAGCGGATAATTTCGACCTACTCATTCAATTTTTTTGAACATGCGATTATCCCTTGATGCGCTGCAAGTCTTGGATGCGATTGACCGCAAAGGTTCATTCGCCGCTGCCGCCAACGAGCTGCACCGCGTGCCCTCGGCTATCACCTACACCGTGCAGCAACTCGAACAAGACCTCGACGTATTGCTGTTTGATCGCAGCAAACATCGCGCGAGCCTGACCAATGCCGGGCAAGAATTACTCAGCGAAGGCCGCCACCTGTTGCGCGCTGCGAGCGAGCTGGAAGCGCGCATCCAGCAAGTCGCCACCGGCTGGGAAACCGAATTGCGCATCGCCGTCGATACCATCCTCGGCGCAGAAGCAATGTTCCCGCTGGTCCGCGATTTTTACGCCGCGCACACGGGAACGAGCGCCAAAGATCGCGCTTCCACTCGCATCAAACTCAGCGAGGAGGTTCTGGGCGGAAACTGGGACGCGCTGGTGACCGAGCGCGCAGATTTGATTGTGGGCGCATCGGGTGAAAGCCCGCCCGGTGGCGGCTTTGCCACACTGCCACTGATCGGCATCACGTTCGCCTTCGTTGCCGCGCCCGGCCACGCGATCACGCGCGAAAAATTGCCCCTGAGCGAGGCCACCATCCTCAAATATCGCGCAGTCAGCGTCGCCGATAGTTCGCGCAATCTGCCGCCACGCACCTCTGGCTTGTTATCGGGGCAGGACGTATTCACCGTCCCCACCATGCGCGCAAAAATCGCCGCGCACGTCGCGGGCATCGGCGTGGGTTATTTGCCGAAGCATCTGGCCGATGTTGAAGTCAAGCAAAAGCGGCTGAAGATATTACCGGTGGCGATCCCCAGAGCCGATGGCGAACTCTGCATCGCGTGGCGCGCGAGCCGCACCGGCAAGGCGTTGCGGTGGTTTGCGAAACGCTTGGAGAATGGAGAAGTAGCACCTCGATGATCTGGCCATCTCGGGTTTTGATAGCATTTGTCCTGTAGAAAGATCCCGGCTTCTCGGTGCTCAATGTCCTCTCGGGGGCGGGCCATGCTTTTTGCCCTCGCGTGAAAACCTGTGAACGGGCGTCGAACAAAACAACTTGGTTGACGGTGCACCACTATGATGTACTGTTATCACCAAATGAATTCGTGAAGGCTAGAGCAATGCGTAATTTCCACCACCGCGAATGCGTGACCGTGACCAACGGCAAGCTGGATCTCTTTACCGAAGCGTGCAGCCCCATCGCCGCTGGCTATAGGCAATGGAACCGGTCGCAGCGACACTTGGGCAAGACGATCGGTGTGCCGCAGCAGACGATTACCAATTACCAAACCGCGCAGCTCCGCGTGCTGGCAAGGCCGGGCCGATAGCGATGGCCAACAAGACGGTGTTGCCGGTGCGCGTAGAGACGCGTATTCAAATGGTGCGCGGCCTCAAGATCATCACGGACGCTGACCTCGCGGAGCTCTACGGGGTCGAAACGCGGGTGCTCAATCAGGCCGTCCGACGCAACCAAGATCGCTTCCCGGTCGATTTCATGTTTCAGCTCAATACAGAGGAGTTTGCGCTTTGGAGATCACAGGTTGTGATGTCCAATCCGGCGGCGAAGATGGGACTCCGGCGGCCACCCAATGTATTTACCGAGCACGGGGCACTGATGGCGGCGACGGTGCTCAACAGTCGGCGGGCCGTGGAGATGAGCCTTTATGTGGTGCGCGCCTTTGTGCAGTTGCGCGAGGTGCTAGGCAGCCATCGTGATCTCGCCAAGCGGCTGGACGAAATCGAGGACAAGACGGCGGCACTGGCGATCCAGCACGATGCCTTCAGCCGAAATACGCGGGCGCAGTTGAAGCAGGTGTTTGATGCCTTGCGGGAGTTGATGGCGCCGCCAGATCCACCGAAACGACCGATTGGGTTTGTGACGCCGAAGGATCGTGGTGACAAGAGCGAGAAGAATGTGCATCGGATTAGCAGCAGCGTTCATAAGAGCAAAAAGAAGACGTGATCGGGGCTACTGAGACACAACGCGCAAGTCCTGGGCATCGCCACGCGCAGCCTGTCACGGCGTATCGGCGCGCAGGGGACACAGCCCTTGTGACCAACGCTAACCCATAACGAGGCAACACAATCGGGGTTACCGCACATCCATCTGGGTGTAACATCACTTGACGTATTGGGTGACGCGACGACGACCGAACGCGTATCCGGTTTGCAAATATACAGACCAACAAAATGTCCACTCCGAATCTCCCCTCGCCGCCCGACGCTCCCGCATCGCCGCGCACACCGCGCCCGAGCTTGCTGAACCGCATTGATCGGCGGGTGTTGCGCTCGGTGCTGTACTTGCCAGCGATGACCGCGGTATTTCTGTTGTTTCGCGTGACCGAGTGGTTCGTGGAGCACTACTTCGCGGCGAGCAAGAGCCAGGGCGTGGCGGTCGCGTTGGCTACTGCCATTGCGTTGGCGATCGTATTTCAACTGTTCCACCATCGGGTTGAGGCAACGGTAGAGCGCTGGCTCAATCGACAAGCGCATGCGCGCCTGCACGAGCTGGGTTCATTGGCAAGTGAGGTCACGCTGATCAGCAGCACACCCAAGTTGGAACAGCGTGTTCTCGAACGTCTCGAAGAGGTGATGTTGACCACGGGTGCGGCTATTTTTGTGGTGCAGGCCGATGACAATTTCGCCGCCAGGGTGCACGATGACTCCCCGCCCATGCAAATCGCGGGCGACGATCCGGTCGTGCTGCAACTGCGATTGCACCACCGGCCGGCGAATCCCAAGGCCAGCGGCTCGCGCGTGACCGTGCCGATGCTGTGGCCGATGTTAGTTCGCGGCCGCCTGATCGGCATGCTGACGGTCGGCGAGCGCCGCCACAAAGAGAGCCTTGATGCACGTGAGATCCATGCCGTGGGCGAGGTTGCGGCGGCGGTGGGTATGGCGCTGGCGATGTTGGAGCCGCATCTCGCCGCGAGGGACGGCGCGCACCCCGCCGCACTGCCACGCATGTTCAAGCCCGCGTCAGCGGAAGCGCAGGCTGCGAGTGAGCGCGAGTCGGCAAGTCCGTTGCTCACGCCGATTGACGATGCGACGCCGTCGATTGCGGTGCTGGCGTTCGTGAACATTGGCCGCGATCAAGAGAACGAATATTTCGCGGATGGCCTCAGCGAAGAATTGCTGAACATCCTCGCCAAGATACCGGGGCTGCGCGTCGCGTCACGCACGTCGGCATTCAGCTTCAAGGGTCAAAGCGTGGATATTCCCACGATCGCGCTGAAATTAAACGTGGCCACGGTGCTTGAAGGTAGCGTGCGTAAATCAGGCAAGCTGGTACGTGTATCGGCGCAGCTCGTGCACGTCGCAAGCGACTCGCCGTTATGGTCGGAGACTTACGAACGCGAGCTCGATGATATTTTCGCGGTACAGGACGACATCGCAAAATCGGTGGTGCAAGAGTTGCGCACGACGCTGATGGGGAAGGCGTCCACGGCGGGCACCACCGCACGCGTCAAGGCCGACGTGGCGGCGGCGGCACGCGGGCGTAGCGACGATGCCGAAGCCTATCGACTCTACTTGCAGGGCCAGTTTTTCCGCGACCACTTGGCGAAGGAACGCACGGCGAACGGTATTGAGTGTTACGAAGCTGCGTTAAAGATCGATCCAAATTACGCAGTGGCTTGGGCCGGACTGTCGCGCGCCTACTCCGATGCCGCCGGGCAGAACTGGGTGCCGCGCGAAACCGGCTATGCCAAGGCGCGCGATGCGGCAGAACGCGCACTCGCGCTACAACCCGATTTGGCCGAGGCACACACCGCCATCGGCTGGGTGCGCAAGTCCAACGACTGGGACTGGAAGGGCGCGGACGAAGCGTTCCGCCGCGCGCTGGAACTAGCGCCCGGCAGCACACTCGCAATGAATGGTGCCGCTACCTTGGCGGGCAACTTAGGGCGCTTCGACGAGGCCATTGCCCTGCTGCGCCGCGCGTCGCTGCTTGACCCCTTGAATGTCGCAGTACATCGCAATCTCGGGCTGTATTGCCTCGCCGCCGGTGCGCTCGATGATGCGGAGACAGCACTAAAGGAAACCTTGAAGCTCAGCCAAGAGGGCGGCCTCACCTACTGCTGGTTGGGTCTGGTCAGTCTGGCGCGCGGTCACGCCGAAGAGGCGCTACCGCTGGTACAACGTGAGGTCAATGAAATCTTCCATTTGCTGGGCCTGTCGGTCGTGCAGCACGCGCTGGGCAATCCAGCAGAGTCAACCATGGCATTGCAACAACTTATTGAGCAGCACGGCGAAGATTCGGCGTATCAAGTGGCGGGCGTTTATGCCTATCGCGGTGAAATAGATCACGCCTTTGAGTGGATGGAAAAGACCTACGCGCAACACGACCCTGGACTGATCTACATGAAAATGGATCCGTTGCTACAAAGCCTGCATGCCGATTCGCGTTGGCAGCCTTTCCTTGAAAAAATGCGGCTATCGGACTGACTGCGGAAAATTAGTCAAGGCCCTAAGGTATCCCGGCTGAGGCGTTCCCGTTCCGGCTACGACGTTCCCGCTACGGCATCCCATACAGCTCCGCCGTATTAATCGCGATTCCCCCCGCACCAAATCCCCCGATCACCACCACCTTGCCGTTGGTCAGCAAGGTCGCGGTGTGCGCGGAGCGCGCGGCCTGCATGCTCGCCGCCTGCGAGAATGCGACCCCGTTATAGGTCTCAGCACTGGCCAGACGCGTGGCATTACTGAGCCCGCCGATGGCGATGACGGTGCCGCTGGTGAGTCCGGTCACGGTGAACTCGCTGCGCGCAGCATTTAGGCTGGCTGCTGCGCTCCAGGTACCGATCACCGGATCAAACATTTCCGTCGTGGCGGTTTCCGCCGACGCATCTTTTCCGCCGACCACCAATACCTTACCGCCCACCACGATGGCGGTGTGCGCGTGACGCAGCGCAACCATCGGCGGTGCCGCGCTAAAGGTGTTGCTCACCGGATCATAAAACTCCGCCGAGCGCAGCACGGTAAAGCGATTGCCGGTGGCCGCGCGCCCGCCGGTCACCAGCACTCTACCGTCAGGCAGCAGGGTCGCGGTGTGGCGCTCGCGTGCAGCGGCCATGCTGGATCCGGAGGTGAAGTTGCTGGTAGCAGGATCGTAGATGATGGCGCTGGCGAGCGTCTTACCTGCGTTGTCGGTGCCACCGGCCAGTAGCACGCGCCCGTTACTGAGCAAGGTGGCGGTATGGAACGAGCGCACGGATGACATGCCGCCCGCAGGCTGCCAGTTGCGGGTCAATGGATCAAACAACTCCGCACTCGAATTGCCACCACCGGCCGCGAGCACGCGACCGTCATTGAGCAAGGTCGCAGTGTGCCCGGCCGACTTGCTCGGCAAGTTTCCTGCGGCGATAAACGTGCCGGTCGCGGGATTGTAGAGTTCCGCCGTCGCAGTCGCAGCACCACCTGCATCTAGGCCACCCGCGACTAGCACCAGCCCGCCGTTCAGGAGCGTGGCGGTGTGATGCGCACGCGGCTGCGCCATGGCACCGGTCGGCGTGAATTGGTCGTTGGCCCCGATGGCAAACGTTCGCGCGACCGCCGTGGCTGCGTTGTAGTTCGCGTTTCCAGCCTGACTGGCAGTGATGGTACAGGTGCCGACACCGGTCAGTGTGACGAGGTTGCCGACGACCGTGCAGGTGCCGCTGCTGGTGAAAATAATCACGAGCCCGGACGTGGTCGTGGCACTTACGGTGAACGGCGGATCGCCGAAGGTGCGTGCTGGAAGTGGCGCGAACGAGATCGTCTGATTTCCTTTGGTCACCGTGATGTTGGTGGTAATGCTCACGTCGGCGTAGATGGTCGAACCACCCTGCGAGGCGACTACCGTGCAGGCCGGTGGTGACACGGCTGTCGTCACCAACTGATTGCCCGAGACCACCGTGCACGCCCCAGTGCCAACGAAGGTGACGGGCTCACCCGAAGTGCTGGTGGCCGTCAGCAGCAACGTTTGCCCAAACTCGATTGCTGGCGGCAGCGGTGGGGCGAAGGTGATGGTCTGCGGCGCACCCAGCACCTTGAGCGTGAGTTGTTGACGATCAAATTGCTGCGGCGTACTTTGGTCGTTGACTTTGACGATGAACTTGAACACGCCTTTGCTGGGCGGGGTCACGGTTAGGGCACCGGTACTCGGGTTGATCGTCACCCACGATGGTGTCGCCGTCTCAAGCTCCCATTGCACCGCGCCAAAGCCGCCGAATGACTGGAGCGGCAAGGTGGCCGTCGCCACCGCCGTGACGGCAGGCAACTTCAACGTTTTGATGATCAGCGGGATCGGTGTGATGGTGCCACTGGCACCGATGACGACAAATTTGGAACCCCATTGCGCAAACTCGGCGGTGCCGTCTGCCCCGCAAAAATCCGGATCAATGGCGGGATTATTCGGATCGCATTTAGCACCCAGTACCCGTAACGTGACCTGTACCTTTTCGCCCGCCGACAGCGGCAGCGTCGCGGCCAACGCATCGCTAGTCGGGAACTGACCGAGGTTGGGATCGGCTGTGTCGACCACGCGTGGCGTCGATAGGTTGGCCACCTGCGCATTTTGTTGAATGAAGCCGATCTTGCAGGTACCGATCGCCGTCGCCGAGAACGACACTGACGGTGATAGCGAAACTTTGCGCAGCAGCAATTGCGCTTTCATGCCATCGGGAATTTTCAAGTCGCGCATCAGCGTTTTCACCGCCAACGTGGTGTCGGTGTTACCCGCATTGGTGATGGTGAAGGTCGCGTCAACCGGCGCGTAGTTGGCCAGTGCGGCGTTGGTGAGTTCGGCATTGGTGAGCGAATTGTTGGTGAGGTCAGCGTTGGTCAACTCAACATTGGCCAGCGCCGCGTTGGTGAGATCGGCATTGGTCAAATCGGCGTTGCTGAGCGCGATGTTGCCTAGCGTGTAATTAGTCAGCGCCGAGTTTGCCAAGGCGACGTTGGTCAGGTCGGCGTTGACCAGCGCCACATTGGTCAGGTCTACGTTGGTGAGATCTACGTTCGCGAGCGCGATGTTGGCCAAGGCAACGTTGGTGAGCGCGATGTTGGTCATCGCCGCGTTAGTGAGGGAGACGTTGGCGAGCGCGACATCGGTCAGATCGTTGTTGGCGAGATCGGGTTGCAAACCGCCGTCCGCATTGGTGATTAACACGGCGTTCGGATCAGGATTCAGCACCACCTGTGCGACGCGCTGGAGATTGTGCAGCGCCGCGTTGTACGCGGTGACTGGCGAGGTCAGCGGTGTGCCAGTCACTTTATCCACCAGCATCGAGACATCGACCCGTACCCGCGCACTTGGCGAACTCGATATCACCCACACGGTGTTGGTCGCGCTGGAGCGCGGTGGCACGGCCACGGTGACCGCCGTCGGGGTAGCGAGGTTTTGTTCAAAACTGGCGCGACCGCCAGCCGGTGCGGTATCGACGATGTTGAGATAGTACGAACGAAAATCCTGATCGAGTACCAACGGCTCAGCGAGATTCTGCACACTGATGACGAACCCGCGCGGCGTGGTGGCGTTTAGTAACTTGGCATTGGCATTGGCGAATGCGACCGCGCTTTCACCGATCACCGCCGTATAGATATTTGAGTTGCGCATGCCCTCCTGACCGGGGGCACAACTGGCGTTGGGCACGGTCGTGACCGAACCATCGGCGTTGGTCACAAACTGCACGATGGAGGTGTGGTTGGTCCAGTTGCCGTTGCGCGGTTGCACCACATCGCGGTTATCGGTCCACACCGGATGGAATGCGGCGGCCGAACCGGTGTTCACGCAGCCATTGGCGGTGGCACCGCAATTGAAGCCGTAGGGCAGCGCTGGGTTGCCGGTGGGCACCATCGTCTGCGCGGCGAGATCGATGTAATCACCAATGAACGGAAGGCTGCCATTGGCCGCAATCGGCAGATTGGGTGGGCTTTGTTGCTGCTGCTCGATCAGTACACAACCACCCGGTGTGGAACTCGGGCAGTTGACCGAGCCCGCCGCCGCCTTGCGACTGCCATAGAGATAGCGGGATACGCGGCTGGATTGAAATTGCGGTGCATCTTGCGGCGTGGCGAAGGCCGCAAAAATATCGAGCGTATGACGTCGCGCCAGACCCGGCGTGCCGTCGGAGATGAACGGCGTGAACACCGCAGCCGGGTTGTAGGTGCCGGTATTCGCGGCATCAAGGTTGCCCACCGGCACGCGCACCTCGTCATAGTCGAGGACGGATGCGCAGGGCGGCACCGTGCAGACCAGACGCCCGACGGTATGGTCATGGCGTTGATCGAGCCAAGCCACGGCGAGTTTGCCGCCAGCAAAGGTGACGGCGGCCTGGACTTGATGACCGCGCCCCGGATTTGCTGGGTTGGCCGGATCGCTCGACCAGTTATCGACATAGCCAAGCGGGCCCCACGCACCAAGGCTACCGTTTGCCCTAATCGGCGCGGTCAGGAGCGCGATGCGCGCATCCGCGTTAGCGTTGCCGTTGATGGCGGCCTTGCGCTGCGCCCACGCGACGTGCAAGCGGCTTTTGCCCTGCGCATCTACTGAGGCCGCGATCGACGGCAGGTCGTTGCTGCGAAAAGTCACACCGCTTCTCGGTTGATCAAACGGAAGGATGTTGGTGACGAGTGTGGGGCCGTTCCACCGGTTGCCGCCGTCAGTTGAGTAGCTCATGTAGAGCGCGTGCCCGGTACCAGCAACGGTATCGGCAAAGCGTCGCCACACGACATACACGGTGCCGGTGACCGGATCGATCGTCATCGTGGAGCCGGAGTTCGCATCGACTGCTTGACTGAGCTTGACCGACTTCTCAAACGTCTGCCCGCAGTCGCGCGACCGTGCCACCAAAATTTGCGGATGCGGATTGTCTGTACTCTGGCCGACGAAGTTGGTGTACGAGATGTACGCGTTGAACGCGGGCACCGGTCGATTGTTGTTGTAGCCCGGGATCACGCAGGTGGTCGCACCATTCCACGACCTGCCCGGCACGTCGGCGATATTCCAAGGTTTGTCCTTGAACTGCCCGGTGGTGCCGGTATCGATCACGTTGACGGCGTCAAAGTAGAAAGGATCGTCACTAAGTTTGATGTTGTCGTTGCGGTCAATGACACGCTGAATCGCGGTGACGCCGCCCGCGCTCGAATCACGATTACCGGCGATGAATGATACAAAGAAGGTGCCGTACGGCCCCGCCCGAACGGTGGCATCGGCGGCAAATTGCAACCCTTTTACCGGCGACGGTGGATTGTTGCACTCGGCAATGTTGGCTGAACAGCCGGGCAACATCGATGTGCGCCAAGTGGCACCACCGTCGATGGATTTGTAGAGCGCGATCCAAGCGTCCCCGCCCTCTTCACCGGGAATCGGCACCGCCGGATTGACCAGCCGGTAGTCGTTAGCACCACCGAGCAGATGCTGCGGATTCACCGACGAGACGCCGAGCGATCCTTCGTTTTGTTTATTGAGCAGCGGATCACCGGCAGGCCACTTCGTGCCCGTCACCATGTTGACATTCGCACCAACCAGCGGTGGCGCGGCAGTGGCCGACGGTGTGGTGCAAATGGCGCAGGCAAGAACAAAAGCGGCGAGCGTAAGGACAGGACGTGGCGTAAACATTTGCATTCCCTTCCCCATCGTGCGGGGCATTGTTGCGCGGGCGAAGCGGCTCACTTTCGCAAGTACGCTGGCACACCGACGCAGGTGGCTGCCTGCCGCACGCGACTCCGGTACCCGGACAAAAAATTTCGCACGACACACTGGATAGTGTGACGTGTCCGATGCAACGACCCCTACGCGCAGCAACTATCGAGCGAAATCTCGCGGACTGCACGCGCTCGAATTCCAATTTAATTGCCACGCTACGCCCAACGCAGGCGAGGCGCAAGGTGCAGGCATCCCTCAATTAGGGGATGGCATGGAGAGGTTGTGGTCGCGCGGTTTGCCAAGAAATAACCGAGCAGCTTCATGTTGATGTGGGGCGTTTTCGGCCTCCCCGAACATGGCGACCGCAAAACGGCGTGCTGGCCTAAACTCAAGGATCGGCGAGGCATTCCGAGCATTTTTGTAGTAAGCCACTGCATGTTTTTCGCTACATTTATGATCCCGCCAGATCCGTTGCTAGACTGGCTGAGGCCGAGCTAACTCGTTATCCCGTGGACCGATTCTGGCAGGCCATGTACTCCGAACGGAGTACATCGCTGGGCGCGGGTCGATGTTGCGCGCTTGGGTTTTTCGGAGGTAGTCCAGCGGTCGATCAAGGGGGCGCGGTGAGCGCAAGCCCGGTAGTCGCGACCAAGCGATTGCCGGGATCACGGATACGCTGCGCGAACTCTAAATTTGCTGCGCAGCGTTGGCGATGACGGGTCGCGTTTGCGCGCGAAGCAATTTAGATGAGTCTGAATGTCTGGTTTGAGCAACTTTTACCGTCTTAATAGGTAAGGATACTTCGCCGATCTCAATCTGGAGTACGCACAAATGGAAACGTTGTCGATCTCTTCGTCGTATGCAGTCGTACTATCTTGGGCGTTCATAGCGACCAATTCAATGCGCATTCTTGCCTACCTGCCCACCATCAAAAAATTGCTGCACGCGGACGTCACAGCAGATTGTTAAAGTCAGCTGACGTGGCTGCTATGGTCTGCATCCAATCTCACGCTCGCGCTGCATTTGTTTGAATCCAATCTTCGTCAGCTCAATGAAATGATTCTGATTGCGAGCGGCAATGCGTTGATGTGTTGTATTTGTTTGTACTTGGTACGGCGCGCGCAGATTCGCGCAGCGCGTCGCCAGTGTTCCCAGCTCTCGGTGTCAAACAATCAAAGGGATCCATTTGCATCGATCACGCAAAGACTTCAGCGTGAATAATTTTCGAAACAGTTCACGCTTGTCGGCGCACACTGCATGTTGAGCAGGGTTCACAACCTATCCTGCTGAATTTTTCACCAAACAAATTCAACGCCTAGCGCTCGTCCACGCCAAGCAGCGCAGCCAAGAGCCGCGACCCCGGTGATTTCACCGTTAGCCGTCTCCCTCTCCCCCTTAGCGAAAGTGCTACCATTTATCCATGATTGATTGGTCTTCCTGTCCCGATGTCGAACGCGATCCTGATCGCGTAAGTGGTGCTTGGGTTTTTCGAGGCACGCGGGTTCCTGTCGCCGCACTTTTTGAAAACCTCGAAGAAGACGCTCTGTCCATCAGTTCATTGCGTGGTTTCCCGGCGTTTCCTTGTCTCAGGCTCGGCATGTCCTCGAACACGTGGCTGGGTCTACATAGTTGGCCGCATAGGTGCGTGTCTTGTTTGACCAAGGAACACCTGTTCCGCTGCGGCAAGCTCTGACGGGTCATGCTATCTCCACTGCTTACGAGCTTGGCTGGGCAACTCTTAAAAACGGCGAGCTGCTGCGCTGTGGTCTATCAAAAACGGAACCGGCGATACGGTCGTCAGTGCCAGTTATGCTGAGCGCTTGATCACATGAGTACGTTGAGTAAGCTTGTGTATCGCGAGATCGACGCAGACGACGATATGGGCGCACTGACAACGCTGATCCATGCCGCATACGCGCCCCACGCTGCCAAAGGCCTTCGGTATTGGGGTACGCATCAAACCGTGGAGGACACGATCAAACGATACGCCGCAGGAATCGGAATCATCGGCCTAGTGCTTGGACGTGTAGTCGCAACTATCACCCTGCGTAAGTCGAATGAGGCTTCGGAGGTTGAACTTTATCGTGACCCCACAACTTGGACGTTTGGGCAATTCGCCGTACATCCAGATTTCAAGGGCATGGGTGTAGGGAAGCAACTGCATGACTTTGCGTTGGACTATGCCTATGCTCGTGGGTGTCGGCGCATTGCTCTGGACACAGCCGCCCAAGCCGAAGCGCTAATCTCGCTCTACCGCGCATGGGGCTATTCGATTGTTGGCACATGCGATTGGCGACCCCTTACAAACTATCAAAGCGTTGTCATGGCAAAACAACTCACCGCTTCGCAAAAAGCACATGCGGTCTGACTTGCTCGAAATGCATCGCAATGCATTCTTCGGCGCACCACTGTCCTAAAGTCGCCAAGAAAAATGCGCCCAAAAACACAGAATCGGAACGTGACCTTGGAGTCGGAACTGAGTGTGGAGTCCCTCTCATGTGCAAGACTTTCGACTCGGCGTGAGGTTTCCGATTCTCGATACGCGTGATCGCCAGATTGAATCGCAACATCTACCTTTCACCAAGCAAACTCAAGACCTAGCGCGGCGTTCCAAGCATTCCGGCAGCGCGAATCCCCCTGCACTTTCAACAAACTCAAACCACCGCACGACCGCTAACAACGGGATTGCGCCATACACGTGCGGAAATT
Source organism: Burkholderiales bacterium (assembly GCA_043744255.1). Classification (GTDB taxonomy): domain Bacteria; phylum Pseudomonadota; class Gammaproteobacteria; order Burkholderiales; family Usitatibacteraceae; genus UKL13-2. Next base: position 24,085 of record JAYTVA010000096.1, on the reverse strand, counting down.
TTTCCCCGCGCCCGGTAATGTCTTCGCGCTTCACTTTTTCGCCGAGGATGGTGTCGTCGATTTCGAGTAGCAGCAAGCCCGTCTGCTCGCTGTAGTATCGTGCTGCGGTGCGTAGCACTTGGTGCAGTTCGGAGGCGTGAATGAAGCCTTCAAGTGCCAAATCAGCGCTGGCAAATTGGCCGGTGGCTTCGGCGCGCTGCCAGTCTTCGCGCGAGGCGATGCGATAAATCAACTCTGTTCTCCTCTCGGTTTTTCTTCATGGTAACAACCCCATCCTACACCGGTCGCTTCGCGCCATCCCCCACTGGCCCGCTGCATTTCGGCTCGCTGGTGGCCGCGCTTGCGAGCTTTCTTGATGCTAAGGCGCATGGCGGTTGGTGGTTGGTGCGGATGGAGGATCTGGACGAGACGCGTTGCAAGCCGGAATTTGCGGACGATATTTTGCGTACGCTCACCGCATTTGGTTTCAAGTGGGATGGCGAGGTGATGGTGCAGTCGTCGCGCAAATTGCGTTACGCCGAAGCGCTCGCGCAACTCGGCACACACACCTACACCTGCACCTGCTCACGTAAAGAGATCGCCGATTCTGCCTTGCACGGCATCGAAGGCCCGGTGTATTCGGGCACCTGCCGCGATGCGCCGTGGGTCGCGAATGCCGCGATCCGCGTGCGTTGTGACGCGACACCCATTGCGTTTACGGATCGTGTGCACGGCGCGTGCACGCAGTCCATCGCGACCGAGATCGGCGATTTCATTGTGAAGCGGCGCGATGGTTTGTTTGCTTATCAGCTCGCGGTCGTGGTGGACGATGCTGACCAAGGTGTGACGCATGTGGTGCGCGGTGCGGATTTGATTGATTCGACCGCGCGGCAAATTTATTTGCAGACCTTACTGGGCGTGAACACGCCGAGCTACCTGCACATCCCGGTGGTGGCGAACGGAGCTGGGCAAAAATTGTCCAAGCAGACCTTGGCACCCGGCATCAATGCGCACGATGCGTTGCAGACGATGCGGGAGGCCTTGCAGTTGTTGGGGCAGCCCATCGCCCCGGCAGGTGAAATGCCTGCGTTGCTCGACTTTGCCATCCGCCATTGGCGTGCGGAGGCGATTCCGCGCGTTCGCAGCATCTTGCGCTAGCTGCACTGCAATCCATCGGCGAAACGCGCGATCAACGATTCGGGTTACGCGTTTCGTCGCATCCAATTGGTGATTCGTCGCGCAAACTAGCAGACTGCCACCATTCCACTTCTCATCGCCCTCACCGGCCACCCAAACCATGCCAATTTCTTCAGTTGACGCAAACTCCCCCGGTTACGAGCAGCCCGTCCTGCGTCGCACGTGGGTGAAATGGACGGTCGCCGCACTGACGCTGGCGCTCTCTGCGGGCGCACTCATCGCGTGGCGCAGTACGTCAGCGAAGAAAGAAGAAAAGAAGCCGGATGAAGTGAAGGTATTTGAATTTGCCACCGCCGACCTAGCGCGACTGACCGCACGTGAGTTGGCGCAACCGATTCCGGTGTCGGGCAGCGTACGTCCCGTGTTGCAGGCCATCGTCAAATCGAAAGTGCCCGGCGAAGTGATGCGGGTGAATGTGCGCGATGGCGATACCGTCGTCGCTGGTGCCACGCTCGCCACACTTGATACCCGCGACCTACAGGCGCAGCTCGATGCCGCCAACGCCGCCGTGGCCGAAGCGCGTGCGCGCCTCGATCTTGCGAACAAAAACGAAACCAACAACAAACAACTATTGAGCAAGGGCTTCATTTCACAGAACGCGTTTGATGCCGTCGCCAACTCGGTGAGCGTGATTACGGCCAACGTGCGCGCGGCCGACGCGCAAGCATCGATTGCTCGGAAAGCCCTATCTGACGCGGTGATTCGGGCACCATTCGCTGGCGTGATCGCCAAACGTGTGGTGAATATTGGCGAGAAAGTCGGCGCGGATTCGCCGGTGGTGCAGCTCGTGGATTTATCAAAACTAGAACTCGAAGCGATGGTGCCGGTGTCCGAAATTCCCAACGTGAAAATCGGCCAAGAGATTTCATTCAAGGTCGATGGCTTTGTGAATCGCGAATTCACCGGCCAGGTCGAGCGCATCAGCCCGTCGGCGGAAGCAGGCTCGCGCGCGATCTCGGTGTTCGTCGCGATTCCGAATCGTGATGCGGCGCTCAAAGGCGGCATGTTTGCCACTGGGCTATTGACGACCTCAGCAAAGGGAAAAACCAATACGCTGCCAAGCTCAGCGATTCAGACGGAGGGCGGGCAGTCGTTCGTGTTCATCGTCAAAGACGGCAAGATTGGTCGTCGGCCAATCACTACCGGCAATAAAAATGCTGATCTTGCCGTCACCGAAGTACGCGAAGGAATCGACGCCACCGTGGATGTCGTGATTGTGAAGGCCGAGGATATGAAGGTAGGCTCGATTGCGAAACTGAAATCGGCGGCCACCCCTGAAAAACCAAGCCTCGCCACCAAGGGATAGGGAGCGCGCCATGTGGTTCACCCGCGTCAGCATCAACAACCCCGTGTTCGCCACCATGATGATGGCAGCGATCATGGTGTTGGGTCTTTTCTCGTATCAGCGTCTGTCGGTCGAGCAGATGCCCGACATCAGCTTCCCGATCGCGAACGTGTGGACGCCCTACCCCGGCGCATCAGCCGAAGCGGTCGAGCAAGATGTGACGCGCAAAATTGAAGAAGCCGTCAACACTATCAGCAACGTCAAAAACATTTACTCGACCTCGCGTGAAGGCGGCTCGAATGTCACCGTTGAATTTGAACTCAACGCCGACGTAAAAGCGGGCGTGCAGGATGTGCGCGACAAGGTCGCCGCCACGCGCGGCCAATTCAATCGCGATGTTGGCGAGTCCTTGGTGACGCGCGCGGACAACGATAACGATCAGCCGATTATTTATCTCTCGCTGCAATCGGATTCACGGAGCCTCCGTGAGTTATCCGACCTCGCTGATCGGCTGATTGTGAAGCGCATGCAGGGCGCGGCGGGCGTGGGCAATATCGAGGTGCAGGGCGACGTGACCCGCGAACTTGCGATTCTGTTAAAGCCGGACAAAATGGCCGCGTATGGTGTGGGTATTGATGCGGTGGTGGGCGCGATTCGTGCGGAGAATCAAGACGCGGCCGCCGGTACGCTGACTGCAGATCGCACCGAGCGCTTGGTGCGTGTGCAAGGCAAAATTCGCGCGCCGGAAGATTTTGAACGCATCATCGTCGCCCGCCGTGGCTCGGCGGCGAACAGCACCGCGATCACGCTCGGCCAGCTGGCAGAAATCAAGGACACGCAGCGCGAAGAAAGCTCGATAGCCACGGTCAACGGCAAGCGCTCCATCTCGATTCAGATTCGCAAAATTCGCGCGGCCAATACCTTGGAGATCGCCGAATCCGTGCGCGCAAAAATTGCCGAACTGAAAAAGACTTTGCCCCCAGACATTCGCCTAGAGGTCACCTTTGACCGCTCGCGCTTTATCAAAGATTCGGTCACCAACGTAAAGCACACGATCATCGAGGGCGGCCTGTTGACGATTTTGATCGTGTTCTTGTTTTTGCACTCGTGGCGATCAACGGTGATTACTGGCTTGACGCTACCGATCTCGGTGCTGGCGGCGTTCATTGCACTCTACGCGTTTGGCTTCACGCTTAACTTCATGACGTTGTTAGCACTTTCGCTGTCCATCGGCATTTTGATCGACGACGCGATTGTGGTGCGCGAAAACATCGTGCGACATTTGGCGATGGGCAAGACGCACATGCAGGCGGCGTTTGAAGCGACCAATGAAATCGGCCTCGCCGTGATGGCGACCACGTTTTGTATCGTCGCGGTGTTTTTGCCGATGGCGTTTATGGGCGGCATCATCGGCAAGTTTTTTTATCAGTTCGGCGTGACCGTGGTGGTGGCCGTGCTGGTGTCGTTGTTTGTTTCGTTCACGCTGGATCCGATGTTGTCGAGCGTGTGGAAAGACCCACCCGGCAAGTGGCTGCAGCGTCAGCCGATCAAGTTTGTGATGGATCTACAGACCAGGTTCATTGATTGGCTACACCGCACCTATGACGTGGTGTTGCGTTCGGCGCTCAAGCATCGCGTGTTGACGCTGGTGATTGCCTTCCTAATTTTTGTTGGCAGCTTTGGCTTGTTGCCGTTCATCGGCTCGGAGTTTGTGCCGCAAAACGACGAAGGCTATTCCAATCTCTCGATTCAAACGCCGATTGGTTCGTCGCTCAGTTACACCACCACCAAGGCCGAGCAAGTGGAAGCCGCGCTGCGCGAAATTCCGGAGATCATGAATATTTCGAAATACGTCGGCAAAACGCAGGCGTGGTTTGATATTGAATTGGTCAACAAAACCGCACGCAAGCGCTCGAACAAAGAAGTCGATGACGTGATGCGTGCGCGCCTGAAGCAGGTGGCGGGCCTCGAGATCAACATCGGCTGGAATCGCCCGATTCGCCTATTCATTCTCGGTCCTGACATCAACGAGTTGGATCGTATTTCCAAACTTGCGATGGAGAAAATGAAAGCGGTCAAAGGCGTCGTTGATCTGGAAAGCTCATATAAGCCGAGTAGCCCGACGCTAGACATCACCATCAATCGCGAGCTTGCCAGCGATCTGGGCGTGAGCACGGCGCAGATCACAGCGACCACGCGCGCGCTGATCGGCGGCGAGCAGGCGGGGCAGTGGCAGGGACCAGACGGCGAAAATCATCAGATCCTCGTGCGCTTGCCGCGTGATGCGCGCGCGGGCATTGCGGACCTCGATAAAATTTACGTCGCCAGTTATTCGTTCAACGCCGACGCGACGCCGCGCATGGTGCCATTGCGACAAGTCGCCGATTTCAAACCCGCGTTCGCGGAGAAACAAATTCAGCGGCGCAATTTGCAGCGGCAAATCCGCATCGTCGGCGGCATCGAAAAAGACTTCAAAATCGGCGAAGTCTCGCCCGCCATCGACAAAGCGTTAGCGCAGATTCCCCTGCCGCCAGGCTACAGCTTCGATCAGCGCGGCGAGGCGCAAAACATGCAGGAGTCGTTGGCGCTTGCAATCGCCGCGCTGGGGCTGGCGGTGATTTTCATTTACTTCATCTTGGCGTCGCAGTTCGGCAGCTTCTTGCAGCCGCTTGCCATCATGGCCTCACTGCCGTTATCGCTGGTCGGCGTGTTCTTGGCGCTGGCCATTTTCGGTTCGACCCTGAATATTTTTTCCATCATCGGCTTCATCATGCTGATGGGTCTGGTCACCAAAAACGCGATTTTATTAGTGGACTTTACGAACCAAAGTTTGCGCGAAGGCATGTCGCGCGACGACGCGATTCTCAACGCCGGTCAAGTGCGACTACGCCCGATTCTGATGACCACCGCCGCGATGATTTTTGGCATGATGCCGTTGGCTCTCGCCCTCGGCCCCGGCTCGGAGCAGCAGTCGCCGATGGCGCACGCGGTGATCGGCGGCATCATCAGCTCGACCCTGCTGACGCTGGTGGTGGTGCCGGTGTTGTACACCTACATGGATGCACTGGGACACTGGGGGTCGCGCGTGTTTGGCGAGGGCGCGACACCACGCGGTGCCGGTGGCGGCGCAGAACCGGTGCTCGCGGACAAGAAGACGGATGCTTGAAAGGCTAGTATTGGTGCGGCGTTTGGGACGTTTGGGGCATTCGCGGCGCAGCAGCTACCAGCGCTGCCAGCCGAACTCAGCCCCAAGCCTTACAATCGACTTCTCCCGCCACAACGGTTTGAACCAGCGAAAATAATTGCGTGCGCGGCATTGGCGGCTACATTGACCTATGATTTCAGATAATATTTTCCGCGCGTAGCTCGCGACGGATAGGTTGATTTTTTTGACCGCAAAATATTGCGTGCCGCTGGGCGTGCGAATCTACGTCTCGCGCTTTATTCAAAACCACCAACGATTTTGGCGAAAATCCAATCGCAAACGTGAAGAATAGTCGTCAAAAACTTGCAGATTTTTTGCAGCCGATCATCAGCGGGGCTCCCGTTCAAAACAAGCCTCGTGCACTCCTCGTCATCCTGGCGACCATGATCGTCATCGGCATCTCGGACTACGTTACCGGCATTCAAGTGTCACTGCTGCTGTTCTACTGCATCCCCGTCATATTGGCCGTTGTCTGGTTGGGCTGGCGCGCCGCTGTGATGGTTGCTGTTGGCAGCGTTGTCCTGCGCATGATTGGCGACTTTGTTGCCAATGACGGCGACATTTTGCCCACCTGGAATTTGTGGAACGCATTGACAGCGCTGCCAGTTTTTTTGATTTTGATCTGGATTCTTGACGCGTTTTTCTCATTGAATCGTCAGCTCGAGCAGCGCGTCAAAGATCGCACAGTGGCGTTGGTGGATGCAGAACGAACCCGTCGTCAGCTTGAGGCGGAATTGCTCGCGGTCGGCTCACGCGAGCGGAATGTGATCGGGCATGAGCTGCACGACGAAATTTGCCAGCATCTTGTTGGTACTGCGCTAGCGGCTCAAGTGTTGGCTCAACGATTGAATGAAAAAAATAGCAGCTTGGCAGCCAGTGCCGAAACCATCGTTGCGCTTCTTGAAGAAGGCGCAGACAAGACGCGCAAACTAGCGCATGGCCTCTTGTTGTCAGAAATTGAGCCCGAAAAACTGGGTGAAAAACTAGCGGAAATAGCCGATCAAGCCACTGGGGCGGGTGTCCTTTGTCGCTTCGTGCAGGAGGGCGATACGCTGGTTGGGGATGCCGGGACCGCTGCACATTTGTTTCGAATTGCCCACGAGGCATTGCGCAACGCGCTCAAACATGCGGCACCGCGCCGTATCAACATTTCCCTGTTGGGTTCGGCCACTGCCATTGATTTGATTGTTGAAGATGATGGCGTCGGCATGGCCGCCAATGCACAAAGCAACGCCGGAAAAAACGCTGGCATGGGTTTGCGCGTCATGGCCAATCGTGCCGCCCTGATCGGTGCCAGCTTGATCGTTAGCCCAGCCTCTGAATATCACATGGGGAGCGGCACAGCGGTACTCTGTAGGCTGCCGCGCGGGCGGACGCCAACATGATTTCAAACTCCATTCGGGTCTTCATTGTTGATGACCACCCGCTTGTGCGCGAATGGTTGGGCAATTTGCTAAGGCTGGAAAATGACATTGAAGTCGTAGGTGAAGCCGACGAAGCGAACGCAGCGTTAGCGGCGATGCTCGGCAACACGATTGACGTTGCGGTCGTTGACCTCTCGCTCAAGCGGGGTTCGGGGTTGGATCTCATTAAGGCCCTGCAAACGGAAGGCCACACCAAAATAAAAACCTTAGTCTTGTCTATGCATGAAGAAATTGGTGACGTGAAAAGAGCGCTGAAAGCAGGCGCGCGCGGCTATGTAATGAAGCGCGAATCAACGAGCCAAATTGTTAACGCTATTCGTCAAGTCTCTGCGGGCAAGGTATTTTTGGCGCCCGAGTTGGAAGCACGGCTCGCCGAAAGCGCTGCCCTCTATGCACCAATTTTCGGAGCCGCTAACACCGATCTTTTGAGTGATCGTGAACTTGAAGTTTTTCGTCGTATCGGTTTAGGTCATTCGACTCGGCGCATCGCAGGTGATTTGGGCGTTGGCCAGAAGACGATTCAAACCTATTGTGCCCGCATCAAAGAAAAGCTCGGCTTGAGCGACGGGTCTGAGCTATTGCGTAGTGCCGTGCGGGCGCACGAACAAGAGCGGGAATAGCAAATCAGGGAGTACGCCAAGCGGTTGTAGGGCATTGCCGGACAGATTTTTCGGCGATGACAAGCTAGTCTTCGGTAATGAAGAATGTTGCTTGCGTTACTTTAGTTGCCGTCCGTTTGATGCCAAAAATGATCGCCGCGATAGCCATTTGGCAAGTCGCGTTTGCGGGTCTTGCCGCGCCGGCAGCAACAACGGCGATCTGCCCGCCCCTGGCGCCCGTTTTGGCCGATCAGATTAGCCTGAGTCTTGCGATGGCTGAGTCGCGCTTGCTCGTTTGCAACCGCGATATTCTCGTTTCACAACGCGCGGTTGAAGCCGCTAAAGCAGACCGCATTACCGCAGGCCAACGGCCAAATCCCAATTTGACGGTGGGCGCTTCCAATATCAATCCGCGCGCGGGTATTGGCGCGGGCGGCCTACAAGACAAAACCATTGACAGCTCACTGCGTCTGGATCAGCTCATTGAACGCGGCGGCAAGGGTGCGCTCCGAGAGGGCCAAGCCGAGGCGCTCATCAACGCGGCACAAGCAGATTTGCAAGATGTGATTCGCCAGCAACGCATGGTGCTGCGACAAAATTATTTTGAGCTACTGTTTCAGCAATCTCGCATCAATATGCAGCAGGCGTTTGTGGGCTATGCGACTGCGAGCTTGACGGCAGCCGAGCGCAAACTGACTGTAGGCGACATTGCCACCAACGAAGCAAATCGCTTTCGTCTCGACCATGCGCGCGCACAGAACGAGTTGTACCAAGCAGAATCTGATTCGCGCAAAGCTGCCTTAGATTTGGCCAAATCTATCGGCGCGGAAGCAGCGGCATCCGGCATTCGCGCAGAAGCATTTCAGATACCGCCGAGCGACGCCGTAAAAATCCCGACCGATATGGAACGGCGTCCCGACGTGGTTGCTGCGTCGAACCGAATCGACGCGGCTAAAGCAGCGCGTGCGCTGGCGGCGAGCATCGCAACGCGCGACGTAACGTTAAGCGCGCAGTTTGATCGTTGGCCCGCGTCCGCCGCTAATCCGCAAGGTACCGGGAATTCGTTTGGTTTTTACTTCGCGATTCCGTTGTCGGTTCGACACGCGAACGAAGGTGAGGTCGGGCGCGCGACGACTGACCTTTCGACCGCGCGTGATGCGCTGATGCGTCTTCAGGCGCAGGCGAACGCTGAGTCTCGGCTGAGTCTTGAGGGTTGGCGAGCCACTACCCGTCGTGTTGCCCGGATTGAGCGCGATATCCTGCCGCTCGCGCGCGAAGTGGCCAAGGGTGCAGAGTTTGCCTATAGCAAAGGCGCGACGACCGTGCTGGACTTGCTCGACGCGCGTCGCACGCTTAAACAGATCGAGCTGGATGCGGCGCAAGCCAATGCTGACGCGGGTAAGGCCTGGGCGCAGTGGTCGGCAAGCACTGAAATGATGGATGAAATAGTTACACCAATGACGGGTGAAAGAAAATGAGCGGTGAAAACTACAAGATTTTGATTTCCACTATTTTTGCTGGCGCCTGTCTTCTGGCGGCGGGCTGCGGACAGAAAGCGGACGCGCCGGAGGGAGCAAAACCTACCGTCGCGGGAGATACCATTACTTTTCCCGCGGCCAGCTCGGTACTCAAAAATATTGGGGTCGCGAGAGTCGTCGCGCCGCAGGATCGTGAGCTAAATATTGCCGGTCGATTGGTCTGGGACGAGGATCGGACGGTTCGGGTATTCACACCCTTGGCCGGGCGCGTGAGCAAGCTATCGGCCGGTGTAGGCGACAAAGTTGTACGGGGTCAAGTGTTGGCCGAATTGCAATCGCCTGACTTTGCTAGTGCGCAAGCGGATGCACACAAAGCACAATCGATGCTGACGCTATCCAAACAAGCGTTGAGCCGTGTCAAGGAACTTGCGGCGAACGGGGTTGCGGCAGGCAAGGATTTACAACAAAGCGAAGCAGATTTTGCTAACGCAATGGCAGAAGCCAATCGTGCGCAAGCACGTCTGAAACTCTACGGAAATAGTCAAAACGTAGATCAGCGGTTCAATCTGGTAAGCCCGGTGGCAGGGGTGGTAGTTGAACGCAATCTCAACCCCGGACAAGAACTGCGCCCCGATCAGCCCGGCGCACCACAATTCGTGGTCACCGACCCGAGCCAACTGTGGGTTCAGTTGGACGCCGCAGAGGCAGATCTGAAACAGCTTAAGCCAGACGCTCCCCTTGTGATCAGCAGCAATCAATACCCGGACGATTCGTTTGCTGGCGAAATAAAGCAGATCGCCGATTACATTGACCCAATCTCTCGCACCTTGAAGATAAGAGGTGTGGTGCCCAATCAGGATCGACGACTCAAAGCAGAGATGTTCGTGAATGCACGCATCGCATTGAAAAAAAGCGAATATCCAACGGTGCCTGAAAAAGCAGTTTTTTTAGAAGGGATTCGGCGCTTTGTGTTTGTCAGAACCGGGCCTGAAAAATTTACGCGGCGCGGCATAAGAGTCGTGATGGATTCGACCAACACCGTCGCGGCGCAAAGCGGGCTGAAGGTTTTGAGCGGCCTTCAGGAAGGAGATGAAGTGGTGGTGTCTGGCAATTTGTTTATGCAGCAAATGATCGCGTCCGCGCACGCTGGTGAGGAAATTTCCAGCAAGACGCCCCAAACGACTAGCGCTTTGCCACCGACCAATACTGCGCCGAACGCGAGCAGCGCAAAGCCATGATGAATCGGATCGTCACCTTTTCGCTCAAGCAGCCGTTGTTTGTGCTGCTGGGCACGGCGTTGTTTGTTGGCGCGGGAATTCTTGCATTTATCAATTTGCCGGTTGAAGCGTTTCCCGATGTTTCAGATATGCAAGCAAACGTAATTGCGCTCTATCCTGGCCGTGCCGCTGAGGAGGTGGAGCGACAAGTCACGATCCCGATAGAAACAGCATTGTCGGGAATGCCAAACGCAGTGCGCATGTTCTCGCATACCCAATTTGGCCTCTCCTACATTATTCTGACATTCAACGATAAGCCGACTGATCCCATTGTTCGCCAGCAAGTCATTGAGCGACTTCGTGGAATTGATCTGCCGCCGGGTGTAGAGCCGCAGCTCGCGCCGCTATCAACGGCGATTGGCGAGATTTTTCGCTTTCGCTTACGCGGCGACACGCACACCGCGCAAGAGCTGCGAACCCTGCAAGATTGGGTCGTAGAGAAGCAGTTGCGGCAAGTGCAAGGCATCGCCGATTTGGTGACCATGGGCGGCACGTTAAAGCAATACGAAGTAAATCCTGACCTCAGCAAAATGCGTGACTATAAAGTGACGCTCGCGCAGCTTTTTAGTGCGCTACAACGCGCAAATTCGAACGCAGGCGGTGGCGGGGTCACGCAGGGTCGTCAGCAGTTTTTGGTGCGCAGCTTGGGGAGTTTTAGAAGCTCAGCCGATATTTCTCAGGTGGTCGTCACTGAAAACAAAGGTACGCCGATTCTGGTTCGCGACATCGCGCAGGTGTCGGTGAGTGGTGCGCCGCCGCAAGGCCTCGCGGGACAAGATGACGCTGACGATATTGTGAATGGCATCGTCGTGATGCGTAAGGGGGAAAACCCGTCAACCGTACTCACCGCGCTGAAGGAGAAAATTGCCTTCATCAACACGTCCGTTTTGCCCAAAGGCGTTGAAATTGTTCCTTATTACGACCGCTCGTGGCTAATCAACAAAACGCTCAAAACAGTATTCAGCAATCTGACTGAAGGCGCGATGCTGGTCACGCTCATTTTGTTTCTATTTCTGGGCAATCTCCGCGCAGCGTTGATTGTTGCAACCGTTATTCCTCTTGCGTTGTTGGCAACGTTTCTCGGCCTGACGTTCGTTGGAATTCCAGCGAATCTGCTGTCTCTTGGCGCGATGGATTTTGGCATCATTGTTGATGGCGCCGTGATCGTGGTGGAGAATATTGTCTATCGACTTTCTCTGCTAAAAGAGCAAAGCGTTGCCAATCAAGAATCTCGCTTTGCCGCGATCAGAGATGCGGTGATCGAGGTCGGCCGACCAACTGTGTTCTCGATGATCATTATCATCGCCGCGCACATTCCGATTTTTACGCTACAGCGCCACGAGGGGCGTATTTTCACACCGATGGCGTGGACAGTGACGTCGGCATTGATTGGCTCGCTGGTGCTGTCCCTGACGCTCGTGCCGTTGATGACTTATCTATTTTTGCGTAAGAACGTACCGCATGGCGATAACCGCCTCGTCGCCAAACTCAAATCCTGGTATTCACCGACGCTGGCGTGGGCGTTGGCGCGGCCACGGCGGATTATTGGCTCAGCGCTGGTGCTTCTGGCGCTCAGTCTTGCCGGCACAACACAGATGGGCAGTGAATTTTTACCCGAGCTTAATGAAGGCTCAATTTGGGTCAACGTAACGCTGCCACCTTCGGTTTCGCCAGCCGAAGCACAGGAGCAGGCCCGGGCAATTCGTCGCGCGCTGCATATTGTTCCCGAGGTCAGCACCGTGATTTCTAAAGTTGGACGGCCTGATGACGGCACCGATCCTAAAATTTTTAACGGGGCCGAATTTTTGGTTGACTTGAAACCAGAAAGCGCATGGCGCGCGGGCAAGACCAAGGAAAGTTTGATTAAGGAACTTGACGATGCCGTTTCAACGCTGCCAGGTGTTGAGCCTTCATTTTCCCAGCCGATCCGTGACAACGTTTTGGAATCAATATCGCAGATCGACGGCCAGATCGTGATCAAAGTACGCGGTGATGACCTAGACAGCCTAGTCAGTCATGCTCAACGCATACTCGGCCAAATCTCCGGGGTAAAAGGTGTGGCGCGTGCATTCATTGACCGCAGTGGCACCTTGCCACAATACGTGCTGGATATTGATCGACTGGCGGCGGCGCGCTATGGCATCAATATCGGCGACATTCAGGATTTAGTTGAAATCGCATTGGCGGGTAAAGCGACATCCGAATTGTGGGAAGGCGAAAAGCATTTTAGTGTGGTGGTACGTCTAAAAGAATCCTCACGCGCATTGCCAAATTTGCCTAATTTGCTGGTCGCCAGCCCCAACGGAGCGCAGGTGCCGCTTTCGCAATTGGCACGTTTCAAAAGCGTTTCAGGTGCGATGAATATCGCGCGCGAGAATGGTCGCCGCGTTGTTTCTATCGGCGTGTTCATTCGTGATCGCGACATGGGCAGCGTCGTGAAAGACATGCAAGCCAAGGTCGGCGAGGTAGGTTCGGTTGCGAATGGCGAAGAGGTCAGTTGGTCAGGCGAATTTGAAAATCAGGAGCGCGCCATGAAGCGGCTTTCGTGGATTGTGCCGCTCTCCATCATGCTGATCTTTTTGCTTCTCTTTGACGCGTTCGGTTCATTAAAGAGCGCGTTACTCATTGTTGCCAATATCCCGTTTGCCTTGATTGGCGGAATCGTCGCGCTACTCATTACCGGTATTCCACTCTCTGTTTCTGCTGCCATCGGATTCATCGCGCTGTTTGGTCAAGCCGTATTGAACGGCGTCGTGATGGTGACCTATTTCAACCAGCTTCGAGATACCGGCATGCCGATTTTAGACGTGGTCATGACCGGCTCTATTCAGCGGTTGCGTACTGTCTTGATGACAGCGCTGCTGGCCATGTTTGGCCTGCTGCCGATGGCGCTATCGAAAGCGATTGGTGCCGAAACTCAACGTCCGCTCGCCGTCGTGGTTATAGGCGGGCTGGTATCGGCGACTTTCTTGACGCTGATTGTATTGCCGACTTTATATTTTGTCTTTTTTGCGCGCCAAGCGAGGCACGATGACTAGCCCCCGCAGGACGGCCAAGCGATCCGAAAGCGGGTACAGCGCATCATGATGTGTGATGCAGAAAAGTTGGCTATGGACTCGACGCCAGTTTCAAATTTGTCAGCGATTCCGTTGGTTGCAATGCCTCGTGTCGCCCATGATTCCAGTGGAAAAAATTCATTCGGGTTAGCGCTGCTCGTCGTCTTAGCGCTGGCATTTATGTTGCCCAGCATGGCGGCTTATGGACCGTGGAAACCAGACGAGCCGTATATTTTCGGCCTCGTCGATAGCTTGCTAAAAACGGGCGATTGGGTTGTTCCGACTTTGGCTGGCGAGCCGTTCATGGAAAAGCCGCCGCTGTTCGTTTGGGTTGCGGCGCTGTCGGCAAAACTCGTTTCGCCCTGGCTGGCCGTGGAATACGGCGCTCGCTTGGCGATTGGCATTTTCATGTTGATTACATTTATCGCCACCGCGAGCGCTGCGCGGCGCTGGTGGGGGCATGGGTATGGACGGTATGCCGTATTGGCGCTGCTGGCCGCCATCGGCCTTCAGCAGCACGGGCGCATGATGATTCCGGATGTGCCACTACTGGCAGGCTTTGCTGTTGCCCTTTGTGGCTGGGCCTGGATTCAAGAACGGCCACGCAAGGGCGGCCTTTTATTCGGTACCGGGTTAGGCATGGCACTGATGGCGAAAGGTGTGCTCGGCCCCGGAGTGCTACTAGCCTCAGCGCTCGTCTTGCCACTATTTTTTTCATCGTGGCGAACACGAGCGTATGCCGACGGCATGCGCTACGCCTTCGCCGCCAGTTTGCCGTGGGTATTGGTTTGGCCGATCGCACTATATTTGCGCAGCCCGCACCTATTCATGGAATGGTTCTACGTTAACAACATCGGCCGATTCTTGGGCTCGTCCGTACCCGCGCTGGGTGCCGCGCATGAGAGTGGACACCTCCTCCAGACTATTCCATGGTTTACTTTTCCAACCTTGCCATTGGCGATTTGGGCACTTTGGAAGATGCGGCGCGAAATCTTTTTACGTCCGGGATTTCAGGTGAGTTTGGTGGTGCTGAGCATTCTTTTAGCGGTGTTTATCGCGTCGGCATCCGGCAGAGTGGTTTATCTGTTGCCGATGCTCGTCCCCTTGGCGATCATCGCCACGCCCGCGATAGGGTTGTTGCCATTGCGGGCGAACCAGTGGGCCGATTGGACAGCTCGTATCCTGTTCGGTGCGGCGGCGGCAATGTGTTGGGCTGTGTGGTTTTGTTTTTTTGTCATCGACAAGCCGTTGCCGCTAAGTTTTTTGACGAACCATTTGCCACTGGATATACCCTTTCACTTTGATCCCGCAGGCGCTGCGCTGGCGTGCTTGTTGATGGTCGGCTGGCTGTTCATCACGCGCCAATTGCCCCGCTACGCGGCCCGCGCAACCGCGAGCTGGGTGAGCGGAATCGTGCTGGTGTGGGGCACCATTTTTGCACTGCTGCTGCCGTGGATAGATGAGGCGAAGAGCTATCAATCCACGTTCTCTGCCTTGTCTCAAGTGCTAAAGGGGCAGACGCACTGCCTCGCCAGTGTTGGTTTAGGAGAATCTGAGCGGGCGATGCTGGCATACGTCGCCGATATTGAACCGCGACGGTTGGAAATTAATCGAGGGGACGAGTGCAACACGTTGCTTTGGCAGGGTGTGGCAAATAGCGCCCCGCAAAATATGGCCAGTGATGGCTGGCAACTCAAGTGGGAAGGGTCGCGCCCGGGTGAGCGTCGTGAACGATTCTGGCTCTTCACCAGAGCGCACCCCCCGAGCATTGCAAAGAACAATCACTTGCCAGCAGCATCGTCGGGCAACGCAAACTTGGCACCAAGATAAATAGTTGCTCCTCCCTGCTTTTCGAGGGGCTTGAGTGGCGGCAAGTTCGCCGAGCCGGCGCGCGGCGTAGGCACATAATTTAGCCAATGCGCCACCACAAATTTCAAAAACCCACCGCCCCGCCATCCTTGCGATGGTCGCTCCCGGCGCAGTAGCCGTCGTCGCCCATTCGCCAAATTAGTTGCGCGCCGCCGAACGCGAAATTGACTGCTTCGGCGGTCGCAAGTTTGTGCCCCATTGCCTCAAGACCCGCGCCGATACTGGCTTTCAGAGCATCTTCCATTCCCACCGTGCCATCCGCATTGACGATCCAGCGCGGCGCGTCGGTGGCTGTTTGCGGGTTCTGCCCGTAGTCGCAAATGCGCGTGACCATCTGCACGTGGCCCTGCGGCTGCATGTGGCCACCCATGACGCCGAAGGACATGATGGGCTGGTTGTTAAGGTCAGTCAGGAAGCCGGGAATGATGGTTTGGAATGGGCGCTTGTTGGGTGCGACTTGGTTGGGGTGACCGGGTTTGAGCACAAAACCGTGGCCGCGATTTTGCAGCGAGATGCCGGTGCCGGGCACGACAACGCCGCTGCCAAAGCCCATGTAGTTGGATTGAATCAGGCTGACCATCATGCCGCTGGCGTCTGCCGTGGAGAGATAAATGGTGCCGCCGTGTTGCGGGATGCCGTGCGTTGGTGTTGACGCGCGTTTTAGGTCGATTAGCGCGGCGCGATTTTTGAGATACGTTTTGTCGAGTAATGATTCGACAGGGATGTCCATGAATGCGCTATCGGCGATGTAGCGATGCGCGTCGGCGAAGGCGAGCTTCATGGCTTCGAGTTGCAAATGCACACTAGCCACGGAATCGACCGGGAAGCTGGCGAGGTCGAAATGTTCGAGCATGCCTAAACACAGGAGTGCGGCGAGACCCTGCCCGTTCGGCGGGATTTCGTGCAGACGCACGTTGCGGTAGTCCATGTGAATGGTGCCGACGAAATCAGCGCGATGATGATCGAGATCTTGCGCCGTCATTGCGCCGCCGGTGGCTCTCGCGTGCGCGGCGATTTTTTCCGCGAGCTTGCCGCGATAGAACGATTCACCGTTGGTGGCGGCGATGTCTTCTAGGGTCGCGGCTTGGCCGTTGAGAATCCATTTTTCTCCGGGGTTGGGTGCACGACCATTGACGGTGAAGTCGCGCATGAAATCACGCTGACCTTTCAACATCTCGGTTTGTCGCGCCCAGTTTTTTGCGGTAATGGGCGAGACGAGATGGCCGTCGTGGGCGTAGCGAATAGCGGCGTCAAAGAGTTTTGTGAATGGCAGCTTGCCGAATTTTTTAGATAGCGTCACCCATTGTGACACTGCGCCGGGGACGGTGACGCTGTCCCAGCCGCGCACGGGGATGGTGGTGCCACTGGGATATTTGTTGGCGAAATATTCGGGGGTCCATGCAGCGGGCGAGCGGCCAGATGCGTTGAGGCCGTGTAGTTGTTGGCCGTCCCAGATGATGGCGAAGCCGTCTGAACCGATACCGTTGCTGGTGGGCTCAACGACGGTGAGCGTGATAGCAGCGGCGAGTGCGGCATCAACCGCATTGCCACCGATACGCAGCATGTCTAGGCCGGCCTGCGCAGCGAGGGGCTGCGAGGTGGCGACGATGTTTTTCGCCATCACCGGCATGCGTTGTGAGGGGTAGGGGAAATTGAAATTGAAGGGGATCATGGGGGTCGGGGGCTAGGGGCTGGGGGCGGGGGTCGGGGTCGGGGTCGGACGAAATTTGCGGACGGCGCCGCGTGAATTCAATAGACTAGCGCATTCCAACTTGCCTGAGGATGACATGCCGCAACCTTCTACGATTCGCGCGCTGGTGTTCGACGCTTATGGCACCTTGTTTGACGTGCATTCGATCGCGACCACTTGCGAGCGGCTGTTTCCGGGGCGCGGTGCCGCGCTTTCGCAGGCGTGGCGCACCAAGCAGTTGGAATACACGTGGTTGCGAAACAGCATGCAACAGCACGTTGATTTCAATGCGGTCACGCAGGACGGCTTGCGGGTCGCGTGTGAGGCGCTTTCGCTTGACTACACGCCAGCGGTACTCGATGAACTCAATGCCGCCTACCGTACGCTGCAACCGTTCGCTGATGCGCGTGCTGCGCTCACGACGCTGCGCCCGCGAGCCAAGCTCGCGATTCTGTCGAATGGCGCGCCGGATATGTTGAATGCCTTGGTGAAACATAACGGCTTTGATGCACTGCTCGATGCGGTGTTGAGCGTAGAAGAAGTGGGTGTGTTCAAGCCTGACCCGCGCGTGTATCAGTTGGCGGTGGATCGCCTCGGTGTTGCAAAAAATGAGATCGGTTTTGTCTCGTCAAATGGCTGGGACGCCGCCGGGGCTAGGGCGTTTGGCTTTACCGCGTTTTGGATTAACCGGGCTGGCGCGCCGGTGGAGCGGCTTGGGGTTACTCCCGATCATATCGTCAGCGGACTCGAACAAGTGACGGCGCTGCTGAAATAACTTTAGACGGGTTGGTCCGCGGGCGCATCAGGATTGACCGTCGCCCACACCTTGATGTCTTTTTCGTACTGCCAAAGCTCCTCTTCGTAAATATCCATCACGCACGGGATGCAGCCGGTGCCACAGCATTCGTGCGGTTCGGGTTTACGGGGTGGGGTAGGTTTGGTCATGGTGGCAGAAGACAATCAGCGTGAGATTTTACGCGAGCCTGCATTGGTAGCGCGAAAGAAAAAAGCCCCAACGAATCGGGGCTTTTTTGTTTTCTGCACAGCAAGCGATCATTCTTCGACGAATGCCTCTTCGCGCTTTTTGCGGATCGCGGGAAGCGTGATAACGATGAGCAACAGTAGTGCGGCGGCGAGCAGAGACGCGCTCAACGGACGAGTCAGGAAGGTCGTCGGGTCACCGCGCGAGAGCAGCATGGCGCGGCGCAGGTTTTCTTCCATCATGGGGCCAAGAATAAAGCCAAGCAACAGCGGCGCTGGCTCGCATTCGAGTTTGACGAACACATAACCGATCAGGCCGAACAACGCAGTGAGCACCA
This sequence comes from Burkholderiales bacterium, assembly GCA_043744255.1. Classification (GTDB taxonomy): domain Bacteria; phylum Pseudomonadota; class Gammaproteobacteria; order Burkholderiales; family Usitatibacteraceae; genus UKL13-2. The sequence continues at coordinate 5,707 of JAYTVA010000096.1, read as the reverse complement.
CATCGAACGAGCTGTTAGATAGCGAGTAAACGCCGATCGCGCAAAAAACCAAAATTGCCGGATACAAAATCCGGTATGGCACGGTCAACAGCTTGATCCAGATACCGATGAGCGGCAGATTCAAGATCACCAGCATGAGGTTACCGATCCACATCGAGGCGATCATGCCCCAGAAGAGTTGCGGCTTTTCGCTCATGACCTGCGGGCCGGGCTGAATCCCCTGAATAATCATCGCGCCCACCATCAGCGCCATCACCGGGTTGGGCGGGATGCCAAGCGTGAGCAGTGGAATAAACGAGGTCTGCGCAGCCGCATTGTTGGCCGACTCCGGGGCAGCGACACCACGGATGTCACCCTTGCCAAATTTAGAGGGGTCTTTGGCAATTTTCTTTTCGAGCGTGTAGGCAGCAAAAGAGCCGAGCACCGCGCCACCACCGGGCAGAATACCGAGCAGGGAGCCGAGCGCCGTGCCGCGCAAAATAGCACCCCAGGAATCCTTGAAGTCCTGCTTGGTCGGCAACAAATTGCTGACCTTATCGACGAAGATTTCGCGATCCTCTTCGCCCTGCTCCAGATTCTTGATGATCTCAGCAAAGCCGAACACGCCCATCGCGACTACGACGAAGCCGATGCCATCGGAGAGCTCGGCAATCGAGAAGTTAAAGCGTGCCGCGCCGGAATTGACGTCGGTGCCAACAAGACCCAGCAGCAGGCCAAGAATAATCATGCCCACCGCCTTGATGACCGAGCCGTGCGCCAACACCACGGCGGCAATCAGACCAAGCGTCATGAGTGAAAAGTATTCGGCGGCACCAAATTTGAATGCAAGGGCCGCGAGTGGCGGTGCGGCCGCGGCAAGCAGGAGGGTCGCGACGCAACCGGCGAAAAACGAGCCGAGCGCCGCGATGCCTAGTGCCGCACCGGCGCGTCCCTGTCTCGCCATTTGGTAGCCATCTAGTGCGGTCACCACGCTGGACGATTCGCCTGGAATATTGACCAAAATCGCGGTAGTAGAGCCGCCGTACTGCGCGCCGTAGTAGATACCGGCGAGCATGATGAGTGAAGCTTCCGGGGGCAGCGCGAACGTAGCCGGCAACAACATGGCGATTGTTGCCACCGGGCCAATGCCGGGCAGCACGCCGATCAACGTACCCAACAGGCAGCCGATCAGGCAATACATCAGATTGTTCAGCGTGAGGGCAACACCAAAGCCGAGCATCAGGTTGTTAATTAATTCCATGTCCGCTCTCCCTACGAAAGTGTGAAGAGGCGGGCGATTTCATCCGGCTGCGGCCAAACGGGGAACGGCAATTTCAACCCGTAGACAAACACCGCAACTGACCCAACCGCAAGCACCAGCGCGGCGATTGCAACTTCTTTCGGGCGGAATTCGTGGCCGCCATAAGCCGAGATCCCGACCAGCAAAATGATCGCGATGAACAGCCCCAGAAACTTTGCGGTCAGGCCAAAGACGACAACCGCCGCCAGTACCCAAATCAGTGCGCGCCACGCGATTTTATCGACGGGCGCACCGGTGGTCACCAAGGCTTTGCCAATAATCACCAAGCCCATCACGCCAAGAATATTTCCCAGCACGAACGGAAAATAGCCCGCGCCCATGCGGCTCCCGGTACCCATTGGGTAGTCGTAAATTTTTACGATGATGGCGAAGGCGAAGCCCACCACCGTAAACATCACACCCGCCCAAAAATCTTTCGGATTTTTTATTAACACAGCCTCTCCTCGTAATGAACCGCTTAAATGTGCACACATCACCGCAAATGATGACAGATTGTACTAGATCGTCAATCCCGCCGACATTGATCCAAGCCAGTAGGCGATGCCCTCGCCCGGCGTGCCAACCGGAAAACGCGGTACCCGCGCAGTCTGGTATCCATCGTCTTGCGCGGTACTATGTGAATCGCTCAGTCGAGCGAGGCGCCCGATGACTTCACTATTTTGTTCCAGCGCGCGATGTCGTCGCGCATCAAGGTGGCGAATTCGCTCGCATTCACGTTGGCAAATTCCATACCGAGTGCAGCGAGTTTGCTGCGCATTTCCGTGTTCGCCACGACCTTTTGCATCGCCGCTTCAAGCTGCGTGACAATCGGGGGGCTCACGCCTTGCGGGCTGAATAGTCCTACCCACAACACGCCTTCATAGCCGGGAATTTTTTCGCCGATGGCAGGCACCTCGGGCAGCACCGGCGAGCGCTTGGCAGCACTCACGCCCAGCGCAATCAACTCGCCACTCTTGATGTATTGCAACACCGACGGCAGGCTGGCAAACGCAATCTGCACTTGCCCGGCCAGCACGTCATTCAATGCCGGCTGCACGCCCTTGTAGGGAATGTGCTGCAAGCTCACGCCGCCGAGGTTGTTAAGCATTTCGCCGAGCAGATGATTGAGCGTGCCATTGCCGGCTGAGGCGTATTGATAGAAGCCGGGCTTGGCCTTTGCCAACTGAATAAATTCGTCGAGCGTCTTGGCGGGAAATTTTGGGTTCACCACCAACACGTTCGGCACCGCGCCGATGTACGCAATCGGCGTGAAGTCTTTGATCGGATCAAAGCCGGGGTTTTTGTACAGCGAGGGATTGATCGCCTGCGCACTGCTGATGGTCATCAACAGCGTATGGCCGTCTTTGCTCGCTTTGGCGGCGGCCTGCGTACCGATGTTGCCACCGGCACCCGGTTTGTTTTCTACCACCACCGTGCCGCCCAATACCTCGGCGAGTTTTTGTCCCGCGACGCGACCAACGATGTCGTTCGATCCGCCTGCCGCCTGCGGCACGATCATAGTGATCGGCCGCGATGGGTAGTCGGCGGCGTGGCTTGATGTTGCACACACGGCAAGCGCAAACGCGCCGACGATTTTTTGCAGCACCTCCGTCACCCGCGACAACTTCATTGCTACTTCGCCGCTACAGGTAAGCCGAGCCCCATGCGTTTAGCCGCTTCGGTATAGACGCGTTTGCGCTCAGCCATGAACGCAGGCATTTTTTCGAGTGAAATATCGACTAACTCGAAGCCGCCATCAAGCATGCGTTTTTGAAATTCCGGGTCTTTGTTGATCTCTTGGAACATATCCGAGATGCGCTGACGAATCGGCTGCGGCGTAGATTTGGGCACTGCGAGGCCACGATAGGCACCGTCTACCCAATCCATGCCAAGCTCTTTGAAGGTCGGCACGTCCGGGAACGCGGGTAGGCGTTTTTCAGTGGCCACGGCAAGCATACGGGTCTTGCCTTTTTGCGCATACGCCAAGGTCACATACGACATCGCCATCGAAACGTGGTTACCTAGCAGCGAGGCCACCAGATCGCCGGTGCCTTTGAACGGCACATAGGTGGTCTTCACGCCCGCGAAACCGTTGAAACGCTCCGTCGCCAGATGATTGGCGGAGTTGGTGCCAGAACCAGCGATGGTGATTTCGCCCGGCTTGGCCTTCGCGGCAGCGACCAGATCTTGATAAGTTTTGAACGGGCTATCGCTGCTGACCACAATCGCGTCCGGCGTGTAGTGGTAGAAATAGACATTGTGGATGTCGTCGGTTTTGTATTGCACTTGGCCTTCGAGCGGCTGCAACACGAGATGCGGCAGATTGGTGCTCATCAAGGTGTAGCCGTCACCGGGAAAGGTATTGGTCTGCGCCCACGCCAGCGCACCACCGGCACCGGGGCGCGATTCGATAATGAGTTCTTGATTGAATTTTTTACGGAACGTGATTTGCTGGAAGCGCGCGCCGATGTCGGACTCACCACCGGGTGCAAACGGCAGGATGTATTTCAAAGGTTTATCGGGATAGGTACCAACCTGTGCCATTGCGGGCACCGCGATGGTGACCAAGCTCGCCAACAGCAGTGCCACTTTTTGCATATTTTTCATCATCAACTCCTCCGAAAATACAGTTTGAATGTTGTGTTTCGATTTTGCGATTCGTGCAATTACATTAAACGATCACGGGCGCATCGGGTGGACAAGCTCGTAGGCTGGGCAAAGCGAAGCGTGCCCACGAGCAGCGCCCGCGTGGATGATTAGATCGCTGCCGCAATCGCCTTACCCACTTCATCACAACTCGCCGTGCCGCCCATGTCACGCGTGCGCGGCCCATCGACCAATACCGTCTCGATGGCCTTCACGATAGCATCCCCGGCCGCTTTGTGCCCCAAGAATTCCAGCATCATCGCGCCGCTCCAGATTTGCCCGATGGGGTTGGCGATGTTCTTGCCGAAAATGTCGGGCGCGCTGCCGTGGACTGGTTCAAAGCAGCTGGGAAATTCGCGCTCCGGATTCAAGTTTCCCGCCGGGGCGATGCCGATGGTGCCGGTACACGCGGGGCCCAAATCGGAGAGAATGTCGCCGAACAAATTCGACGCAACGACCACGTCAAACCAATCCGGATGCTGGACAAAATGCGCGCACAAAATATCGATGTGATATTGCGAAGTCTTGATGTCGGGATACTGCGTTTTCATTTCCGCAAAACGCTCGTCCCAATACGGCATGGTGATGGCGATGCCGTTGGATTTGGTCGCCGAAGTGAGGTGCTTCTTGGGCCGGGACTGGGCGATGTCGAAGGCGATCTTCAGGATGCGGTCCACGCCCTGACGGGTGAATACCGTCTGCTGGGTGGCCAGTTCCTGGTCGGTGCCCTCGTACAGGCGGCCGCCGATGCTGGAATATTCGCCTTCGTTGTTCTCGCGCACCACCACCATGTCGATGTCGCCCACCTGCCGGCCCGCGAGCGGGCAGGGCACGCCGGGCATGAGCTTCACGGGGCGGATGTTGGCGTACTGCTTGAATCCCCGGCGGATGGGGATGAGCAGGCCCCAAAGCGAGATGTGGTCGGCCACGCCGGGAAAACCCACGGCGCCGAGGTACACGGCATCGTGGTGCCGGATCTGGTCGAGGCCGTCCTCGGGCATCATGCGGCCATGCGCCAGGTAGTACTCGCAGCTCCAGGGCAGCTCGTCCCACTGGAAGCGCAGGCCATGTTTGGACGCGGCGGCTTCTAGCACGCGGATGCCCTCGGGCACCACTTCCTTGCCAATGCCGTCGCCGGGAATGGTCGCGATCCTGAAGTCACGCATGGGAGCCTCCTCTGAAGAATTCAGTCCGTCGGTGGGGGCGGCAATCCATCCGCCGACGCCTTTAGATCAATCTTCACGATATCTGACTGGGGGGTAGACTACGCACCGAAATCCCCACCAAGGAGGCCCTCCATGGGCCTGGATTCCGTTGTTCCAGCGGCACACTCGCGCTGCGCCCGCTCCGAAACCCGAGACCAAACCCAAGGTCACAGCGCCGGCCCCGGGTGGAAGGTGCTGGGGCTCTGGTAGCAATCATTCCCCATGAGAAAAGCCCCGCCGGATGGCGGGGCACTTCTCATTCAGGGGCAGCGCTCAGCCGAAGATCTTGGACAGGCCGTAGGCGACGCAGGTGGACGTTCCGACGCCGATGAGGCCGGGGATCATGAAGCTGTGGTTGAGGAGGTACTTGCCGATCCGCGTAGTGCCGGTGCGGTCCATGTTGATGGCGGCCAGATCGCTGGGGTAGAAGGCGAAGAAGAAGTAGGCGTAGCTCGCGGGGATGAGGCTCAGCAGCAGGGGCGTGGGCAGGCCCAGGGCGTAGCCGAAGGGCAGCATGATGGTGAGCGTGGCGGCCTGGCTCTTCACGAAGGCGGACACGCAGAACATGGCGATGGCG
>JAYTVA010000095.1:0-16477 GCA_043744255.1 Burkholderiales bacterium | reverse complement strand
GAATTGAATCTGATCGCCAAAGCCCTGTTCACCCCAGAGCAATATGGTTTTTCCGTTGAGGTCTTCGCCCTGCCACTGTAAATGCGGTTCAGCCCAAGTCGGTAAAAAGCCCGCGGATGCGCTCGATCTCCAGCGGTGCTCAAGCGCTTTCCAGCCGGCAGCAAACTCACCGCGCTGGATCAGAGCCTGCGCCAGATTCCAGTGCACGTCGCCGAAGCCGGGGTCGCAGGCGAGGGTGTCACGCCATGCCGATATGGCCGCGTCCACGCGACCCAGTGCGAAGCTGGCATTGCCCAGATTGAAATACGCCAGTGCGTTGCCGGGTTGGTGTCCTAGCGCAGTCTGGTAAAGCGCGAGCGCTTCGGCGTGGCGTGCCGCCACTTCCAGTGCGATACCCAAATTGATGTACGCATTGATGCGTGCAGGCTCGGCGGCAATGGCTTGCCGCAACAGCGTTTCGCATGCGTCTAGGTGTCCGGCTTCGGATTCGAGAATACCCAGATTGCACAGGGCGCCGTAGTGGCGCGGTTCGAGCTTGAGCGCGGCGCGATACAAATCGCGCGCTTCGGTCTGGCGCGATTGCGCCTGGCGCATCTCGGCCAGCATGGCGAGCGCACGCGCGTGGTCTGGCGCGATTCGCAGCAGGTCCGTCAGCATCGTCTCGGCATCGCCCGAACAGCCCGCTTCGAGCGCGCTGATGGCGCGCAGCAATGCCGGTTCAACGTCATCATGCATCGCGGAAACCGTTGGTGCGAGCGGAAATCAAGACATGAATCTTCCAAGACCCGCTTGCACCAACGTTCCTGGCGGTATGGCTTCGGCAGTTTTTGGCATCACCAAAGAGGGCGCCAGAGATCCAGTGCAGTGCAGACACAGCCAATCTTTGCTGAAACGGTAAAATCGAAGTGTACGAGAAACCGTTACCAGAAACACACCCGAAGGTACCAGACCAATGGCAGGACACTCAAAATGGGCCAACATCCAGCACCGCAAGGGGCGGCAGGATGAAAAGCGCGGCAAGATTTTTACGCGCCTGATCAAGGAAATTACGGTTGCGTCGCGCATGGGCGGCAGCGACATCGGGATGAACCCGCGCTTGCGCCTAGCGATTGACAAGGCGTCAGCTGCCAACATGCCCAAAGACACCGTCGAGCGCGCAATCAAACGCGGCGCGGGGGAACTCGATGGCGTGACCTACGAAGAAATTCGCTACGAAGGTTATGGCATCGCCGGTGCAGCGATCATCGTTGATTGCATGACCGACAATCGGGTGCGCACCGTGGCTGAAGTGCGTCACGCATTCTCCAAATACGGCGGCAATATGGGCACCGATGGTTCGGTCGCGTTTCTGTTCAAGCATTGCGGCCAACTCATGTACGCGCCCGGCACGAACGAAGAGAAATTAATGGAGGCGGCACTCGATGCGGGTGCTGAAGATGTCATCACCAACGGCGATGGCTCGTTCGAAGTCGTCACCGGACCTTACGATTTCACGACCGTCAAAACCGCACTCGACAAGGCCGGGTTCAAAGCGGAGTTCGGTGAAGTCACGATGAAGCCCTCCACCGAAACCGAACTCGCGGGCGATGATGCAGTGAAGATGCAAAAACTATTGGATGCGCTTGAAGCGCTCGACGACGTGCAAGATGTGTACTCGTCGGCCATGATGGAAGCGAGTTAGGTATGCCGGTTCTCATCACCACCACCGACAACGTCGAAGGTAAACGCATCACCAGTTATCTCGGCATCGTCACCGGCGAGGCGAGCGCCGAAGTGCAACTGGTGTCGGAAAAACCGGTATCGAGTTTTTCGGATGCGTATCACAAGGTCATTCCCGGCGCGCGCGATTCGGCGTTGCGTGGCGCGATGCAAGGCGCGGAAAATTCCGGTGCCAACGCCATCGTCGGTACCAAGGTCGAGTATCACATCCACGGCAGCGGTCGTGGCATGGTGATGGTATCGGTCACCGGCACCGCCGTCGTGCTCGAAGACATTTAGCGGCGGACGATTGCGCATTCTTGGTCTCGACCCCGGGCTACGCGTCACCGGCTACGGTGTGATCGACAAGGTCGGCGGCAAACTCGCTTATGTCACCAGCGGTTGCATCAAAACCCCCACGGGCGAGTTGCCGGATCGCTTGAAAAATATTTTGTTGAGCGTGCAAGAAGTCATTCGCCTGTTCACGCCAGTTGAAGTCGCGGTCGAAAAAGTATTCGTCAACGTCAACCCGCAATCGACCCTACTGCTCGGCCAAGCGCGTGGTGCCGCTATTTGCGCAGCGGTCTCGCATGACTTGCCAGTCGCGGAATACACTGCACTGCAAGTCAAACAAGCGGTGGTCGGCAATGGCCACGCGAAAAAAGAACAGGTGCAGGATATGGTGAAACGCTTACTTAATTTGCCCGGTACGCCGAGCCCCGATTCGGCGGATGCCTTGGCCTGCGCGATTTGTCATGCGCATGGCGCGGCGTTGGGGAGCATGTTGACCCGCGGGTATCGGGTGAAGGGCGGGAGGTTGGTGAAATGATTGGTCGAATTAGTGGATTGCTCCTTGAAAAAAATCCCCCGCAAGTCTTGGTCGATGCGAACGGGGTCGGCTACGAAATTGACGTGCCGATGTCTACCTTCTACGTCCTGCCAAAAACCGGCGACAAGGTGGCGCTGTTCACGCATCTGGTAGTGCGGGAAGATGCGCAGTTGCTGTACGGGTTCGCGACTGAATCCGAGCGTGCGACGTTTCGTACGCTGCTAAAAGTCAGCGGCGTCGGCCCGAAAGTGGCGCTGGCTGTGCTTTCCGGCATGAGTGTGAACGACCTCGCTGAAGCGGTGGCTACACAGGAGAGTGGCCGTCTCACCAAGGTGCCGGGCATCGGCAAGAAGACGGCCGAGCGCTTGTTGTTGGAGCTGAAAGATAAATTGAAGGTCGATGTGCGCATCGCGGTCGGTGGCACGCCGGCAAAAACGAGCAGCGCATCCGACGTGCTCAACGCGCTGATCGGCTTGGGTTATAGCGAACGCGAAGCGTTGCTGGCGGTGAAATTATTGCCGGCGGATGTGGGTGTGTCCGACGGCATTCGGCAGGCGCTTAAGTCGCTGTCGAAGTCGTAAACACCCCGCCAATACTGGTTCTTCAAGCATGTCCTCAACCAAGCAAGGTTTCTACAGCCGGATCAAAGTCAGCGCGACGGCGTTTCGAATTCTCATGAATTTGTGGCCACCGTTTTGGGGGTTGCGCATTCACATCATGCGCATCACGCCCGATTGGCGCGAGGTCACCATTCGCATGAAACTATCGATACGCAACAAAAATTTCGTCGGCTCGCATTTTGGCGGCGGCATGTTTGCGATGGCCGATCCGTTCTACATGATCATGTTGATGCACTTGCTGGGTGACGAATATCTGGTGTGGGATAGTGCTGCCACCATCAAGTTTGTTGCACCGGGACGCGGCACCGTGTTCGCCCATTTCAAGATCAGCGACGAGCAGCTTGCCTACGTGCGCGAACGTACGGCCGGTGGCGAGAAATATGAGCCCGTGTTTCAGGTTGATGTTGTGGATGAGGATGGCGGCATCGTCGCGCGCATCGACAAGACGATTTACATACGCAGGAAGGCAAAACGCGTTGCCGTGAATCCCAATGAGACCGTCAGTTAAAATCCCCCCATGCTAGAACCTGACCGCCTCGTCCCCGACCGCATCATCGCCCCTGATAAAGCCTCGGTGCACGAAGAGGCGCAGGAACGCGCGCTGCGCCCGAAGCTGCTCAACGAATACGTCGGGCAAGAAAAAATTCGTGGCCAGTTGTCGATTTTTATCGAAGCCGCGCGTGCCCGCAAAGAGCCACTCGACCACACCTTGTTGTTCGGCCCCCCCGGGCTCGGAAAAACCACGCTCGCCCACATAATCGCGCGCGAGATGGGCGTGAATATGAAGCACACCTCCGGCCCGGTGCTGGAACGCGCCGGAGATTTGGCGGCGATGCTGACCAATCTTGAGCCCAATGACGTGTTGTTCATTGACGAGATTCATCGCCTGAATCCGGTCGTCGAAGAAATTTTGTATCCTGCGCTTGAGGACTATCAAATCGACATCATGATCGGCGAAGGACCCTCGGCGCGCTCAGTCAAACTCGATCTGCCGCCATTTACGCTGGTCGGTGCGACCACGCGCGCGGGCATGCTCACTAATCCCCTGCGAGATCGTTTCGGCATCGTCGCGCGGTTGGAGTTTTATTCACCCGAAGAATTAAAATTGATCGTCTCACGTTCCGCGCAGTTGTTGAAGGTCGAGGTCAGCCAGGATGGCGCGATGGAAATCGCCTTACGCTCACGCGGCACACCGCGCATCGCTAATCGTCTGCTGCGGCGCGTACGCGATTTCGCGGAAGTGAAACGTGACGGCAAGGTCGATAAAGAAATCGCCGACGCCGCGCTGAGAATGCTCGATGTCGATGCCATCGGCCTCGACACCATGGATCGGCGCTTGCTGTTATGCATCGTCGAAAAATTCAACGGCGGTCCGGTCGGTGTAGAAAACTTGGCCGCCGCCATTGGCGAAGAGCGCGACACCATTGAGGATGTGCTCGAACCGTATTTGATCCAGCAAGGCTACTTGCAACGCACGCCGCGCGGGCGTATGGCGACCTTGCTCGCGTATCAGCACTTTGGTATCGCGGCACCAGCTAATGCCAACGTGCCTGAGTTGTTCTAGGCGATCCGATGGCAAAACTTTCTCTCAAAGACGCGCAGCAAACGGAACTTTTTACGTTTTCGTATCCCCAACGCGTGTACTACGAAGACACTGATGCGGGGGGCGTGGTTTACCATGCGCGCTATATTCATTTTCTCGAACGTGCGCGCACCGAGTGGTTGCGCTATTTGGGATTCAACAACGGTGAGCTGAATCGCAAACATAAAATGTTGTGGGTGGTGAGTGAAATCACCATCAATTATTTGAAGCCGGCCAAGATCGACGATGCGCTTGAAGTCACCGTTTCCATCGAAAATCTCGGTCGTGTACGTTGTATTTTTTTGCAGGAAATACGCTTGGGGTCGGACGTGTTGGTGCGTGCCCGTGTGACGGTGGCGTGCGTGAATGCTGATAGTTTCAAACTGCTGGAAATTCCCATCGACTTAAAGAAGAAAATGGAGGCCATGTGCCAACCGTAACCAACGATATGGCGATCCTGCCGCTGATTTTGCAGGCATCGATCGTGGTCAAGATCGTGATGATTATTTTGTTACTGGCGTCGATGTTTTCATGGTGGTACATCTTCGTGAAAATGTTCGCGGTGCGGCGCGCCAAGAAACAGGCCGAAGATTTCGAGCGCGAGTTTTGGAGCGGTACGGACCTCATTGGCATGTACCAAGCCGCCAGCGCGGGTCGTCACGAAACGGCGGGCATGGAGCGAATTTTTGAAGCGGGCTTCAAGGAATTTTTGAAACTCAAAAGCCGTGCGGGTAACGACATCGGCGCGTTGATGGACGGCACGCGGCGCGCGATGAAAGCGACCTTTCAACGCGAACTCGATTACCTTGAATCGCATCTATCTTTTCTGGCGACGGTCGGCTCGGTCAGCCCTTACATCGGCCTGTTCGGTACCGTGTGGGGGATCATGAATGCGTTTCGCGGCCTCTCGAATGTTGCGCAAGCCACGCTCGCGCACGTGGCACCCGGCATCGCCGAAGCCCTGATCGCAACCGCCATTGGCCTGTTCGCCGCCATCCCTGCCGTGATTGCCTACAACCGCTACACGGCCGAGATTGATCGGCTGGCCAATCGTTACGAGAGTTTCATCGAGGAATTTTCCAACATTCTGCAACGACAAGCAGGCACCTGAGATGCGCCGCCCGCGTAAGACCATCGCCGAAATCAACGTCGTGCCATACATCGATGTGATGTTGGTGTTGCTGATTATTTTTATGGTGACGGCACCGCTGATTACGCCAGGGCAGATTGATTTGCCGAGCGTGGGGCAGAGTCTGAATCCGGCCGTTGCACCGCTGGAAATACGTATTGATCGCAGCGGCAATATCAAGCTGGTGGATCGGCAAGCCGGTGGCACCGAACAAGGGGTAACGCGCGCCGACCTGCTCGCGTCAGTGCGCACGATTCAGGCGAATCACCCCGAGCAGGCAGTGGTGATCTCTGCCGATAAGTCACTCAAATATGAGGACGTGCTCGGCGTCCTCGACACCTTGCAAAAAGGCCAAATCAAACGCGTTGGGCTGCTGGCAAAACCCGCGTCGTGATAACCGACGCGTTGCGGATAAATGCCTCGAAACGCCCGCCAATACTAGAGTTTTAGTCGAATTTTAAGAGACACTATCGCCTACGCATGAGCGAATCTTACTCACCCCGTTACCCGCACACTGGGGGCAAGCCGCCGCCGGTCAAGGTGTCGTCGCGCAATATCAAGCGGCACGAGCCGGGGCGCAAGATGTCGCTGGCGTTGGCGGTACTGGTGCATCTCGCGTTTCTGGCGCTGATTGTTTTTGGTGTGTCATGGCAGGTTAAGCCGACCCCGCCCGCAGTTGCCGAGATTTGGGATTCGTTGCCGCCGATGCGCAAGGCTCCACTTGCGCCAGTGGTTGACCCAACGCCGCCGCCGCCACCACCGCAGATGGAAGAGAAAAAGCCGGAGCCCTCGCCCGCACCGCCGCCTGAGCCGGTGAAGCAACCGGTCGTTGAAAAGGCGCCGCCGCAACCTTCGCAAGCTGACATCGATCTGAAAGCTAAACGCGAACGCGAGGAAAAGGCGCGTGCCGACCAGAAGCTGCGCGACGATAGAGCGCTGGCCGACAAGAAGTTGAACGACGCCAAAGCATTGGCCGACAAACAGAAACGCGACGAAGCCGAAAAACAGCAACGCGAATCTTTACGCAAAGACGATGAGCGCCGCAAAGCGGAGTCGGAACAATTGCGGATCGAGCAAGAGGCACGTCAGCGCGCAATTGACGATAAGTTGAAGCAGGAACAAGCGGCTGCGCAAGCGCGTGAAGCGGCGGTGCGCTCGGCACGTGTGGCCGCTGAAAAAGACTACGGCGCGAAGATCGCCGCGCTGATTCGCAGCCGCGCCAATATTCCCGATACGGTCACTGGTAAACCAGTCGTGCAGATTCGTTTGCGGCTGCTGGTGAACGGTGTGGTGTTCGATGCCCAGCTCGTCAGGCCGTCGGGGAACCGCGTGTATGATGAGGCCGTTGAGCGCGCCATCAATGGCATTCAGCAATGGCCGCTGCCTAATAATCCGGAACTTTTAGGCACATCGCGCACACTTACTCTTAACATTGAACACGAGCGGTAAAACATGATTCGAATAATTCGCCAGTCCACGATCCAACCGGTTCACAAGCTGTGGCTCGCGCTGTTGGTGCTAGGGAGCGCGGTCGCGCTATACGCGTCCACCGCCCGTGCGCAACTCATCATCGACGTCACGACCAGCGCCGGTCGGCAAATCCCGATTGCCATTGCGCCGTTTGCCAACGAAGTCACCGCACCGCAAAACATCACGCCGATCATCGCTGGCAACTTGTCGCGGACGGGGCTGTTCAAAATGGTGAATACGACCGGCGTGTCGCCGATCCCGTCCGAGCCCGCGCAGGTGAATTTCGCCGATTGGTCGGGTCGCGCTGCCGAAGCGTTGGTGATTGGCTCGATCACGCCGCGTCCCGATGGCAAATTCGATGTCCACTATCGTCTGCTCGATGTCGCCAAACAGAGCGTGTTATCGACCATGGTCTATGCGGTCGCCGCCTCGCAATTGCGCGCAACGGCACACAAAATCTCGGATGACATTTACGAGAAATTACTGAACGAGCGCGGTGTGTTTTCCACCAAAATCGCCTATGTGTTGAAGCGCGGCACCCGCTTTGAATTACAGGTGGCCGACGCCGATGGCTTCAACCCGCAAACGGTGTTGTCATCCAAAGAGCCGATCCGTTCGCCGAAGTGGTCGCCCGATGGCGGCAAGCTTGCGTATGTTTCGTTTGAGACGCGCAAATCAAACGTGGTAGTGCAAGACCTCTCCACGGGGTCGCGCCGCACCGTTGCCAACTTCCGTGGTGATAACTACGCACCCAACTGGTCGCCGGATGGCTCAAAATTGGTGGTGGCGTTGTCGAAAGATTCGGTCTCGCAGATTTACACCATTCCCGCCAGTGGCGGCACACCATTTCGCGTGACGCAGAGTAACGCCATCGATACCAACGCCACGTTCACGGCGGATGGCGCCAACATCATTTTTGTCTCGGACCGCTCCGGTGGTCCACAGCTTTATCGCGTCTCCGCCAACGGTGGCGCGGCACAGCGTCTGACCTTTGAAGGCAATTACAACGTCAACCCACGCATGAGTGCTGATGGCAAGTTGGTGGCGTTCGTCAGTCGCGATGCTGGTCGCTTGCGCATCGCCACACTCGAGCTGGGCTCGAACCAAATGAATGTGCTCACCGAAGGCCCGCTCGATGACAGCCCTAGTTTCGCGCCGAATGGCCGCACCATTCTGTTCGAATCAAAGGCTGGTGGTCGCGGCAATCTTGGCGCGGTGTCCGTTGATGGCCGCGTCAAGTCGCGCCTGAGTTCGCAATCGGGTGACGTGCGTGAGCCTGCATGGGGGCCATATGGAACTGCGGGTGGCGGCAAATAACAAGGTAGTGGGCGGGGCGTGTTTTCACCACATCGGTTGTGTGCGATGCGCGCATAATCAATCATGAAGTTGGGACACGGGGGTTCGAAAATTTTCGATTCACTCGCGTCGGTAAGTCCTACAAAAGGAGAGCCACAAATGAAAAAAGCATTCGTTGTTATCGGCCTGTCGATGTTGCTTGCAGCTTGTCCGAGCAAGACGCCACCGCCGACACAAACCACCACACCGCCCGTGACCTCGACCGGCACCAGCACGGGTACCGGTACCACCACCACGGGCACCGGACAAACAGGCGTGACCGGCATCAACGATGGCCGGCAGTCGGGCATGAACCCGTTGAAAGACCCGAACAACATCCTCTCCAAGCGCATTATTTATTTTGAGTACGATCAGGATTCGGTGAAGAGTGAGTACACCGAAATTGTTCAGGCGCACGCCCGCTTTCTCAGCGAAAATCCTGGCCGCAAGATTCGCTTGGAAGGCCATGCCGACGAGCGCGGCTCGCGCGAATACAACATGGCGCTCGGTCAGCGTCGAGCCGAAGCGGTGCGTCGTGCAACCTCAATACTTGGTGTTGGCGCAGAACGCATGGAAACGATCAGCTTCGGTGAAGATAAACCACGTGCCACCGGCCAGGACGAAGCGGCATGGGCACAAAATCGCCGTGTCGAAATTGTCTACGACGACGAATAACTTATCCGCATTTTTATCAGGAAGCTGCAATGCTCTTTCGCTCAATGTTTGTAATGGCTGCCGGTGTGCTGGCAGCGGTGTTCAGTATCAACGCCGCTGCTGGATTGTTTGATGATGATGTCGCGCGTAAGGATCTCAAAGCACTGCGCGAGCAGGTCGATGCTCGCAATCGCGACCTCGACCAACGGCTATTGAAAATTGATGACAGCATTAAGAACATCGGTGTGATTCAGTTGCTCAACCAGCTTGAGCAGATGAACGCCGAAATCGCGCGCTTGCGTGGGCAAATTGAAGTACTGTCGAATCAAAACGAGCAGTTGAGCAAGCGGCAGAAAGATTTCTATCTCGATATCGACACGCGCTTACGTAAGGTTGAAAGTGGCGAAGGCGCACCAGCGGCGGGTGGCGCGGTTGGTACCGGTAACGGCGGCTTGGCGGGTGCGATACCGGTAGTGGTCGCGCCGCCCGCTGCCGTGTCTGGTGTCACGACGCCGGGTACACCGCCGGTCATTTCAACCTCGTCTTCTACCACCACGATTCGGCCGCCAGCGGTGTTATCCAAGGAGCAGGAAAACAAGGCCTACGACTTCGGTTCCGACGCATTTCGCCGTAACGACTATCGCGGCGCGATTCGCGCCTTCGATACCTTCATGAAAGACTTCCCGACCAGCCAGCTCGTGTCGAACGCACAATACTGGGTCGGTATTTCCTATTTCAATTTGAAGGAATACGCCCCCGCGCGCGCCACGCAGGAGTCACTCGTGCGCCGCTTCCCGGAATCGGCCAAAGCCCCCGATGCGATGCTCGCGATCTCGGCAATTCAACAAGAAACAGGCGACGTTGGCTCTGCGCGAAACACGCTGCAAGACCTGATCGCACGCTACCCTAGCTCGGATGCCGCCGCCAAAGCGCGCGCGCGCCTGCCCACTCTGCGCAGGTAGCAAACCCCAATGACGGTCATTTCCATGATTCCCGCCGCCAGCAAGCGCGCCGCCGAAGGGGCAGACGCGCCCCTGCTGCGGGTACGGGCGAACGAGCTGCGCATCAACGAAATATTTTTTTCGCTGCAAGGTGAATCGAGCCGCGTCGGGCTGCCGACCGTGTTCGTACGCCTCACCGGCTGCCCACTACGCTGCGGTTACTGCGATACCGCGTATGCGTTCCATGAAGGGCAAACACGCCTGATAGATGACGTGCTCACCGAGGTCGCCACGCATCGCACTCGCTATGTTTGCGTGACCGGCGGCGAACCGCTTGCACAGAAAAACTGTCTCACGCTATTGAAACGCCTGTGCGATGCGGGCTACTCGGTCTCGCTCGAAACTAGCGGTGCGATTGATATTAGCGACGTCGATACTCGCGTCGCGCGCATCATGGACATCAAGACGCCCGGCTCCAGCGAAGTAGAAAAAAATCTCTGGGAAAACCTCGCCCTGCTCACCGCGCACGACGAAGTCAAAATCGTCATCACCAGCGAGTTCGATTACACCTGGGCCAAGGCGCTCGTCGCCGAAAAATCGCTGGATAAAATCTGCCCGGTGCTATTCTCACCGTCGTTCGCTGACGTCAAACCCGAACAACTCGCCGCATGGATTTTGCGCGACCAGTTGCCGGTGCGTATGCAAGTCCAGTTACACAAAGTTATTTGGGGAGAGAAGCGCGGCGTGTAGTTGCTTAGATCCCTCTCCATTGACGGGAGGGGCAGATGCACGCCAAGTCGCCGACTCCAAATTCAGCACCGCACTAAATTCAGCCGAGAAACAATATGAAAAAAGCCATCGTCCTACTCTCGGGCGGACTCGATTCCGCCACCGTCCTCGCCATCGCACGCGAGCAAGGCTACGAAACCTACGCACTCTCATTCGATTACGGCCAGCGCCATCGCACCGAGTTGGTTGCCGCTGATGACATTGCCCACGAACTGGGCGCACACGAGCATCGCGTGTTGAAGCTCGATCTCACCGGCTGGGGCGGCTCCGCGCTGACCGATAAAAATATCGACGTGCCGACGACCCCGACCACCGGCATCCCCATCACGTATGTGCCCGCGCGCAACACCATTTTTCTGTCGCTGGCGTTGGCGTGGGCCGAGGCGATTGGCGCGCTCGATATTTTCGCCGGCATGAACGCGGTCGATTATTCCGGCTATCCCGATTGCCGCCCCGACTACATCGCGGCGTTTCAGGCGATGGCGCGGCTCGCCACCAAATCCGGCGTAGAGGGCGGCGAGATAACCATCCACACGCCGATCATCAAAATGTCCAAAGGCGAAATCGTGCGCGAAGGCAAACGGCTCGGTGTGGATTTCAGCTTAACGGTTTCTTGCTACCAACCTGACGAATATGGCCGTGCGTGTGGTGCGTGCGACGCCTGCCGCCTGCGCAAGATCGGTTTTGTCAGCGCAGGTGTGCCGGATCCAACCCGCTACGCCAAGCACTAATAGGCACGGGCGTTTTGGGCATATTCGCTATTCAAAAATTGTGCAGGCTTTGGTCGCATAGCAGTGCATTCAGCCCGTGATGTGTAAAGAGGTCAGGTCGTTTTCAACGAATATTCAAATTCAATCGCGTGTTCGGGTTGACCAAAACCCCCGGAAAAATATATAATCGTCGGCTTAGTTGGGTCGTTAGCTCAGTTGGTAGAGCAGCGGACTTTTAATCCGTTGGTCGCAGGTTCGAATCCCGCACGGCCTACCAGTTTCAGTAAAAAAGCCACCAGTTTCTGGTGGCTTTTTTATTTCTGCGTCGTGCATTCAATAGTAAGTAAGTTCACGCGCCTTGCCCCAGAACACGCGATAGGCGTAGATCGTGTAGCCGATGATGGTTGGCAGGACAAATGCCGCGCCGATCAAAATAATCATCAGCGATTCCGGTGCGCTGGCGGCTTGCCAGATGTCGATCCGGTCTACGACCAGGTACGGAAACAGGCTATAGGCCAAGCCGTAGAACGCCAGCAGAAAGATGCCGACCGTGGCACCAAACGGCACCCACGCGCCGTATTCGTTGCCATCCTGCAATCGCACCGGCAAGCGCCGTAGCGCGCGAAAGATCACGAAAAACAACACTGCCGTCGCAATGGGGATCGGCAGCAGCAGGAAAAAATTCGGCAACTGAAACCACTTATCGAAAATCCGCGCGCTGACCAGCGGCGTGACCACCGAGATCGCAATGATACCGAGCGCCGTCAACCAAAAGCTACCGACCGCCCAGCGCACGGCGCGCTGTTGCAACGCGCCTTCGGTTTTCATAATCAGCCAGGTTGCGCCGAGCAAGGCATAGCCCGCGCAGAGTCCGAGGCCTGTGACCAAGGCGAAGAATAGCGACAGCGCATCGTAGCGAAAGCCGGTTATATACAAGCCCAACATCACGCCTTGCGAGAACGATGCAATCAATGAGCCCGCGTAGAACAGCGCATTCCACATCGGCTTATGCAATGCGCGCGCCTTCACGCGAAAGTCGAATGCCACGCCACGCAAAATCAATCCCAACAACATGCAGGCCACTGGCAGATACAGCGCGCCCAAAATCACGCCATGCGCCATCGGGAACGCCACCAATAAAATGCCGACACCCAACACCAGCCACGTTTCATTCGCATCCCAGAACGGGCCGATGGATGAAATCATCACGTCCTTGTCGCCGTCGTCTGCGCGCCTGAGCAAAATGCCGACGCCCAAATCATAGCCGTCAAGAATCACGTAGGCCAGCATTGCCAGCCCCATTAAACCCATGAACACCACGGGAAGCCATGCGCCGTTCGCGAGGTTGTTCATGCGGCCACCAACGTGGCGTGTGGCGAGGGCATCGCCGGGAACTGCCCTTTTCTCGCGAGATGAAACACTACCGAAATGTAGGCAATCGTCAACGCGATATAGAGCGCGAGATACATCGCGAGCGTCGTCGCAATCATCGCGCTTGGCACCGTAGACGCCGCGTCTTTGGTAAGCAGGAGTCCCGAGACCAGATACGGCTGGCGGCCAATCTCGGTCACGTACCAACCCGCCACCGTCGCCACCCAGCCCGCAAAAGTCATTGCCACCAGCACGCGTGCGAGCCAAGGTGCAGGGCTGCCGCGCCGCGCCAATTGCCATGCGGCCAGCCACGACACCGCCAGCATCAACATCCCCGTGCCCACCATGATGCGAAACCCCCAAAACACTGGTGCCACGGGTGGGTGCTTGCCTTTGAATTCGTTGAGTCCTTTTACCTCACCATTCAGATCATGGGTGAGGATGAGGCTCGCGAGATTGGGGATCGGAATTTCTAGGTGATTGCTGCGAGTAGATTCATCGGGGATCGCAAACGCCAGCACCGGCACACCGCGCTTGGTTTCCCATAAGCCCTCCATTGCCGCGATTTTTGCGGGTTGATGTTTGAGAGTGTTGAGGCCATGCGCATCGCCTGCGACGATTTGCAGCGGAATCAGCGCCGCGCCAATAAACACGCCGGTCTTCAGCGCGGCCAGCACGGCGGGTGCGCGGTCGCCACGCAACCAGCGATACGCCGAAACACCAGCGACCAGAAACGCTGAGGTGAGACAGGAGGCCAGCATCATGTGTGTGAACCGATACGGAAACGATGGATTGAACACAATCGCCAGCCAGTCGGTCGCATGCGCCTTTCCGTCGATCATTTCAAAACCAGCGGGTGTTTGCATCCACGAATTCAGCGCGATGATCCAGAACGCTGACATCGTGGTGCCGAACGCGACCAGCAGGGTGGCAATGGTATGCATGCGATTCGAGACGCGATTGGTGCCGAACAACATGATGCCCAGGAAGGTGGCCTCAAGAAAAAAAGCGGTCATCACTTCATACGCGAGCAACGGTCCGGCGATGTTGCCGACCGTCTGCATATAGCCCGGCCAGTTGGTGCCGAACTGAAAGCTCATGGTGATCCCGCTGACCACGCCCAGCGCGAACGTGAGCGCGAAAATCTTCACCCAAAATTTATACGCGTCCATCCATTTGGGGTCGCGCGTGCGGTTATAGCGCAGCTTGAAAAACAGCAACACCCACGTCAACGAAATTGAAATCGTTGGGAACAGTATATGAAACGTGATGTTGGCGCCGAACTGCGCGCGGGCGAGGACGACGGGGTCGAACATGATGTCTCCAATAAGCTCAGGGCGCGGAATTTCTCCCGCTGGTTTTTCCTCCAGAAATCACTTTTATTTTGTCCTTCATTTCCAGCAGCTTCGTTACCTTGGTGCCCATCTTCATCAGTTGCTTTAGGGTGTCCGGCTCTAAGTGATGTACGTCGTTAAACCACAGCGTCACCATCTCAATCAGGTCGTGCATTTCCTTCATGCGTTTTTGCGCGTGGCGGTCTTCTTCGCTGCCGGTGGTTGCCAGTAACGCGCCGCGCAGCATGGTCAGAGTTGGGTCAATCTCGCGTTTGCGACGCTCATCGGCGAGCGTGCGAAAAATCGCCCACACATCGTCCGGTGCCGAAAAATATTCGCGGCGATCATTGGGTAAGTGTTGAAGTTTGACGAGCCGCCAGCCTTCCAATTCTTTCAAGCCCATGCTGACGTTGGAGCGCGAAAACGCCAACGCTTCGGCGATCTCGTCGGCATTCAGCGGTGCCTTTGATACAAACAGCAGCGCGTAAATCTGTCCCACCGTGCGGTTGATGCCCCAGCGGCTGCCCATCTCGCCAAAGTGGAGAACGAAATCTTGTGCAAGTGGTGTGAGGTTCATCAGGTCGTAGCGTGAGGGTTGTGAATGTTCAGAAATTACTGAAAATATAGCAAATGCGGAAGAAGGCTGCAAGTGCTGGTGTTGTTGGGTTTGCCAGGCGCCCAGATCACGACTTGCATCAAGGCGTCGTGGGACGCAACTGCTAAAATCCGGCCTCGCTTAGTGAGACCATAGTGAGATCAATCACGCCAATTTCTAGGGGGCAGGGATGACGTTGCAACGCGCGCTACGCCTCGCCAGTGCGGGAACGGTTCTGTTGTTGCTGCCCCTCAGCCTATTGGCGGCCACCGACGCGGCGCACCCTGTTTCGCTCGTGTACGTGTTCGGTATCCCGCTCGATTTCGTCCTGTTCGCGCTGACCCTGCTGGGCATTGCGCTGTTCCATCACCACACGCTAAAAGTCGCGTTGACTGGCCTCGCGGCGATCACGTTCTACAAAGTCTTCATCACCGGTTTCAAGACCGGCCCGCATGTCATCGGCTTGCTGGGTCATCTGGGACACGAGTGGGTGATCTTGACCAATCTATTGGCACTGTTAGTTGGCTTCGCGTTGCTGTCCAAGCATTTTGAAGACAGCCACCTGCCCGAGTTGCTGCCGCGCGTGTTGCCTGACGATTGGAAAGGCGGCTTGGTGTTGCTGATGATGGTGTTTGTGTTGTCCGCCTTTCTCGACAACATCGCGGCCGCCTTGATTGGTGGCGCAGTCGCGCATTCCGTATTTCGCGGCAAAGTCCACATCGGTTACCTCGCGGCCATTGTTGCCGCCTCGAACGCAGGCGGCTCCGGCAGCGTGGTCGGCGACACCACCACGACCATGATGTGGATTGCGGGCGTTCGGCCATTGCAAGTATTGGAAGCGTACGTTGCCGCGACGGTAGCACTGTTTGTCTGTGGCATTCCCGCCTCCATTCAGCAACAAAAATACTCGCCGATCTCCAAAGATGGCAAGCGTGATGTGGTGGTCGATTACGCGCGGGTCGCCATCGTCGGCATCATCCTTGCCGCCGCCGTCGGTGCGAATGTCGTCGTTAACGCCAAGTTTCCCGCTGCGGCAGATCACTTTCCGTTCATTGGTGTCGCGGTTTGGCTCGCTATTCTGGCGTGCGTCGGTTGGCGCAAGCCGGATTGGTCGCTGGTACCGGGCGCGTTCAAGGGCTCGGTGTTCTTGCTGGCACTGGTGTTGGCAGCCTCAATGATGCCGGTCGAGCAACTGCCCGCCGCCACGCTCTCGTCGGCGTTTGGGCTTGGGTTCATTTCGGCTGTGTTCGACAATATTCCGTTGACCGCATTGGCTATTAAACAAGGCGGCTACGACTGGGGATTTTTGGCTTACGCGGTCGGCTTTGGCGGCTCGATGCTGTGGTTTGGTTCGAGTGCCGGTGTCGCGCTCACCAATAGCTTTCCCGAAGCAAAATCAGCTTGGCTGTGGATCAAGCAC
>JAYTVA010000094.1:0-60321 GCA_043744255.1 Burkholderiales bacterium | reverse complement strand
GCGGTGGAAATGATGCACGCGGGTGCGTCGCGTTATGACCTGGATCGTTTTGGCATAGTGTTTCGCCCCAGCCCCCGTCAATCGGATGTGATGATCGTGGCGGGCACGCTGTGCAACAAAATGGCGCCTGCGCTGCGCAAGGTGTATGACCAGATGGCTGAGCCGCGCTGGGTGTTGAGCATGGGCTCGTGTGCCAACGGCGGTGGTTATTACCACTACAGCTATTCGGTGGTGCGTGGCTGTGATCGCATCGTGCCGGTGGATGTCTATGTGCCCGGCTGTCCGCCCACGGCGGAGGCGCTGCTCTACGGCATCATCCAGTTGCAAAACAAGATTAAACGCACCAATACGATTGCGAGATAGCGCTGATGTCGGCCAAGCTAGATGCTCTGAAAGCCAATGTAGAAGCCATCCTCGGGGATCGTGCGACTAAATTGGTGATTGAAAAAGGGCAGATGATTATCGAAGTGGCGGCAGCTGATCTCGTTGCCACCATGACCACGCTACGCGATTCTGATGCGCTGGCCTTTAGCCAACTCATCGACATTTGCGGCATGGACTATGCCGAATTTGGTGGAAGCTGGGACGGCGCGCGCTTTGCAACGGTGTATCAACTCCTGTCGATCAAAAATAATGTTCGCCTGCGTGTGAAAACATTCTGTGTCGACGACGACTTTCCGCTGATTGATTCGGTGATTCCGGTCTGGGCATCGGCCAATTGGTATGAGCGCGAGGCATTTGATCTCTACGGCATCGTATTTAACGGTCACCCCGATCTGCGCCGCATTCTGACCGACTACGGTTTTGTCGGGCATCCGTTTCGCAAAGATTTCCCGGTGTATGGCAACGTTGAAATGCGTTACGACCCCGAACAAAAGCGCGTGGTCTATCAGCCGGTCACGATTGAGCCGCGCGAGATTGTGCCGCGCGTGATCCGCGAAGAAAATTATGCCCATCGCGCAGGTGGGAAATAGTCATGGCGGAAATCAAAAATTACACGATGAACTTTGGGCCGCAGCATCCTGCTGCGCACGGCGTGTTGCGCCTCGTGCTCGAGCTCGATGGCGAAGTCGTGCAGCGCGCCGACCCGCACATCGGTCTGTTGCATCGTGCCACTGAAAAGCTAGCAGAGACGCGGACTTTCATCCAGAGCGTGCCCTACATGGATCGTCTCGACTACGTGTCGATGATGGTCAACGAGCACGCGTATGTGATGGCCATCGAAAAGCTGATGGGTGTCGATGTGCCGGTGCGCGCGCAATACATTCGTGTGATGTTCGATGAAATTACGCGCGTGCTGAATCATCTCCTGTGGCTCGGCGCGCATGCGCTCGACGTGGGCGCGATGACGGTGTTTTTGTACGCGTTTCGCGAGCGCGAAGACTTGATGGACTGCTACGAGGCGGTATCTGGTGCGCGCATGCACGCGGCCTACTATCGTCCCGGCGGCGTGTATCGCGATTTGCCGGATCGCATGCCGCAATACACGACGATGCAGGGTCGCAACGCTGAGGCGATGAAACGTCTGAATGAAAATCGTCAGGGCAGCCTGCTTGATTTTATCGACGACTTCACGAAGCGCTTTCCAAAATACATCGACGAATACGAAACCCTGTTGACCGACAACCGCATCTGGAAGCAACGCCTCGTCGGCATCGGCGTGGTCTCGCCCGAACGCGCGCAACAACTCGGCTTCACCGGCCCGATGCTGCGTGGTTCCGGCATTGCTTGGGACTTACGCAAAAAGCAGCCCTACGAAGTCTATGACAAGATGGATTTCGATATTCCCATCGGCACCAATGGCGACAGCTACGACCGCTATCTGGTGCGCGTGCAAGAAATGCGCGAGTCAAACAAGATCATCAAGCAGTGTGTCGATTGGCTGCGCACCAATCCGGGCGCGGTGATTTCGACCGATCACAAAGTCGCGCCGCCGTCGCGCGAGGCCATGAAGTCGAACATGGAAGAGTTGATCCATCACTTCAAGCTTTTCACCGAAGGCTTCCATGTGCCCCCCGGCGAGGTATACACGGCGGTCGAGCATCCGAAAGGCGAGTTCGGCATCTATCTGGTTTCTGACGGTGCCAATAAGCCCTACCGCCTCAAAATTCGCGCACCTGGTTTTGCGCATCTCGCGGCGCTCGATGAAATGTCGCGCGGCCACATGATTGCCGACGTGGTCACCATCATCGGCACGCAAGACATCGTGTTTGGGGAGATCGATCGATGAGCGTGGTTGCGTCCCGCGTCATCAACATTGATGCGCTCAAGCTTGAGGGCTTTTCGCAAGGCGAAAAATTTGCCTCGGCCGGCGCGCGTGTGGGCGCACTGCTTGGTGCCAAGGATCTAGGCTATTCCTACGACGTCGTGCAGCCCGGCAAAACGTCGTGCCCGTTTCACAATCACTACGCCGAAGAAGAAATGTTTTTCATCGTTGAGGGCGCAGGCACGCTGCGTTACGGCAATGAGACGCGCAAGGTTCGTCAAGGCGATTTCATTTGCTGCCCAACGGGTGGCCCCGAGACTGCTCACCAGCTCATCAATGACGCCGAGACGCCGCTTGCCTACATTTCAGTTAGCACCATGATGCCCGCCGAAGTTTGCGAGTATCCGGATTCCGGAAAGATTGGCGCTTACGGCGGCGAGGGCAGTGCCCGCCTGAACCACATGACCGAGGCCGCAAGCCGGGTCGATTATTGGAAGGGAGAGTAGTCCGTGTTGTCCGCCGATACAAAGAGCAGGATTGATCGCGAAGTCGCGAAGTACCCCGCCGACCAGAAACAATCTGCCGTGATGGCCGCGCTCGGAATCGCGCAAGATCAACATGGCTGGCTGCCTAATGATCTGATGGATGCCGTCGCGCAGTATTTGGGCATGCCCGCCATCGCCGTCTTTGAAGTCGCGACGTTTTACAACATGTACAACCTAAAGCCGATGGGCAAGCACAAGATCACCGTGTGCACCAACTTGCCCTGCGCGCTTTCCGGTGGCGTGGACGCCGCCGAGTATCTGAAGAAAAAGCTCGGCGTCGATTGGAAAGAGATCACCGCCGATGGCCGCTTTACCGTGGTGGAAGGCGAATGCATGGGTGCCTGTGCCGACGCGCCGGTGTTGTTGGTGAACAATAAACGCATGTGTAGTTTCATGTCGAACGCGAAGATCGATCAACTCGTCGAGGAGTTGAAATGACTGTGTCCGCGAAGCCGCTTGATTACGGCCCTGATGCGATTTTGATGAAGGGCCTTGACGGCAATAACTGGCGTCTGAAGGATTACGAAGCGCGCGGTGGTTATGCCGCGCTAAAGAAGATTTTGCAAACCGGCATCAAGCCCGAAGACGTGATCGCCGAGGTCAAAAAATCGGCGCTGCGCGGTCGCGGTGGCGCAGGCTTTCCGACGGGATTGAAATGGAGCTTCATGCCACGGGCGTTTCCGGGGCCGAAATATCTCGTCTGCAATTCCGACGAGGGCGAGCCAGGCACCTGCAAAGACCGCGACATCCTTCGCTACAACCCGCATCAGTTGATCGAAGGCATGGCCATTGCCGCGTATGCGATGGGCATTCCGGTCGGCTACAACTACATACACGGCGAAATCTGGTTTGAGTACGAGCGCTTTGAAGAGGCGCTTGAAGAAGCACGCGCCGCTGGGTATTTGGGCGACAAGATTCTTGGCAGTGAATTTAATTTTCAGTTGCACGCCTTCCACGGTTACGGCGCATACATTTGCGGCGAAGAAACAGCATTGCTCGAATCATTAGAGGGCAAAAAAGGCCAGCCGCGTTTCAAACCGCCATTCCCGGCGTCGTTCGGTCTCTACGGCAAGCCGACCACGATCAACAACACCGAAACATTCGCGGCGGTGCCCTTCATCATGCGCGAGGGCGGCGATGCCTTCCTCGCGATGGGCAAGCCCAACAACGGCGGCACCAAATTATTTTCTGTCACCGGCCACGTCAATCGCCCCGGCAACTACGAAGTCAAGCTCGGCACGCCATTCGCCAAATTGCTGGAGATGGCTGGCGGCATGCGCGGCGGCAAGAAACTCAAAGGCGTGATTCCTGGCGGCTCGTCGATGCCGATCATCAAAGCAGAGCTGATGATGGCCACCGACATGGACTATGACTCGATTTCCAAAGCGGGCTCAATGCTGGGGTCCGGTGCCGTGATCGTGATGGATGAAGATACCTGCATCGTCAAAGCCGCGCTGCGGCTCGCGTATTTTTACTACGAAGAATCGTGCGGACAATGTACGCCCTGCCGCGAAGGCACCGGCTGGCTTTACCGCATCATCCATCGCATCGAGCACGGACTGGGCCGCGCGGAAGACCTCGATCTGTTGCTGAACCTGAGCGATCAGATTCAAGGCCGCACGATTTGCGCCCTGGGCGATGCCGCCGCGATGCCGGTGCGCGCATTCGTAAAAAATTTCCGCGAAGAGTTCGAGTACCACATAGCGAACAAGCGTTGCATGGTGAATGCGGGTGGGTACTCTTCGCCCGCGCCTGCGCAACTACTGATGGCAGCAGAGTGATGATGAATCGCGAACTATCGCCGTCCTCCGTTTTTTGCGCAGAGATTTCAATCTCACGCAATCAGCTTCCCCCTTTGAAAAAGGGGGACGGGAGGGGGATTTGCGGTGCTCAGTATTCGTGCCGTGCGGTCCACGCGCACCGTTTATTTAACGACCGTAAATCCCCCTCGGCCCCTCGCTACGCTCTCCCCCTTTTTCAAAGGGGGAAGTGCCTGCAACAAAATCTGTTGTCTAAGCACGTCCCTACTGATGGCAGCAGAATGACGATGAATCGCGTGCTACCGCCGTCCTCCACTTTTTGCGCAGAGATTTCAAACTCACGCAATCAGCTTCCCCCTTTGAAAAAGGGGGACGGGAGGGGGATTTGCGGTGCATCGCGTTCGTGCCGTGCATTGCATGTGTTCCACGCGCACCACCAGCATCTTTTATGCGACGACCGTAAATCCCCCTCAATCCCCCTTTTCCAAAGGGGGAAGTGGCTGCAACAAAGTCTGTTGCCTAAGCTCGTCACTACTGATGGCAGCAGATTGATGATGAATCGCGAACTATCGCCGTCCTCCGCTTTTTGCGCAGAGATTTCAATCTCGCGCAATCAGCTTCCCCCTTTGAAAAAGGGGGACGGGAGGGGGATTTGCGATGCATCGCGTTCGCGCCGTGCATTGCATGTGTTCCACGCGCACCACCAGCATCTTTTATTTAACGACCGTAAATCCCCCTCAATCCCCCTTTTTCAAAGGGGGAAGTGCCTGCAACAAAGTCTGTTGGCTAAGCGCGTCACCACTGATGGCAGCAGAGTGATGATGAATCGCGCGCTATCGCCGTCCTCCGTTTTTTGCGCAGAGATTTCAATCTCACGCAATCAGCTTCCCCCTTTGAAAAAGGGGGACGGGAGGGGGATTTGCGGTATACGGCTTTCGTGCCTTGCGTCCCACCAGCACCGTTTTTTTGACGACCGTAAATCCCCCTCAATCCCCCTTTTTCAAAGGGGGAAGTGCCTGCAAAATGGTCTGTTGCCTAAGCGGATCACTACTGATGGCAGCAGAGTGATGATAAATCGCGGGCTATCGCCGTCCTCCGTTTTTTGCGCTGAGATGTCAAACTCGCGCAATCAGCTTCCCCCTTTGAAAAAGGGGGACGGGAGGGGGATTTACGGTCTACCGAATATAGGAAACGGTTGTGAATCTTTCACCACCGTAAATCCCCCTCGGCCCCTCGCTACGCTCTCCCCCTTTTCCAAAGAGGGAAGTGCACCAGCAACGATTAGGTTCGCTGGGACGGATGCCGCTCAGTTGGGCGCGCAGAAAAATAGAGTGTTGCAATGATTAACCTAGAAATCGACGGCAAACCCATCCAGGTCGACAACGGTGCGACCGTGATGGAAGCGGCCAGCAAGCTGGGCATTTTCGTCCCGCACTTTTGTTACCACAAGAAATTGTCGATTGCGGCCAACTGCCGCATGTGCCTTGTGCAAGTCGAAAAAGCACCGAAGCCCTTGCCCGCCTGCGCCACGCCGGCGACCGAGGGCATGAAAGTGCAAACCAAGTCCGACTACGCGAAAAAAGCGCAAGAAGGCGTGATGGAGTTTTTGCTTATCAACCATCCGCTTGATTGCCCGATTTGCGATCAAGGTGGCGAATGCCAGTTGCAGGATCTCGCCGTTGGTTACGGCGGTGGCGCGTCGCGTTATCAGGAAGAAAAGCGCGTCGTGGTCAACAAAAACCTCGGCCCGCTCATCTCCACCGACATGACGCGCTGCATCCATTGCACGCGTTGCGTGCGCTTCGGCCAAGAGGTCGCTGGCGTGATGGAGCTTGGTCAGGCAGGTCGTGGCGAGCACTCAGAAATTTTGGCGTTTGTCGGCAAGACGGTTGACTCCGAATTGTCCGGCAACGTGATCGACTTGTGCCCGGTCGGCGCGCTCACCTCGAAGCCATTTCGCTACTCCGCGCGCTCGTGGGAACTCTCGCGCCGCAAGTCGGTTTCGCCGCACGACAGCCTCGGCGCGAATTTGATTGTGCAGGTGAAACAGGATCGTGTGATGCGCGTCTTGCCGCTGGAGAATGACGCCGTCAACGAATGCTGGATTTCGGACAAGGATCGCTTTTCGTACGAAGCGCTGAACACCGACGCGCGCCTGACCAAACCGATGGTGAAACAAAACGGCGCGTGGGCCGAGACCGATTGGCAGACGGCATTGCAAGCCGTGGCCGATGGCTTGAAGACCGCGAAAGACGCGCACGGCGCGGACGCGATTGGCGTGCTCGCCTCGCCGCATCAAACGCTGGAAGAGTTATACCTCCTCAACAAAGTGGCTCGCGGCTTGGGTACCAACAACATCGACGCGCGCTTGCGTCAGGTCGATACGCGTGCCGACACGAAGCTCGCCGGTGCCCGCTGGTTGGGCATGAAGGTCGCCGAAATCGCGGCGCTGCAAAGTGTGCTCGTGATTGGCTCAACCCTGCGCAAGGACCATCCGCTGATCGCGAACCGTTTACGGCAGGCTGCAAAGAAGGGCTTGCAACTCAACATCGTGCATTCGGCGGACGATGATTTGCTGATGAAGGTTGCGAATAAATCAATCGTGCGTCCAAGTGCGTTGCCGCAGACGCTGGCGGCGATTGCGAAAGCACTCGCGGCAGCGAAGGGCACGGCGGTGAGTGCGTCGCTGGCGTCGGTGGTTGCAAGTGCCGCCGTCACACCCGACGTTGACGCCATCGCGAAGAGTCTGGCCGCGAACGCCAAGACTGCTGTGTTCCTCGGCAACTTCGCCGTGCAGCATGCCAACTACACGGCGCTGCACACGCTCGCGCAAGAAATCGCCCGCCTCGCCGGTGGCACGCTCGGTTTCTTCGGCGATGCCGCAAACAGCGTTGGCGCTGCGGTCATTGGTGGCACGCCGGGCGCGTCCGGTTTGTGTGCGCAGGGCATGGTGAAGAATTCGCGCAAGGCATACGTGCTGTTCGGTGCAGAAGTAGAGTTCGATTGCTACGATAGCCTCGCCACCATCGCTGCGTTGAAGCAGGCTGAATTTGTCGTCGCTATGTCGCCATTCAAAACCATGGCGCTCGACTACGCGAACGTGATTTTGCCCATCGCGCCATTCACCGAAACCGCTGGCACGTTTGTGAATACCGAAGGCAGTGTGCAAACGTTCAACGGTGTCGTCAAACCCCTCGGCGACACACGTCCGGCGTGGAAGGTGATTCGCGTGCTGGGTAATTTGCTCGGTCTGAATGGATTCGAGCAAGACAGCGTTGAAGCGATCCGCAAAGAAATCGCGCCGGACTTGGCCTCGTTCGTGTCGCAGAAACTAAATAACGCGATCAGCGAGACCACGATTCAATGTGAAGCCCCAGCGACTGGCATTGAGCGAATTGGTGAAGTGCCGATCTACTCAGCCGACGCCATCGTGCGTCGCGCACCGTCGCTGCAAAAATCGGCAGACGCAAAAAATGCCGGCGTGGCGTTCGTTGCCAAGGATTTATTCGTGCAGCTCGCGCTCGGCGATGGCTCGGAAGTCCGCGTCAATGCTGGTGTTTCGAGCATCGTCCTACCCGCACGATGCGATACGGGTCTGCCGGCAGGATGCGTACGTGTCGCGGCGGCAACGCCCGAGACGCTGGCGCTCGGTGCCATGTCCGGGTTAGTGACCTTGGAAAAAGTCGCCCTCGCGGCGGCAGCGGAATAGGGCGCGCGATGATCGACACGCTCTATCAATCATTGAATGCGGGCTTCACCAGCGTGCTTGGCGCGTCGGTCGGCCCGCCTGCGTTTGCGACTGCTTGGGCGCTCGTAAAAATTGTTGCCGTGGTCGTCCCGCTCCTGTTGTTCGTGCTTTATTTCCAGCTGGTCGAGCGCTGGGTGATTGGTTGGATGCAGGTGCGCAAAGGCCCGAACCGGGTGACTTTCTTCGGCATCAAGTGGCTCGGCGGCTTTGCACAACCGGTTGCGGATGCGTTGAAGCTGTTGCTCAAAGAACAGATCGTGCCGACCAGCGCAAACAAATGGATGTTCCTGATCGCGCCTGCGCTGTCGGTGGCACCAGCGATGGCGGTCTGGGCGGTGGTACCGTTCATGCCGGGCTGGGTGATTGCGAACGTGGATGCTGGATTGCTCGTCGTGCTCGCCATGACCTCGATGGGTGTGTACGGCGTCATCATCGCGGGTTGGGCATCCAATTCCAAATACGCATTCCTCGGCGCGATGCGCTCGGCCGCGCAGGTCGTGAGCTACGAAATCGCCATGGGATTCGCGCTGGTCGGTGGCTTGATGGCCGCGCAGACCATGAACCTGACAAAGATGGTCGAGCGGCAGGACGGCAGCTATGGAATGTTGGAATGGTTTTTCATTCCGCTGTTTCCGCTGTTCATCATTCACTTCATCGCAGGTGTCGCCGAAACCAATCGTCATCCGTTCGACGTGGCCGAAGGCGAGTCCGAAATTGTTGCGGGCCCCTTGGTCGAATATTCCGGCATGACATGGTCGCTGTTTTTCTTGGCGGAATACGCAAACATGCTCTTGGTCGCCACCGTCTCGGCCATCATGTTCCTCGGCGGCTGGTTGTCACCGTTCCCAAAATCGGTGCCGATTCTGGGCGAGCCGTGCGTCCTGTGGATGCTCGCAAAAATGATGTTCCTCATGATGATGTTCGTCTGGATTCGCGCGTCTTTCCCGCGCTATCGCTACGACCAGATCATGCGGCTAGGCTGGAAAATTTTTATTCCCATCACCATCGTGTGGATCATCGTGATCGGCGTGATGATGCTGGACCCGGTGCGCAATTGGGCGCCGTTCTCCATTTGGTTCGGGAAATAGATCATGTGGGATAGAACCAAAGAGTTCATGGGCTCGTTGATGTTGGGCGAGCTCTTGCAAGGGCTAAAACTGACGGGGCGGCATTTGTTTGCACGCAAAATCACCGTGCAGTTCCCGGAAGAAAAAACCCCGCAAAGCGCACGCTTTCGCGGCCTGCACGCATTGCGCCGCTATCCGAATGGCGAGGAACGCTGCATCGCCTGCAAACTCTGCGAAGCTGTTTGCCCGGCGCTGGCCATCACGATTGAATCAGAACAACGCGACGATGGCTCACGCCGCACCACGCGCTACGACATTGATTTGACCAAGTGCATCTTCTGCGGCTTCTGCGAAGAATCGTGCCCGGTCGACTCCATCGTTGAAACCCATTTGCTTGAGTATCACGGCGAAAAACGCGGTGACCTTTATTACACCAAACCGATGTTGCTGGCGATTGGTGATCGATACGAAACCGAGATCGCGGCGCGCCGGGCCGAAGACGCTAAATATCGCTAAACACGCAACGCTGCACGCAACACCCACCAAAAAACATGACCTTTCACTCCATCATCTTCTACATCTTCGCGTCGCTCCTGATCTTCTCGGGCTTGCGTGTCATTACGGCTCGCAATCCGGTGCACGCTGCGATGTTTTTGGTTCTCGCGTTTTTCACGGCCGCCGCGATCTGGCTGTTGCTCTACGCCGAGTTTTTGGCGATCACGCTGATCCTTGTTTACGTCGGCGCGGTGATGGTGTTGTTCCTGTTTGTGGTGATGATGCTCGACATCAATTTCGACAAACTGCGCGAAGGCTTCTGGCGATACCTGCCCGTTGCCGCGACGGTTGCCATCGCCATGGTCGCCGAGATGGTGCTGCTGATTCAGAGCAAGAGCTTCAAGCTTGCCAACGTGGTGTCGCCGGGTGCGCCTGCCGCAGACGTCTCAAACACCAAGGAGCTGGGTCGCGTGCTGTACACGCAGTACCTGCTGGCGTTTGAGCTGGCTGCGGTGATTTTGGTCGTGGCGATTGTCGCCGCCATCGCACTCACCCTGCGCGAACGCAAGGAAGCAAAAACGCAAATCGTTGGCGATCAAGTGCGCGTGAAAGCCAGTGATCGCTTGAAGATCATCAAGATGGATGCCGAGAAAGATCCACCGTCGGCGCCGGTAGAAGCTGCGGCACCCGCGCCGGCCGGAACACCATCGTCTGCCGCACCCACGGGCTGATTGCAGCCGAAAAGCGCCCACGGACAAATCATGATTACGCTATCCCACTATCTAATTCTCTCCGCGATTTTGTTTGCGATTTCGATTGCCGGCATTTTCTTGAATCGCAAAAACATCATCGTGTTGCTGATGGCGATCGAATTGATGCTGCTTGCCGTCAACATGAATTTCATCGCGTTTTCACATCACCTGAATAACCTCGACGGGCAGGTGATGGTGTTTTTCATCTTGACAGTCGCTGCGGCAGAATCGGCGATTGGCTTGGCTATTCTGGTCATTTTGTTTCGCAATCTGCGCTCGATCAATGTGGATGATATTGGGACGTTGAAGGGGTAGTTGTTTCCGCGAATAGAAACTGCGAATAGAAGGAGAAGTCGCTGCAAATTAAGAGTGTCTCCCCGGCGAAGGCCGGGGTCTAATTCTTCGGCAACGTGTCGCCGCCAAAATTAGACCCCGGCCTGCGCCGGGGAGACAGTGAAGTAGGAGGTGGTCGTCACTCAGTCGCACCACCGAACCAAGACCAAAAGTGCCTCGAAACGCCCGCCAATACTAGAGTTTTAAGAATCAAACCAAACGCCCGCCAAACCTAGGGTTTTAAGAATCAAACCAAATGATTGAAAACAAACTCGCCCTTCTAGCCATCCCGCTACTGCCGCTCCTCGGTGCCATCCTCGCCGGGTTCCTCGGCGGGCGGCTCGGTCGCACGTTCGCGCACAGCGTCACCATCGCCGGCGTGTTCGCATCGCTGATCCTGTCGTTCCTGGTGTTCCAGGAAGTTCAAGTGGGCAAGAAATTTAACGACGCGATTTACACATGGCTCGTCACCGGTGGCATCAAGCTGCAAGTCGGTTTCCTCATCGACTCGCTCACCGCCACCATGATGTTGGTCGTCACCTTCGTGTCGCTGATGGTGCACATCTACACCATCGGTTACATGGCTGAAGATGAAGGCTACACGCGCTTCTTCGCTTATATCTCGCTGTTCACGTTTTCGATGTTGATGTTGGTGATGTCGAACAACTTTCTGCAATTGTTTTTTGGTTGGGAAGCGGTGGGACTGGTCTCGTATCTGTTGATCGGTTTTTGGTACACGCGCCCGACCGCGATCTACGCCAACCTGAAAGCATTCCTCGTCAATCGCGTTGGCGACTTCGGCTTCCTGCTCGGCATTGGCCTCGTGTTCGCGTACATGGGCACCCTCGATTACGCCGAGACATTTCAACGCGCCAGCCAATTCAAAGACACCGTGATTTCGCCGATTCCCGGCTGGCAATGGTCGCTTATTACTGCCACCTGCATCTGCCTCTTCATCGGTGCTATGGGCAAATCGGCGCAGTTTCCGCTACACGTGTGGCTACCCGATTCGATGGAAGGCCCGACGCCGATCTCCGCATTGATCCACGCGGCAACGATGGTCACTGCCGGCATCTTTATGGTGGCGCGCATGTCGCCGCTGTTTGAAATGAGTGAGACCGCGTTGTCGTTCGTGTTGACGGTGGGTGCCATCACCGCGTTCTTCATGGCGCTGATTGCCGTCATCCAATACGACATCAAGCGCGTCGTGGCCTATTCCACGCTTTCGCAATTGGGTTACATGACCATGGCGTTGGGTGCGGGCGCTTATTCGGCGGGCATCTTCCACTTGATGACGCATGCGTTTTTCAAAGCGGTGCTGTTCTTGGGTGCTGGCTCGGTCATCATCGCCATGCACCACGAGCAAGATATGCGCAAGATGGGCGGCCTGAAAAAGTATTTGCCGATCACCTACTTCACGATGTTGATCGGCGCGCTCGCGAATGCCGGCTTTCCGCCATTCGCCGGCTTCTTCTCCAAAGATTCGATCATCGATGCGATTCATCTCTCAAACACACCGGGGCACACCATCGCCTACATCGCCGCGCTCGCTGGCGTGTTCGTCGGTGCGCTGTACTCGTTCCGTCTCGTGTTCTTCGCGTTTCACGGCAAGGAGCGCTTTGGTGAACATGCCGCCGATGCGCATCATGCACACGACGACAATGCGCACGACGATGCACACCAGCATCATGGCCTCGCCCCCGGACAAAAGCCGCATGAATCAAAGTGGGTAGTGACGCTACCGCTGGTGCTGCTCGCCATTCCGTCCGTCGTGATCGGCTGGGTCGCGATTGCGCCGATGCTGCACGGCAACTATTTTCCCGGCACGACCATTCAAAACGGCGCGGCCATGACGGCCATGAGCAAAGATTTCCACGGCGCATGGGCGATGGTCAAACACAGCTTCACGAGTTTGCCGCTCTGGCTCGCCATCGCTGGTGCGGTGACGGCGTACGTCTGCTACATCGCCAAACCCGAGCTGCCCGGCAAGATTCGTACGGCGCTCGCACTGCCGGTGAAAATCCTCGAAGAAAAATACGGCTTTGATCGCTTCAACGATTGGTTCTTCGCCGCCGGTGCGCGCAACGTCGGCAAGGCGCTATGGAAATTTGGCGACGTGACCATCATCGACGGCCTGTTCGTCAACGGCACCGCAAAGCTAATCGGCTGGTTCTCCGGGGTCGCGCGCAAGGTGCAAACCGGCTACGTCTACACCTATGCTTTCACCATGATCCTTGGCGTGTTTGGTCTGCTCACGATCCTGTTCCTCAAACTGCGCCCGTTCTGACCCTATGCAATCTTCAACCATTCTCAGCTTGACCATTTGGGTGCCGATTGTTGCCGGCATCCTCACGCTCGCCTTTAGCGGCGACGGGCAAAAAAATTCTGCGCGATTTGTGGCACTCATCGGCAGTGTCCTCGGCCTCGCGGTCGCGGTGCCGCTGTGGACGAGTTTTAACAACGCTACCGTCGGCATGCAGTTTGTCGAAATGGTGCCGTGGATTTCGCGCTTCAACATCAATTACGCGCTCGGCGTGGACGGCATTTCCATGCTGTTCATTCTGCTCAACAGCTTCACGACGGTGCTTGTCGTGCTCGCCGCGTGGCAGGTGATTCAAGAAAAAGTTTCGCAGTACCTTGCCGCGTTTCTCATCATGTCTGGCCTGATTAACGGCGTGTTCGCAGCCACCGATGCGATTTTGTTTTATCTGTTTTTTGAGGCGATGTTGATCCCGATGTTTCTCATCATCGGCATCTGGGGTGGACCCAACCGCGTCTATGCCGCCGTCAAGTTTTTCCTCTACACCTTGCTTGGCTCGCTCCTGATGCTGGCCGCGTTTATCTACTTGTACAACGTGACCAATGGCAGCTTCAGCATCCTCGATTTTCACAAAGTTCCGCTAGGTAGCACCGCCCAAGCCCTACTGTTCTTGGCCTTCTTCGCGTCTTTTGCCGTGAAGGTGCCCATGTGGCCTGTGCATACGTGGCTGCCCGATGCGCACGTTGAGGCACCCACCGGCGGCTCTGTGATCCTCGCGGCCATCACGCTAAAGATCGGCGCGTACGGTTTCTTGCGCTTCAATTTGCCGATCACGCCTGACGCCAGCCAAGCGCTGTCGGGGTTCATGATTGCGCTCGCCCTGATCGCCATCGTCTACATCGGCTTTGTTGCGCTCGCGCAGTCGGACATGAAAAAGCTCGTCGCCTATTCGTCGATCTCGCACATGGGTTTTGTCACCCTCGGATTTTTTATCTTCAATTCACAAGGCATCGAAGGCGGGCTCGTGCAAATGATTTCGCATGGCTTTATCTCTGCCGCGATGTTCCTTTGCATCGGTGTCTTGTACGACCGCGTGCATTCGCGCGAGATTTCTGCCTACGGCGGTGTGGTCAATACCATGCCCAAGTTTGCGTTCTTCGCCGTGCTGTTTGCGATGGCCAATGCGGGGCTGCCGGGCACGTCCGGTTTCGTCGGTGAATTCATCGTCATTCTCGGCGCGATGAAGGTAAATTTTTGGTACGCGTTCGCCGCCGCAACGACCCTGATTCTGGGTGCCGCCTACACCTTGTGGATGGTCAAGCGCGTGTACTTCGGCGCGATTGCCAACGACGATGTGCGCCAACTATCCGACATCAACAGCCGCGAATTTTTAATCCTCGCCATCCTCGCTGGACTGGTGTTGTACATGGGCGTACACCCCAAGCCGTTCACTGATGTGATGCACGTCTCGGTGGACCAGTTGTTGAACCATGTCGCCATTGGCAAACTGAAATAGCAATGAACCCAACCAACCTCAGCCTCGCTGACTACAACATCTGGCTCGCCGCGCCAGAGATCGCGCTCTTATCTCTGCTCGGCGTCATCTTGGTTGCCCATCTGTTCTGGTCGCCGCAAAAACTCGAAGGCCGCCTGCTGGTGTCGGCACTCGTTACCCTTGCTGTCACGCTGGTGCTGGTGCTCAAGATCGCCAATCCGGTCGCTGAATCAGTGATCGCCGCTACCGTAGCGGTGCCCACGCGCTTCGCGTTCTCGGGCATGTTCGTGGTCGATGCCATGAGCACGCTATTGAAAATTGCCTTGCTGATTGCAGTCGCGATCATGATCGTTTACAGCCGCGCGTATTTGTCGGTGCGCAAACTATTCACCGGCGAATTCATTTCACTCATCCTGTTTGCAACACTCGGCATGATGGTGATGGTCTCGGCCAATCATTTCGTCACCCTCTATCTCGGTCTCGAATTACTCGCCTTGTCCAGCTACGCGCTGGTGGCGTTGAATCGCGATTCCGCGCGCGCAACCGAGGCAGCGATGAAATACTTCATCCTCGGCGCGCTGGCGTCTGGGCTGTTGCTCTATGGCATCTCGATGGTCTACGGCTCAACCGGCTCGCTCGATGTGAGCAACGTCGCCGCCATCGTTTCAGCCAGCCGTGCCAACGATCCCCTGCTGACTTTCGGCATCGTCTTTATTGTCGCGGGCCTCGCCTTCAAACTCGGCGTGGTGCCGTTTCATATGTGGGTGCCGGACGTGTATCAGGGCGCGCCCACGGCGATGACGCTGTTCATCGGTTCCGCGCCGAAAATTGCCGCGTTCGGTTTCGTCATGCGCATCCTCCCCGACGCGCTCGGCGGGGCAGTGACAGATTGGCAGGGCATGCTGGTGATTTTGTCGGTCGCATCGCTCGCCGTCGGCAACATCATCGCCATCGCGCAGACCAACCTCAAGCGCATGCTCGCGTACTCCACGATTTCGCACATGGGCTTTTTGTTGCTCGGCATTTTGGCGGGAACCAAGAACGGCTACGCGTCGGGCATGTTCTACGTCATCGCGTACGTGTTGATGGCGCTCGCCGCGTTCGGCATGATTATGTTGCTGTCCCGTGCGGGCTTCGAGGCCGAAGAAATCGATGACTTCAAGGGCCTCAACAAGCGCTCGCCGTTCTACGCGCTGTTGATGCTGTTCGTGATTTTTTCGATGGCGGGCATTCCGCCGTTCATCGGCTTTTGGGCCAAGCTCGCGGTGCTCGAAGGCGCGTTGAACGCTGGCTACACTTGGCTGGTTGTGTTTGCGGTGCTGATGAGCGTGATCGGCGCGTACTACTATTTGCGCGTCGTCAAAGTCATGTATTTCGATGAGCCCACCGATACCGCGCCGATTGCCGCACCCGTCGAAATGCGCGCGCTCTTGGCGGTCAACGCCTTCGCCACGCTGGTGCTCGGCCTTTTCCCCGGCGCACTCTTGACGCTGTGCGCGAACGCGATTCAGCGCACGCTCTAGCGCGGCGCGTGTATGGTCACACCCATGACCACACGCAAAATCGCACGCAAAATCGCACGCACGTTTTCCGATCTCACTGAACACACGCTCACCAGCGAGCGCTTGCTCGATGGCAAGCTCATTCGCGTGCAGCTCGAGCGAGTGCGTCTGCCTGACGGCAGCGAGACCTGGCGCGAGTTTGTGCTGCATCCGGGGGCGGCCATCATCGCCGCGTTTCTCGATGCAGACACGCTCATTTTTGAGCATCAATATCGTCACCCGCCACGCCGCCACTTCATCGAGCTGCCCGCCGGAAAAATCGACGCGGGTGAGCCGCCACTCTTGACCGCACAACGCGAATTGCGCGAAGAGACTGGCTACACCGCCCAGTCGTGGCAACATGCCGTGACACTCGATGCTGGCATCGGTTACTCGAATGAACAGATTCATCTCTACGTCGCGCGCGACCTCACATTTCACGGGCATCGGCGCGACGCCGGTGAGTTCCTGGACGTATTCACCCTGACGATGCAAGAAGCGGTCGAGATGGTCGGCAAGGGCGAAATCACCGATACCAAGTCCGCGTTCTCTCTGCTCTGGCTGGACAAATTCAACCACACGCTTCGGTAGTTTTTCTGTTTTGGAAGTGGGCGCAAATTTATGACACCTCTCCATCGGCACCAAAGATTGTCTAGCCGCGCCAATCTGCGCGGTGGCATAACTGGGAAACCCTCGTGAGTGAGACCACCTACGATCTCGCCATCATCGGCGGTGGCATCAACGGTTGCGGCATTGCGCGCGATGCCGCTGGGCGCGGCTTGAAGGTGCTGCTAGTCGAGCAAGACGACCTCGCTTCAGCGACTAGCTCTTGGAGTTCGAAACTCATCCACGGTGGCCTCCGCTACCTAGAGCAATACGAATTCCGGCTGGTTCGCGAGGCGCTGCAAGAGCGCGAAGTCTTGCTCCGAAACGCGCCGCATATCATCCATCCACTGGAATTTATTCTGCCGCATGACGAACACATGCGCCCCGCGTGGATGATCCGCATGGGTCTTTTTATGTACGACCATATCGGCGGAAAAATTTCGCTGCCGGGTTCGCGCACGGTCAGCTTTCCCGACGCTGTTTTCAGCGCGGGGCTCAATGATAATTTCCGGCGCGGATTTTTCTATTCCGACGCGAAGGTGGACGACGCCCGTCTGACGCTCTTCAACGCCGTGGCCGCGCGCGATCTCGGTGCGGCAATCCGCACCCGCACGCGACTGATCAAAGGCACTCGGCACGACGGGGCTTGGCAACTCACGATTGAGGATCAGAACACCAAGGCTTTGAGCACCGTGCGCGCCAGCGGTGTCGTCAATGCGGCAGGGCCGTGGGTGAAGCACTTGCTCACCGATGCGCTCAAGGTCAACACCAAATCCTCCGCCAAGCTCGTCAAGGGCAGCCATATCGTCGTGCCACGCATACACGATCACCCACACGCCTACATCCTGCAAAACACCGACAAGCGCGTGGTGTTCGTGATTCCCTATGAAGCCGATTTCAGTCTCATCGGCACCACCGACGTCGCGATCCACGACCTCAGTGAAGCCGCTGCCATCACCGCCCAGGAAACCACCTACCTCGTCAACGCCGTCAATCGCTACCTCGCCAAACCCATCAATGAGCACGATGTGGTGTGGAGCTATGCAGGCGTTCGCCCACTCTTCGATGATGGTGAAGACAACCCCTCAGAAATTACCCGCGACTATGTGCTGAAGGTCGATGATGACAATGGAGCCGCACCCGTGCTGTCGATTTTTGGCGGCAAGATCACCACCTACCGCCGACTCGCGGAACACGCGTTGGCGGATCTTGCAGCGTACTTCCCGCAAATGACCTCGCCGTGGACAGCGAGTACGCCGCTGCCCGGCGGCGACATCGAATCGGTTGCCGAGGAAGCGATGCGCCTACGTGCGCGCCACAGCGGCCTCCCACTGGACTACCTGCAACGCCTAGTCGCGCGCCACGGCTCGCAGGCCACGACGGTGTTGGGCGACGCCAAAAATTTGTCCGACCTCGGCCCAACGTTCGGACACGGCGCGCATCTGCTCTGCGAGCGCGAGATTGAATTTTGTATCCGCCACGAATGGGCGCGAACTGCGGACGACATTTTGTGGCGCAGGACCAAGTGCGGATTGCATATGGATGCAACAGAGCGAGAGCGTGCGGCGAGCTTCATCAATGCGCGCTCCAGCGGACGCTAGCGATTACGACCAACGCCACCCCTCACTGTCTCCCCGGCACCCCGAATGGGTCTCCA
Source organism: Burkholderiales bacterium (assembly GCA_043744255.1). GTDB lineage: Bacteria > Pseudomonadota > Gammaproteobacteria > Burkholderiales > Usitatibacteraceae > UKL13-2. The sequence goes on along the minus strand of JAYTVA010000094.1, from coordinate 41,856 downwards.
TCGAAAGGCCGGTGCCCAATTTCGCTTGCACGAGGGCACGAGTGAATTTGAGGCACACCGAAGCTCTGTAATCGGTCGGTAGCACCAACACCGAATGAACCAACGCAAACGAACACGAACGCCAGCTATCACGACCAACGCCACCCCCTCACTGTCTCCCCGGCGCAGGCCGGGGCCCAATTTCGTTGCAGGAATGCACAAGTGAAAATGAAGCACACCGAGGCTGCGTAATTGACCAATCGCACCAACATCAAACGAAACCCACCCACCAAACACAATGCAATCCCTAACCAAAATCCGCCCAGAAACCCTCGCCAATACTAGAGTTTTGCTCTTCGACATCGACGATACCGTCACCACAGAAAGCACACTCACCGCAGCAGCATATACGGCCATCGAGCGAGCAAAAAAGGCCGGCCTGATCGTCATCCCCATCACCGGCCGTCCCGCCGGATGGTGCGATCACATCGCGCGCATGTGGCCAGTAGATGGTGTGGTCGGAGAAAACGGCGCGTTCTATTTCTATCACGATCACGCCAAACTCGTGCAACGCTTCATCGCCACGGCCAGTGAGCGCGAAGCTGCGCGAAAAAAACTCGCCGACCTCGCCCAAAAAATCCTCCGCGAAATCCCCGGCGCAGCACTCGCCTCCGACCAAGCCTATCGCGAGGCCGACATCGCCATCGACTTTTGCGAAGACGTCACGCCACTGCCACGCACTGAGATCGAGCGCATCAAACAACTGATGGAGGAGGGCGGCTTAACCGCCAAGATCAGCTCGATTCATGTCAACGGCTGGTTCGGCAGCTACGACAAACTCTCCACCTGCAAACTGATGTTGCGCGAAGTGTTCCAATTTGATATTGACCAACGCAAACACGAATGCATCTTCGTCGGCGATTCGCCAAACGACGCACCGATGTTCGGATACTTCCCAAACTCAATCGGCGTTGCCAACGTGGCTGACTTCGGTGAGTTGCTTTCTGTGCAGCCTGTGTATGTGACCGAGCGTCGGTGCGGTGGCGGTTTTGTGGAGGTGGTGGACGCGATACTTTCCGCGAGACCTGAGCATATGGGCTAGGCTAGAGGCGAGTGCTGATCCCAAGAGCCGTGAACGCAATTTATCGCATGAAAATGCAAAATGGAAGACGTGACCCCGGCAGCGTGCTAAGGCTTGTCGTTGGGCGCAGGCGCTACATTCGGCGCGGCACGCAGGTAGCGCATTAAATCTGCGGGCTTGGCGTTGGCGGCGCGTAGCCGCAAAAACTCGTCCGCCGTTTCAATCGCGCCGACTTTTTCAGCGACTGCCGCCGCGATGAACTGATTGAGCGACACGCCGTCAGCCATCGCTAAGCGAGCCGCCGCCGCTTTTACGGATAGTGGCATTTTGAGTGGATACGATGCACGGCTCATATGGAAATCTCCTGCAAAAATTGTTTTGGTGTGACAATCATCAAGTTAAATTGCTTAGATACACCCGTAAAATCGCGCATGTTGTGCGTGATCCTGAGTAGTAGTGCGCGCGTACCAACAAGCGCCGTTTGTTTCCATTTTCATGCTACGTCCACCACTTGCAGCCCCGCCTTTCGCGCCGCGTTGAGCTGTCGCGCGTCAGCGGAGACAAATTTGTCTGGTGCTGCAACGAGCGCACAGGCGACATGCAGTGCGTCCATTGGCCGCAGGGGATGTGCCTCCAACAGCGACGTGGCGGCAACTAAGACACCTGCATCGAGTTGATACACGTGGGCATCGGCCAAATCAGCGGTGGCGCGGCTTTTAAGCTTGCGGTATTCCGCGATGGAGAGTTTTTTCTCGCGCACTAAGCGAGACAACGTAGAAATCAATTCAGGCAGGCAAATGACGCTAACGACAAATTCATCCGCCGCGGCGCAGAGCGAAAGCAATTTCTCAGAGCCGGTTTCAGCAACGTAGCGCTTGGCGAGAGCGGAGGTATCGAGGAATATTTTCACGCCGACTCGTCACGGTCGTGAATAAGTTCGCGGCTCAATGACAAACCCGCCACAGAGAGCGGCGTGGCAGGGCGTTTCCAAGACGGGGTGTCGGATTTGATGGGGATAATTTCGGCAATCGCCTTGCCGTTGCGTGTGACGCGAACTGACCCGCCCGATTCGACTTGATCGAAGTAAGTCTTGGCATGGCTGCGCAGCTCGGTGAAGGTGACTTCAGCGGTTGTGAATTGGGATGTGATTTGTTTGGGCATAGAATATTTTTACGGTATCTGTACAGATAAATAACTTTAGTGTACAGACGATTGGCCGTCAAGTGTCTTTTCATCGACTGATCCGCATTGCATTGCAATATGCTGCGCTGTATCACGGGCAACGATCATTGTCTCCGCACAAGATGTTGCGCAGTTTGTTGGGCAGGAAAAACGTGCCCAACGGGCTGATGTTTTGTGGCCGCAACTGGAAAAAGCGCAAAGGGATCGCGAGCGTCGAAAGTGAAAGTGCCACCGGACTCGCAGAAGTGCACTGGTATGAATGCCACGGCGTTGGCAAAGTCAAACTCAAGGTAAAGCGATGGCTGTAAAACGTTATGCGGTGTGCCTCACCAATCATTTTGGCCGCGACTTTGATGGTGGTGATCTGCTGCCTGGTATCAGCTACGAATTGATTGCAGATGCCAAAGCCGAGGCGCACGTTACGCTCCGGGTGGTGGATGATTCGGGCGAAGACTATGTGTATCCCGCCACCGCCTTTCACGTGCTGAGCGAAGCCGAATCGCGTCTGCTCTAGCGAAGTCTCACCCGCAAAGCGGCTTGAGGTGGCTCCCTTTATACAATGGCGCTGTTGTTTACCGCGCGGTGCTGCGCGAGTGCGCTTTGGGTGCGAGTTAGGCAAGAGGAAAGGTCTGCCCCCGGCCTCCTTTTTCTCCTCCGCCCCACCACCTTGCTGGCCGCCATGTGAAGATGTTGGAATGTTAGAACTGACCCTCTGACGCTGTGCTTTAGACCCTCTGACGCTGTGCTCTGACGCTGTGGACCCTCTGACGCTGCGCTCTGACGCTGCGTGTCGCAATCGGTCGAGGAAATGGTTGAGCGCCGGAAAAAATATCTCACCGCCTACCAGAACGCCGCGTATGCCGATCACTACGCTGCGCTGGTCGCAAAAGTGCAGCAGCAAGAAGCGGAAAAATTCCCTGGCAAGAAAGCGCTATCGGCCGCCGTCGCTCGTTACTACTTCAAGCTCATGGCCTATAAGGACGAATACGAGGTCGCGCGACTTTACGCCGCTAGCGATTTTGTGAAACGCGTAGCCGAGCAGTTTGAAGGTGATTACAAATTAACCTTTAACCTTGCGCCGCCGATCATGAGCGATTTTGATCCTGTGACCGGCGAAGCTCGCAAGAAAGTATTCGGGCCGTGGATGATGAGTGCGTTTGGCGTGCTTGCCAAATTCAAGGGGTTGCGCGGGACGGCGTTTGATATCTTCGGCCATTCGGACGAGCGGAAGATGGAGCGGCAGTTGATCGCGGGCTATGAAAAGACGCTTGAGGAACTGCTGGGAAACTTGTCAGCAGACAATTACGATATTGCAGTGGATATCGCCTCGATGCCGGAACACATTCGCGGCTACGGGCATGTGAAGCAGCAGCATTTCGTTGAGGCCAGGAAACGGGAAACTGAATTGATTGCCAGGTTTCGGAATCCTGTTGTGGGGGCGGGGAGAGAGATTCGGGTGAAGGTGGCGGCTTGATTTGCTAAAGTAAAATGGTAAACACCAGCACTGGTGAGCTTCTCCAGACAGCCAATGCCTTGGTGAGGCCCGTGGAATGGCGATCTGCATGTTCTGATTGCGGGGGCGTCATAGCTCACAGATTTGCGATCTTTGTTGGCTGGGAAAATTCACGCTAGCCCTGAGGTTTCCCCACGAATAATATTTGCAGTTCATAGGGTTGGCAAGTAATCTTCGCGTAAAAACGAGGCCTGCAATGGCTTGATCCTTTTCCTTGTTAGCGACCAAGCAAACAAGGAGAACAAGCCATGCAGACCCAAGTAATAGTATCGCGATTGTTGCGATGTTGGGGACCGTTGATGCACGCGGCGCGGTGGCAGACTTTTCCTCAGGGGGCAGTGAAGAAACCAGTCTAGTAGGAAATAATCGTGGTCCCTGAATATTCCGTTCATGGCACAAAACTACTTGCCAGTTTGAGCTGGCGCACTCTGTCCTCTATTAACTCTTACAAAATCTCGAAACCTTTTGTATGTATTCGCTCATCGGCTGAAGCTCCATAGCAACGCGGAGGTTATCGAGCAATTCTGGCTTTTCGATTTGCCATGCCTCCCAATCTCCCGACTCCTTGCATGAACCTTGCGAGCCGTACCGTTGCGGCAGTTTGTCATTCATCGCCACCCGGTCATATAAAAAAGCATAGTGTTCTTTTGGCACCCGCCCTGACTCAGCGAGAGGTTTGAGGACGGCGATGATTTCGCGTTGATAATCAACATCAAAATCGGCATGTTGTACGAGAAGCCATGCAGACTGTGTTCCATCGAAACCGACATCCTGTAAGGTTGGCCAGCCAGTAACCTTTATTATTTCCTTTAGTCGTGCCAGATGCTGCCTGAACACTTGTTGTGCTTTTTCTGGAGTTGCCTGATTTGTTCGTATAGCAGCCTGATCAGCTTCTCGCATTTGGATAAGCTCCTGCTTAACATGTCCCCAATTCGTTGCACACGATGAAACCAAGAATAGCGCTATGCCGGTAAGCAGGACATTGATCTCACGAGGCAAATGGCCTCGCGTACAACGCGAGACAGACCCTATTTTATTCATGCCGCACCTGCTTTTTGTGATACGCCAGCACAAACGAATGCCAAGACGCGAGTAACTGTTTCATACTAGTCTCCTGAGTTAAGAATGAACGGCCAGTGTCGATGGTATATTAGGTTTTTCCTAGCTCAATCTACTTCAGCCCACTCTCTATGCCCACGCCTGGCGGAAAATAGTCGGCGTGTCTCTCTTCATCTTGACTTCTCCCCCGCCCCCACGCCCCCGAGTCTATGAACGACTTGAAACTAAGCTTTTGTGATTCTATGGGGCCAGGGTGAATTGTTTTGGACGCTTGACAAAACAATTCACCCTGGCCCGTTTGAATTCGTTTGAATTATGCGTGTTTCCTTCTTGCAAGATGTGACCCCTTTCCTTCCCTTTCCTTCTGCGGCTCACCGTGCTCTACCTATGATTCCATGACCTCATGATTCCTATATCGTTACCTGTACGCCAAATCTATTTTTTGGTTCGGCAAGTGCGGGATCAGGCGAAAAAACATGCACTTGTTGATCCCGTTCGTAAAGTTCATTGAACTTCGCCTGACGGTATATGTCTCCAACCCTCAGTGCGCCCACTTTTTTAATATATTGAAAGTTGCGCGAGGGATTGACAAGGAAATCGGTAAATGCGTCGAGCATGGGCAGTTCGGGGCAGAGTTGCTCTAACCAGAGAAATTGCCCTTGCTCATTTACCTCAAGGAAGACATGGTTTCCGTCAACATCAACTATAAAGTCGAAACTACAGAATAAAATGTCAAAATGCCTCATGAGTTTCTGGCATTTTTTAACTATTTCCGAGGGTAGCTGATACGGCTTAGCCAAGAGATCGTTGGTCGGGATACGTCGAAAATCCTCGATACCTAATGGGTCATTCTGGGAATCGATACGCATGATAAAACTAGTGTCTCCCATGAATGTTGCACGAATCTCAAATTGCTTTCTGATGCGCTCTTGAAATATTCCAGGGACAGACCGCAGGGTCTTGTCCGAGGGGAGTGAATTCAAATCGACTGGAGTTGTGGTTATTTTTGCTATGGAAGTTCCGTCGATCCATCGCATCGGGAAAAATGTCTTATAAATTGCCCCATCTGGAGCGCTGCGAATAAATTGTTTAATCTCGTCCGGATTGTTTCCAAACAATGATTTTGGAATTCGAAACCCTAGTCTTTTTGCCTCGCGTAATTGAACGATTTTGTTATTTATCCGGGACCTGGATTCCCAATGATTTACCCAGGTGGCATTGCCAGAAAAAAGATGCGGGAAGGACAGCCAAAACAGTTCACTCTCCTTACTCGCTGCTGGAACGTCATCGGCGTGCAGCCAGATTGTTGGTACTACTGGCCGGGCTGGCCGTCTGTACCAGATTGTCGAGAAGTCGAATTCAAATACTTGTATGTCGGGGCCGACAATACTTGTGCGGAGCGGCACGTCATTCTCTATCGAACACGACAGCATTTGCAGCGAGGGGAAATCCGCTCCATGCCATCGATAGGCTTCGTGACCTTTCTTCGAAAGCGCAATGTCTACCGAAATTGCATGTTCATCCATTACCCTCGTAGCTATAAATACTCTTGTCATTTTGTCGCGAAGTAGTAGGGTTTAGAAGCGGAAATTGCGCCCACATACAAGTTACCCGAATAGCCCAGCGGATCTCTTTCGGAACGCATTGTCAGCTTCGGTGGACTTAATGGCACTTGGACCGGCTGATTTAATTCGCCACAGTCTGATTTTGACTTGCAGCCCCAAATGCTGCCGGCGGAATAAGTGATCACAATCGAGCCAACCTTTAAACTAGGTCGTGCTGCTGCAACCAGGAAAGCCATTGGTTGCGGCTTAGACGGCGTGGTATTTTCTACTAACCTTGTGTGGTACTCACCAGACAATACAAATGTAACGTCTGCGGCCGTTCGTTCGATATTGCGGGTCAGCATGGCAGCCATTCCGATATCCGAAAAATCTCGCGGCGCTTGCCACATGCGTGTGTCGAACGCGCTTACGGCAACTCGGTTACCTGACTGACGAAGGAGCCTTAAATATTCAATTAGCTCGACCATCGCCATGCTCGTTCGCCCGTCTGGGCTTTTCTCAACGTAACTGTTCCACTTGGAACGTCGCAGGAATATTGATAAGGCCATTGATGATTCATCGGTAGTGATGAACTCTTCTAGGAGAGGCGACCAACTCTCTGGCAATTCAAATGCTACGTGTACTGACCGGTTAGCTTTAAGTGCATTGCAGACGAGGCTGCCGAAAAATGCGGGTGTTTCGTTCGTCCCATGGTGTTCGCCGACAAACACTACCCCAGACAAGAGCGCAACTTTTTCGCTCCCTTCGAAGGGCAAACACGTTACTTTCGCTGAGCTAACAGTTGGCGCTGCAGAGTTTTGACGGGGGGCATGTGTGCAACCTAACATCACTTGGGCAAAAAGCGTCACTGACAAAAAAGACAACAAACGCATTCTCATTTTATTTGGCCCGCCCCATAAGCATTGCGAATCGACATTGCTTCTCGCTTTCCGATGTGGGCGGCACATTTCCCGTAGGACATGTGCCGCCGATTACCTACCTAACTATTGCTTAGTCAATGTCGCAGGCGTCGGGCACACCGCCGCTGCAGGTGTCATAGCCTGAACCGGCCATTAAGGCACCCGAAACTTGATTGACCTCATCAAGTGTCAATTCGGTTGCCACTTGACGAGCTAAAATTCTTTCTGCTTTCACTGCTTGAATCTGCTCCATAGCAATCTCCTAAATGGTAAATTAAATACCGTCGAACTGACGGCAGAAAGACAATAGCCTACCCCCCCCCCCCCTTGTCAAGCGCCACGTGCGGCGCACCTGGCGTGCTTGGTACAGGACGGTTTGCCCGCATCAGGTCAATCACCCTATGCGCCGCCGCAATGGTTTCCGGGCGATGTGCAATTAACACAATGGTCATTCCTAGTTGCTTGAGGATGTCGTTGATCGCTTTCTCTTGCGTGACATCGACATGACTGGTGGCTTCATCGAGCAGCAATATCTTGGGCTGCTTATAAAGCGCCCTGGCGAGAATCACGCGCTGCCGCTGCCCGCCCGATAGAGTGCTGCCCATATCGCCGATTAAGGTGTTGTACTGCATCGGCATGCGCGCAATATCGTCATGAATCGCAGACAACGCCGCGGCAGCCATGGCGCGTTGCGGATCGGCAAGCGGATCAAAAAACGTGATGTTATCCATGAGGGAACCCGCAAACAACGTGTCGTCCTGCATCACGGTGCCCAGCAGGTTGCGGTAGTGTTGCGGATCGATGCGATGAATATCCTGACCACCAATCAATACCTCGCCATGTTCGGGTTTGAGCAGGCCCAACATGATTTTCATCAGAGTGGTTTTGCCGCAGCCGGAAGGGCCGACGATGGCGACGATTTCTCCCGGATGGATTTCCATGCTGAGGTTTTCAACTACCGGCTTGTCCTGTGCGGAGTAGCGGAACGTCAGATTGCGTATGTCGATTTTGGCATCCGCCGGCGCTGTGGCACCGCCCACTATTCCAGCCTCGTAGGCTATGCCTGCCTGTTCCCTGGGCATCAACGCGATGTCCGCAATACGTTCGGCGTGCAAATTCAACATGCGAAGCTCAATCCACTTATCGATCAGCCCCGCCGCGCGCTGCGTAAACTGTAGCTTGTAACTGATAAAGGCAAACAGCATCCCGATCGAGAATCCGCCATCAAGAATCAGTCGTGCGCCGAAGGTGATGACGATAATGTTCTCAATACCGAAAATCAGCAGGTTGGCGGTCTGAAATCCAATCGCGATGCGCTGCGTTTTAATGTCCGCATTGACGCGATCAATCAGCAGATTCTCGTAGAGGGTCTGGCGTTGTCCTTCGCGGTTGAAGAGCTTGATGCTTTGCACGCCGCGTACCGTTTCCAAGAAGTTGGATTGTTGTTTGGCGCTGCGCACCAGAGTTTCTTCCGAGGCGGTGCGCAATGGCTGGTAGATCAACGCCCGCAGCACGCCGTAGAGAACGACGGCGCAAATGGTGATGAAGGCAAGCAGCGGGCTATACACAAACATCAGTACGAGTGTCGCAATGACCAGCACACCATCGATGAGGGCTGCCAAAAAGCTGGTGGTCAGGGTACGCTGGATGACATCAAGCGAGCCAAAGCGCGAGCTAATGTCGCCCAGGTGACGTTTCTCGAAGTAATCCATCGGCAAACGCAATAAATGCCGGAACAGATTGCGCACCAACTGGACATTGAGCGTGGTGCCCAGATACAGGATGGCCCAGGCGCGCGCGCTATTGACTGCCGCTTGCACCACCAGCAACAGGGCAAATCCCAGAGCCAGCACCACCAGCAAATCACGATCCGCCGCGACCACCGCGTTATCGATGACCAGTTGCTGGAACAGCGGTGCGACAATAGTGAAGATTTCCAGCACCAGCGCCAGCAGCAATATCTGCGTCAGCGCGCCGCCGAGGCCTTCCGCGTTGCGCCAGAAGCTCCACAGGCTGATTTGCTGCTTTTCGACCTTGGCTTCGAAATCCTGGGCGGGCGTCAATTCCAGCGCCACGCCGGTGAAGTGCTTGGCCAAGTCGTCACGTTCCAATATCACTTCACCGCGACCGGGGTCATGCAGCGTGTAATGCTTGCCGCTGATCTTGGTCAGTACGACGAAGTGGTTCATATCCCAGTGCAACACCGCCGGGAGTTTGACTTGCGGCAAATCGTCTATTTCGCCGCGCAAGGGTCGGCTGCCCAGATTGATTTGCTGCCCAATCTGGATGAGCTGCTGGAGATTCGCGCCCTTCATTGAAATCGGAAAACGCCGCCGCAGGCTGGCCAGGTCAGTTTCATAGCCGTAATAACTGGCTACCATGGCAAGGCAGGCAAGACCGCACTCGGTCGCTTCGGTCTGTAATATCACCGGGACGCTGGCGCGTCCCCAGAAAAGCAGCCGCGCCATCGCTACACGCGGCCTTTGATACTAAATAATGGTTCGAGCACCCATTGGTAAACGGGCCGTTTATCGAGCAGGACATCGGCTTCCAGCGTCATGCCTGACTGTAGCGGAAGCTTCGCGCCATAAGCCTGGATGTCTTGCGCATCAAGCGCCACTGTCACCAGGTAAAAGGGTTCCTGTGTCTGTATCGGCCCCGGTAGCTCGCCCGGCGCGACGATGGCTTTGGAAATCTGTCTCACGGTGCCGCGTTGGTGACCAAAGCGCTGGTAGGGATAGGCTGCGTAGCGCAGATTGACTTCCTTGCCCAGTTGGATAAAACCAATTGCGCTCGCCGGGGCCAGCAAGCGCGCCTGTAATGTCGAGCCGGCAGGCAGAATGCTCAACAAAGGGAAATTGGGATGGGCAATCTGTCCTGGCTCTGCCTGTATGGCGGTGGCGATACCATCGCTGGGCGCGACCACGATGAGCTCGCGGCGCGCATCGGCTTCGGCGAGATCTTGTTGCAAGCTGCTCAATTGTCGCTCAAGAGCAGACAAATCGTTTTGTGAGCGCAGCGCGATTTCCGGCAACTGCTGTCTCGCTGTGCCGATTTCCCGTGCCATGCCGAGTTTGTTGCGTTCGAGGCTTCCGAGCAATACTTCCTGTTCCAGCAGCAAACCGGTCTGCTGCTGGTACTGATTGGCGGAAATGAAATTGTCGGCAAGCAATTGCTTGTAACGCTCCGCCGTTTTGCGAAACGTTTCTACGCGTTGGCGTTGCAGTTCGATATCCCGGGCTATTTTGCTGAGTTCGTCAGACAAGGCGACGATGCGCTTGTCTAGCTGATCTGTTTGTGAGCGGCCGATTGCGGCAAGCTGGGACTTTTCCTGGAGCAGCGCTTCGCGGCGACGGCGTGTTTCGGTGACTGCGACCTGTCCCGCCCCGACGCCGGACATGCCACCCCGATCCAAGGATAAAACGAAAAGGATGTCCCCCTTCTTGACACTCTGCTCTTCTTCGACGCGCCGCTCGGCAATAGTGGCCGCCTCGCGCACATGCACTTTTACAAAACCTTTAGTAGGCGCCAGAAAGCCGTTGACGTGCACCTTGCGGGTGTACTCCCCCCAGATGGCAAACGCAATGAACGCGGTGCCTGCCAGCACTGCTCCGAGAGTCAGCAATTTGAGCGGAACGGGCCAGATAACCAGCGCTTGACCGAACAGACGGTTGCGCTGGTGGTCTATTGCTTCTTGGCGGAAAAGAGGTGAGGTCATAAGGGGATTTTAAGGAGTTGGGAATATACCGCACCGCGATCTTACTTGACCAAAAAAATGAGTGCGCCGCTACGACGGTTGAATCAGTTGGCAAAGAAGCCGCCGGTCAAGAAACCCGGCAGTTGCTGGCGCGACGCTGGGTCTGACGTGATGCTCCCGCAGCGAGTATAGAAATTTCAAACGCTATTTTTCACGATTCCTGAATGTGCGCGATGGCGTACGAGCGGTCAAACGCGCACCGATCAACTGAAACCCCGCCGATTTCACCGCATCGCAGATGATTTCCGCGCCCATCGCGCCTGCGTTCCACCCTACCAGAGCGATGACGCGCGCTCAGCCCGAACGCCGCCTCGGCCCTGTCGCAACCCAGTCCGGATTTACCCCTTAAGCCGCCCGCAACAGATCTACCCGCGCGGCCGGTGCGCGCGGGGGTGGCTGCACGGCCAGCCCAAGATGGGTGAGGATGCGGGCGATCACGGAAAGGATCACGATCACGGAAAGGGTTCGCGGAAATGGTCAAGTCTTGCAAACAAGCATTTTTCGGTCAAGCGGGCCATTGCCAGTTAATCAATGGTTGTTTGAAAGACTCTTCGAGCTTGTGACCCTTCGAGCTTGCTTGGAAATGCCCGTGGATATGGGAGTTTCAAACAAGGCGCAAGATCGTCCCCGACTCCCTGCTGACTCCGGTTCCCGAAAACTCGGCAGCGACAAATTCATGGTGGACCCTGCGCGCTGCTCTTGCGCCGATGCACGTGGCTCCCGATGGGTCGCGGACCGCATGGACATCAGGTCGCCGACCCTGAATGACTGTTGGCCGGCTCGGTTTGCAACCCATGCTGTAATGACACATAAAATGATGCATATTTGACTCATTATTGATGCGTACACGGAGAGCGCAATGAGAACCACAGTCAGTATTGATGACGCACAGTACGAACAAGCGCTGGCGCTGGCTGATGCCGACATGAGTAAGTCGGATTTGTTTCGTGAAGCGATTAACGCCTTTATTCGCGTGCAGGCTGGCAGGCGATTGGCTTCGTTGGGCGGAGCTGCCCCCAAGATGAAGAAGATCCCTAGGCGGCGTGGCACTTGAGCAGCGCGTTGGTAGACACTTCCGTGTGGGTGGCGCATTTCAAACGTTACCAACATGTATTGGCGAAGCTTCTGGACGCTGGCTTGGTGATGGTTCATCCATTGGTGATGGCCGAAATCGCATGCGGGTCGCCGCCAGACCGTCAGCGTACGCTGGCGAATTTGTCCTTGCTGTCTGCGGTTCGTCAAGCTCGTTTGGACGAGGTGCTGTCAATGGTTGATCGCGACCGTCTCTATGGTCTGGGCTGCGGCTTCGTTGATTTAACGCTGCTGCATGCAACACGAATTACGCCAGGCGCGACACTTTGGACACTGGATAAGCCGCTGAACTTCCTCGCAGAACGATTTGGTGTCAAACGCACTGCGGGCAGCGCAAAACACTAATCACAGTCGTGCTGAAAATCACGCAGATCGTGCACATTGTCTCGGTAAATTCGTACCCCTAAACGCCAAGGAAAGTACGTTGCACTACCAATTGTTGCCCACCAAGCGACACAGTCGGTAGGCCGTTCAAAATCAAAAGCCCGCGATGCGATGCCTGAAACGCCAGTATCCACGGGCACTTTCAGGCATCATCATTTTATGCTCAAGCATTACGCCCGAAATCCATTCGCTATCTGCTGCTTGGAGCGCAGAGAGGCACGGGCGTGACGCCGTGCGATAGGTCGCGAAGCTGATTGCTTCGCAACAAAGCGCCACGATCCACCTCGCACGACCTACCTTTATGCCCGATAGGTCGCGCGGACATGCCGCTCGGCAAACAAAAAGCCCCCGGTCAAAAATGACCGAAGGCTTGTTTTGATGCTAGTACCACTGACGCTCAGTGCGCGTTGCGAATCGCTACTTTGCGCGCCTCCTGTTCAGCACTGAAACCAGTGCCTCTACTCGATCTTAATCCCACGATCCGCGACCAGCTTCTTCCACAGCGTGATCTCTTTGGCAATCGTCGCCTTGAAAACTTCTGGCGTGCCACCGGCTGGTGATACGCCGTCTTTGGCCAATTGCTCTGCGGTTTCTTTGAGCTTCAACAGCTTGTTGATCTCGGTAGAGAGGCGCTCAACCACGGCTTTGGGCATTCCCTTGGGACCGATCAGGCCGTGCCAGATATTGACGTCGTAGCCGGGCAATCCCGACTCGGCAATCGTCGGCACGTCGGGCAGTGCGGGTAGGCGTTTTGCGCCGGTGACGCCGATGGCTTTTAATTTTCCGCCCTGAATTTGCGACATGCTCGTTGGCGCGGTCGCGAAGAACAGGTTGGTTTGCCCGCCGATGGTATCGGTCATCGCGGGGCTGCTGCCTTTGTACGGAATGTGGTTCAGTTTCAAGCCAGCGTTGCTTGCGAACAATTCACCGGCCATGTGCGTGATGCTGCCGGTACCGGCAGACGCGAACGTGATTTCGCCCGGCTTGGCCTTGGCAGCGGTGATGACGTCAGATGCTTTGCTTGGCGCGAAGCTCGGTGTTGCCACCAGCACCATCGGGCCTTCGGAGAGTTGAATGATCGGAGTGATGTCGTTGACCGGATCGTACTTCGCTTTGTAGACGGCTTGGTTGGTGGTGTAGCTCGATGCGATCAGCGTAAGCGTGTAGCCGTCGGCGGGGGAAGCTACGCCAATTTCGGTGCCCAGATTACCGCCCGCGCCGGGGCGGTTGTCGACGATTACGGGTTGTCCCATGCTTGCTTGGAGCCGCTGCGCGATGAAGCGCGCGATGAAATCTGAGCCGCCGCCCGGGGCGAACGGCACGATAATTTTGATCGGCTTGTCCGGGTAGGTTTGGGCGTAGCTGGCGACCGGCGCGAGCACGGCGCAAATGGCAGTAGTCAGGATCGTGCGTAGAAAGGTGGATCGCTTCATGGGGGTTTGCTCCAGTGATGATGTTTTTTGAATTTGCCTGCAATATTGCCTAACGTTTGCGGCCAGTGGCAAGATGACACGCCAAATTATAAAGCGCTACCTGCTCAACTAGCTACTGTTCGCCTCGTCGATTTACCCCATCACACTCGCGATGGTTTCCAGCAGCGCGACCTTCTCGTAGGGCTTGGTGAGTACGCCCTGATAGTGACTATGATCTACCTCGGCAAATTCGCTCAATGCGGCGAGGATGGCGATTTTTCGGTCGGCGTTGAGGTGGGTGCGCAATTGCGCAGGCGCGCTGGCAACTGATGCGAATCCGGGCGCGGTGGCATCAAGAATCACCACTTCAAATATGTCTTGTAGCAGTGCCGCCGCGGCATCACCGGCGGTCTCGGCAATCACCACGCGGTAGTCGCGCTTGCGCAATGCGATTGCTGCGGCTCTGGCATCTTCGCGGTGGGCATCGACGATCAACACGGTTCCCGTGCGTGACTCACGTAACGAGTGACGCGTCACCAGCGTGTGGGTGGCTTCGGCGTCTTGTTCGGCACCGAGCACGGCCATGATCGCGTCGTGTAATTGGTCAGGGCGAATGGGATGGCGTAGATACGCGCTGATGCCACTTTCGCGACAGCGCACCGCATCGCCTGGCTTGCCATCCTGCGCCAGCATCATCACCACAGTGTCTTTGAGCAGCGGGTCGTGCTTGATTTGAAACGCGAGCATGAAACCATCTCGCAGCGGCATGTCGTTGGCGGTGATGACCAATGGAATTGCCGCCCCTTCTTCTGCCATGCGCCTCAACAAAAATAACGCCATCGCGGCATTGTCGGCCTCGCGCGGCTGCATGCGCCAGTTGTGGATGAGGGTAGCTAATTGTTTGCGCGCCTCGGCATTAGTGCTGACGATCAGCACACTCACACCGGTGAGGGTGACAAATTGCGGACGGAGGCGCGTAGCGGAGGCGGTGCGGTATCGCAGTGGCACGGTGAACTGCCATGCTATGCCGGTTTTGTTCTTGCGTGCGTCTAACTTGCCGCCGCTTTTGTCACCACCGGCCAGCGCAAGTATACGGACGGCTCGGTTCGCGCGCGTGAGATGAACAGTATTGCCAGCGGGTGAAGCGGCGACATCGGATTGCACGGTGAAACTCACGTGCGTGATGTCGTCAGCGGAATACTCCGGTTGAACGGTGAGCTCAACGCTGCCTCCATCGGTAGTTTCCAGTACGTTTTCGATCAACTGATGCAGCGCGTCCATCAACAGCGCAGCATCACCAAGTAACGCATCGTGTACATCCTGCTCCACGCGCAAACTCAAAGTAACACGGCTCGTTTCAGCCATCGGCGACAGTGTTGCGAAGAGTGCAGCCAACGATTCCCGCAGCATGAATTCGCGTCCCGTAATTGTCGATATTTCGGTTTGCGGGCGCGAGCAATCGACCAATTGGGCGAGTGACGCGAAGGCTGCTTTGGTGGAGGCCTGAACATTTTGCAAGCCGACAATTGTTGTGTCCGGCCAGTCGTATCGTCTCGCTTCAGCAAGCATGCGCTGAATGACCGAAACCGCCTCGGCGAGATTGTTGAAAGCGGTGGTCGGTACTGTGGCTGCGGCAATATCGGCATCGCTTGCTTTTGCGGTGGCGCAAAAAATATGCGCGCGACCGGCGTCGCCGTCACCCTCTGTCGTGGCGTGGGTTTTTTGCACGATGGTGTGATGCTCGGTCGCGAAATGAACAATCGCTGCACTTTCGGTGATGACATAGCGCGGGCCGAGTTCTTGCGTAACGTTTTTTGCGGCGTCGGCGAACAATGATGCGCAGTCCATCCCTACCAGCGATTGCGGCGCGGCGGACAATTCAAACAATGTGCAGAACGCCGCGTTGACCATTTCCACACTGCCATCTGCGGCTTCGATCACGCAGGCGTCGGAAATATTTTCAACGAGTTCGAGCAGCAGTTGTTCGAAATTAGCCACGACGCAAACGCTAACTTTTCATGGCATCAAACGCTGCCATGAAATTGTGCAGATGTGCTGGAACACCACTATCGGCGCGAGTTTTAGCGCTCATCACCGGTAGCAGCGCCTGCGCAATCACCTTACCCAACTCTACACCCCATTGGTCAAACGAATTGATATTCCAGATCGCGCCTTGCACTAAGACCTTGTGTTCGTAGAGTGCAATCAACCCGCCGAGGTGATACGCATCGAGGCGCGGCATGATGAACATCGTCACCGGGCGGCCGCCGGGATGGGTGCGGTGTTCGGCGAGTTGGCGGCGTGCTTCGGCGTCGGGGATCTTTTTCTCAAGCTCGGCAAAGATCGTCGCGGTAGATTTGCCCTGCCAAAAAGCATCGGCCTGCGCGATGGCATTGGCAACCAATTTTTCATGGTGCCCGGCGAGCCTGCTTTCCGGCTCCGCCGTCACCAAAATATCGTTGGAACAAATATCGGTGCCTTGATGCAGCAACTGATGAAACGAGTGTTGCCCATTAGTACCCGCTTGGCCGAAGATCACCGGGCACGTGGGGTAGTCGATACGATTACCCTGCATGTCCACTGACTTGCCGTTGGACTCCATCTCCAGTTGTTGTAGGTGATTCGGCAACAACGACAGGCGTTGCGCGTATGGCAGCACCGCGTGCGAGGTGATGTGCAAAAAATTGCGATTCCAAATACCGACCAGCGCTAAGTTGATGGGCAAATTTTCAGCGATGGGCGCGGTGCGAAAGTGCGTATCCATCGCCTCGGCACCATCAAGCAGCGCCTTGAAATTCGCGAAGCCGCACGACAACGCAATCGGCAAGCCCACGCTCGACCACAACGAAAAACGCCCACCCACCCAATCGTCAAATTCAAAAACACGTTCGTCGCTATAGCCTTGCTTGCGCGCCAACGCGGGCGCGGCGGTCACAGCCACAAGATGCTGCGGCACCGCATCCGCGCCGAGCTTGGCCGTGATCCACGCCATCGCCGAGCGCGCGTTGGTCATGGTTTCATCGGTGGTGAAGGTCTTTGAAGTCAACGTGAACAGCGTCGTTGCCGGATTCAAATTTCGCAGCACGTCCTCAAGGTGCGCACCATCAACGTTCGAGACAAAATGCACGCGCGGCCCATCGGCGTAACGCGCGAGGGAAGTGCACACCAACTCCGGCCCCAGCAGCGAGCCACCGATGCCGAGATTCACCACGTCGGTGAATTTCTGATCGGTGGCGCTGCGAATTTTGCCGCTGCGCACACCGGCGCTGAACGCTTCAACACGCGCAAGCTGCTTGGCGATAGCCGGGCGCACGTCGCTGCCATTGACGATTAATGGCGTGGTGGTGGTTGCGCGCGAAGCGGTATGTAGCACGGGGCGCTGCTCGGTGGTATTGATTGCGTCACCCGCGAGCATGGCGTCGCGCTTGGCTGCAACTCCGGATTCTTTTGCGAGCGCGTAGAGCGCGTCGCGGGTGGCAGGGTCGATTCCTTGACGCGAAAAATCAACATGGAGACCAGCAGCGGTCAGTGGTGGCAACGACGATTCGCGTGCAGGTTTGCAGGTGGACAGCGTTTTCCAGGCGGGAAGGCTTTTTGGATTGGGCATGATCGTAAAGACTTGAGTGAGCGCGATAAAGGATAGCCGAAAAGAATAGCCGAAAACGACCTATCGGCGCGGGGTTTGACGTAGTTAGAGCACCACCAGATTGTCGCGGTGGATCAGTTCAGGCTCAGCGATGTAACCAAGCTCCGCCTCAATTTCGGCGGTCGGTTTTCGTGCGATGCGGGCGGCTTCCTGCGAACTGTAATTGCTGAGACCACGCGCGATCTCGATGCCATCTGGCGCAATGCAACTCACCACCTCGCCGCGCTCGAACGTACCATCCACATGCGTCACGCCGACCGGTAACAAGCTCTTGCCATCGCGCAGTACTGCCCGCGCGGCACCGGCATCAAGCAGGACACGACCACTGGTTTTCAAGTGTCCAGCCAGCCAGGTTTTTTTCGCTTGCAGCGTCAGTGATTCGGCAATCAGTCGCGTGCCGATGGCTTCACCCGCGCACACACGCAGCAGCACATCCGCCTCGCGTCCATACGCGATGATGGTCGAAGCGCCAGACAGGGCAGCCTTCTTCGCGGCTAGCACCTTGGTCAACATGCCGCCACGGCCAATGTTAGAGCCGGCACCACCGGCCATTTTTTCTAGAGACGGCTCGCCCGCTTTGGCGCTGGCGATTAGCGTTGCCGATGGATCTTTGCGCGGATCGGCGCTGTACAAACCCTGTTGATCGGTGAGGATGATGAGTTCGTCTGCATCCATGAGATTGGTGACCAGCGCGCCGAGCGTGTCGTTGTCACCAAATTTGATTTCGTCGGTGACGACGGTATCGTTTTCGTTGATGATCGGAATGATGTTGAGTTCAAGCAACGTGGTCAGCGTCGAGCGTGCATTGAGGTAGCGCGTGCGATCCGCAAGGTCATCGTGGGTGAGTAGAATCTGCGCGGTGCCCAACGCGTGCTCACGAAACGCGGATTCATAAACTTGCACCAGCCCCATTTGCCCGACGGCGGCCGCTGCTTGCAGGCGATTCACTTCATGTGGTCGTGATGTCCAACCGAGTCGCTGCATGCCCTCGGCAATAGCACCGCTGGACACCAACAACACTTGATGCCCCGCCGTCGCCAGTAGCGCGATTTGCCGTACCCATTCGCGAATCAGCGCGTGATCGACCCCGGCACCGTGGTTGGTGATGAGGGTAGAACCGATTTTGATGACGATGCGTTTTTTCATTTTGTTGTTGCTGTTACTGTCGTCTCGGCGAAGGCCGGGATCCAAGTTCGTGGATTCATCACCAAATGGTAAAAAGGATGAAACCCCCCGCCAACCCTAGCGTTTCCGCACCCGCATGACTTTTTCTTCCGCTGGAATTTCTGCCGCAGCGGCGGTCGGCGCAACAATTTTCAGCGCATCAATATGATCCATGATCGCAAATACCAACGCTTGACAGCCGTCGGTCTTCATCGCCGAAATGATGAAGTGCGGCCCTTTCCACTTGAGCGATTTAATGATCGCCTTGGCGCGCTTGTCGGCTTCAGCGGGATCGAGCAAATCCGTTTTATTGAACACCAGCCAACGCGGTTTTTTGAATAGCGCGTCGTCGTATTTTTTCAATTCGTTGATGATTGCCTTGGCCTCTTTGGCGACATCGGCTTCTTCGTCGAACGGCGCGATGTCGATGAGATGCAGCAGCAAATGCGTGCGTTGCAGATGCTTCAAAAACTGATGACCGAGACCAGCGCCCTCAGCCGCACCTTCGATCAAGCCCGGCACATCGGCAATCACGAAGCTGCGATTTTCTGACACGCGCACCACGCCGAGGTTGGGGTGCAGGGTGGTGAACGGGTAGTCGGCAACTTTTGGACGAGCGGCGGAGACGGCGCGAATGAATGTGGATTTTCCCGCGTTGGGCATGCCCAACAAGCCAACATCGGCGAGCACTTTTAGCTCGAAGTGGATTTCTTTGGTCGCGCCCTCGACACCTGCCGTGGTTTGACGCGGCGCACGGTTGGTCGATGATTTGAAATGGAGATTGCCCAAGCCGCCGCGCCCGCCTTCAGCGATCAACACTAGTTGCTTGTCGTGGGTGAGGTCGGCGATGACGGTGTCGGCGATTAAGTCTTTGATGAGCGTGCCGACGGGTACGCGCAGCGTGACATCCTCAGCACCGCGCCCGGTACAGCCAGCACCGCCGCCCGATTCGCCGTTCTTGGCGCGGAAGATGCGCGCAAAGCGGTAATCGACCAGTGTGTTGAGGTTGCAATCGGCTACCGCGTAGATCGAGCCGCCGCGCCCGCCGTCGCCGCCGTCGGGGCCGCCGAAGGGAATGTGTTTTTCGCGGCGCATGGACGCAGAGCCGTTACCGCCTTTACCAGCGTGGACTTCGATACGGGCTTCGTCGATGAATTTCATGAGGGAATTTTAGGCGTTTGCGAGATCTTGCGAATACAAAAAAGAAAAAGCCCCGAAGACAACGCTTCGGGGCTTCTCCGGTGAGATAGCCAGAAAAACTAAACCGGCTGAATCGTGATGGTGCGGCGACGTTGCGCGCCCTTGATCGCAAACATGACCTTGCCGGTCTTGAGTGCAAACAGGGTGTGATCCTTGCCCATGCCGACGTTGTCGCCAGCGTGGAACTCGGTACCGCGCTGACGCACGATGATCGAGCCTGCGGGAATCAATTCGCCGCCGTAGGCTTTCACGCCCAGACGTTTTGATTCTGAATCGCGACCGTTACGTGAACTGCCGCCTGCTTTTTTATGTGCCATGGTGGAATCTCCTTATTTCGCGACGATTTCACCGATTTGCAGCTCGGTGTAATTCTGGCGATGGCCCTGACGTTTTTGATAGTGCTTACGACGACGCATTTTGAAAATGCGTACCTTGTCGGCACGACCCTGGGAGATGACGGTAGCGTTGACTAGCGCGCCGGCCACGAGAGGTTTGCCAATGGTCACGGCGTCGCCGTTACTGACCATCAGAACCTCACCAAGCACAACTTGCGAGCCCACTTCTGCCGGTATCTGTTCTACTTTAATTTTTTCACCTGACTGGACTCGGTACTGCTTCCCGCCGGTTTTTATGACCGCATACATGGTTAAACTCCTGGAAAATTCGATTGGGTGTTTCTGCTTCATCACCCGAGCCAGAACAAAAACTGTTGTGGCTGGATGAACCCGCTATTATACGAGTCCTCGCAAATCGCGTCAACCTGCTTTTTCGGCTGAAAACAAGGGCTTAGCGCGGTTTCGGCGCGTTGAATTGTCAGAAAAATTTGTCCATCGTATGAATTCCTCACAAAACCCCGTCAGCATCGAATCTCTGCGTGCCGTCATTGCCGAAGACCTCAGTGCCATTGACGGCGTGATTCGCCAGCGCCTGTCTTCGGACGTGCTGCTGATTAACCAGATTGCGCATTACATTATTGAGGCAGGCGGCAAGCGTCTGCGCCCCGCGTTAGTGGCGCTATCGGGCAATTTGATCGGTGCCGACAAAGCCAAAACACATGAAATGGCAGCGGTGATTGAGTTCATTCACACCGCGACCCTGCTGCACGACGATGTGGTCGATGAATCCGACTTGCGCCGGGGCCGCGAGACCGCCAACGCAGCCTTTGGCAATGCCGCCAGCGTGTTGGTCGGTGACTTTTTGTACTCGCGCGCATTCGAGATGATGGTCGAAGTCGGCTCCATGCGCGTGATGGGCGTGATGGCGGGTGCGACTAATATCATTTCTGAGGGCGAAGTGTTGCAACTGATGAACGTGCGCGACGCCGATACCTCTGAGGAAAATTATCTGAAAGTGGTGCGCTACAAAACCGCGAAATTATTTGAGGCCGCGTGCCGCGTCGGCGCGATTTTGGGTAACGCATCGGCCGCCGATGAAGCGCGCTTGGCCGACTACGGCACCCATGTCGGCACCGCGTTCCAGTTGATTGATGACGTGCTCGACTACTCGGGCGAGATCAGCGAGACCGGCAAAAATATTGGCGACGATCTCGCCGAAGGCAAGCCGACACTGCCGCTGATTCACGCCATGCGCGCGGGCACGCCCGCGCAGCGCGACATCATCCGCAGCGCCATTGCGGAGGGTGGACTTGAGCACATTGATGAAGTCGTGGCGGCAGTACGGGCGACCGGTGCGCTCGATTACGCGCGCGAAGTGGCGAAGCGTGAAGCCGACAAAGCGGCCGCGTCAATCGCGACGTTTTCGGATTCCGTTTATCGTGATGCTTTGCTACAATTGTGTGTGTTCGCAGTCGAGCGGCGCTATTAGATCCAACCTGCCCCGCGCGCGAATCTTCGGGGTGTAGCTTAGCCTGGTAGAGCGCTACGTTCGGGACGTAGAGGCCGGAGGTTCAAATCCTCTCACCCCGACCAGAATGAATGCGGAAAAGCCTGCGGTGCGCAGGCTTTTTCTTTGCGCGTTTGCTTTAGACTGTATTCGCATTATTAAATTCTCAAATTCGGAAAAACAATATGGCAGCCCACTTCAGCGAACGCGTACTCAGTGTCCATCACTGGACGGATCGCTTGTTCAGTTTCACCACCACTCGTGACATGTCGTTTCGGTTTTTGAACGGTCAGTTCACCATGATCGGCATCCCCGTTGACGGCAAGCCGTTGCTGCGTGCCTACAGCATGGTCAGCGCGAATTACGAAGAGCAACTCGAATTTTTTAGTATCAAGGTGCAGGACGGCCCGCTGACCTCGCGCTTGCAGCATCTGAAAGTCGGCGATGAATTGATTGTAAACAGCAAAGCCGTTGGAACGCTCATTTTGCAAAACCTGTTGCCGGGGAAAAATCTCTATCTGCTCTCCACTGGTACCGGCATGGCACCGTTCATGAGCGTCATCAAAGACCCGGAAACCTACGAGGCGTTTGACAAAGTGATTCTGGTGCACGGCTGCCGCAACATCAATGAATTGGCCTACGACAAATTCATCACCCAAGAGCTACCCAACAATGAATTTTTTGGCGACGTGGTGCGCGACAAATTGATCTACTACCCGACCGTCACCCGCGAGCCATTTCTTCATCAGGGGCGTGTCACCACACTGGCGGATACCGGCAAGCTAATGGACGATTTGGGATTGCCGCATCTCGACCGCGAGCGTGACCGCGTAATGATTTGCGGTAGCCCGGAAATGCTCAAAGACACCAAAGATTTGCTAGTCAAACGCGGCTACACCGAAGGCACCATGAGCCATCCCGGCCATTTTGTGATCGAGCGCGCGTTCGTCGAGAAATAAACGGTTGCACGTCATGCCAAACGCGCCGCACCGCTTGGGTCACGCTTCGGTTAGCATAGGTGATCACTTTTTAGGAACGTGCCACCGTGGGAAAAATAATTTTTGCCGTCATCACCGCGTTCGTGGCGTGGGTGCTATTCAAGGGCTTGAGCAAATCCGCCAAGCGCCATGAAATCGACCGGCGCGATGACCAACCGCTCCCGCGCGAAGGTAGCGCAACCGGCAAAGCCAACACGCCAGAGCGCATGGTCAAGTGCGCTGCCTGTGGTGTATTCATGCCAGAGTCAGATAGCGTGATGACCGATGGCAAAGTCGGTTGTCGCGAGCCGCAGCATTGCGCGCATCGTTCGGAGACGTGAGCCCTTGGCAATGAGTACACAGCCCGGCACCGGGTTGGTTGGCGATCCGAATCGTCCCGATGAGGTGCTGTGGCGAGGTCTGCAATCGTTCTCGGTCTATCGCCTGCTGATTGCAGTATTGCTGGGTATTTCCTACTGGGGCTTTCACAGTTTGCAGGTGGTGGGTTCGGCCACGCCGCTGCTGTCGTCCGCCACGCTGGTCGCCTACCTCGCGCTGGCAATGTTGATGTTCATCACGGCGGGCTTGCGCATTCCGGCGCCGGGCATGCATCTGTTCGCACAGGTGTTAGTCGATGTGATCGGGCTCACCCTGCTCATGCACGTATCGGGCGGCGCGCGAAGCGGCATTGGGCTGTTGCTGCTGGTGACCTTGGCCGCAGCGGGGCGGGTGTCGCGCGGGCGCATGGCGTTTTTCCATGCCGCACTTGCGGCTCTTGCAGTGCTGCTCGAACAAACTTGGCAGGTTATGACCATGGCTGCACCGGGCAGCGAATTTGTCCCCGCCGGATTGCTCGCGGGCAGCTTCTTCGTCCTGAGTGGCTTGAGCCATTCGTTTGCCACCTATGCCACCCGCGCCGAAAAAATCGCCGAAGCGCGCGGTTTGGACTTGGCTAACTTAGGTCAGATCAATGAGCTCGTGATTCGCGACATGCAGGACGGTTTTGTCGTGGTCGATGAGAGTGGGCTGATCCGCCAGCACAATCCGCAGAGTGTGTCGCTGGTGGCTGCATTGGCCAACTCGACCAACAAGCCACTGGCGGAAGTCGCGCCGCGACTGGGCGGCGTGCTGGCACAGTGGCGCACGGATCGCACGCGCGCCTTTCGCTCGCATGCATTTCCGATTATCAGCGATGAAGATACGCACCGCGAATACCAGGTGCGCCTCGTCAATATTGGCGATCAGGAGCCATCCCCGACAGTGATTTTTCTCGAAGACGCCGGGCGCATTCGCAGCCAAGCGCAGCAAATGAAGCTGGTGGCATTGGGCAGACTGACGGCCAGTATCGCCCACGAGATTCGCAACCCACTATCGTCGATCAATCACGCTGCCGAGCTATTGCAGGAGGACGCTGATCGCTCACCTGCCGACACGCGGCTGTTGAGCATCATTCGTGACAATGCGCTGCGGCTCGACCGCATGGTGCAAGAGGTGCTGTACCTCAATCGACGCGACCGGGCCCAGCCACAACCGATCGACGGGGCTGCGTATTTGCAGCAGTTTGTGGAGGATTTTTGTAGCAATGAAAAAATCGCGCTCGACACCATTTCTTGCGCGGTGACGACCACGCGCCGCGTGCTGTTTGACCCCGGTCACCTCGACCAAATTTTGTGGAATATTGTCCGCAATGCGCATCGCCACGGTCGACACCAGCCGGGTAGCGTGCGCATCCAGCTCGCAGACGCACGTGTGCCGGATTTGGCAGAATTAACTGTCAGCGATGACGGTCCCGGCGTGCCGTTGGAGGCACGTGCGCAGTTATTTGAGCCATTCTTTACTACGGAGTCGGAAGGCACCGGCTTGGGGCTCTACATTGCCCGCGAACTCGCCGAAGGCAATGGTGCACAGATCGAGTGCCTCGCGCCCGTTACGCAACCGGCTTTGCAGCAACCCCAGCGCGGCGCGGTGTTTTGCATTACGATGATGGCAATTGCGCCCGATCAAGCGAGACGCAAACATAGTACAGGCCACTCTGCATGAATAAAAAACACGTACTCGTCGTTGACGATGAAGCCGACATTCGGGAGCTGCTGGTACTCACGCTGATGCGCATGGGCGTGGAATCCGACACCGCCGCGACCTGCGATCATGCGTTCGCGCGACTCGCCGAGCGCAGCTATGATCTTTGTTTGACCGACATGCGACTGCCCGATGGTGATGGGCTGATGGTGTTGAAACATATCGCTGAAAATTACGGCAACACGCCGGTCGCTGTGATCACGGCGTACGGCAGCACTGACAACGCAGTGGCTGCACTTAAGGAAGGTGCGTTTGACTACCTCGCCAAACCGATCCAGCTAAAACAGTTGCGCGAGGTCATCACCTCCGCACTCAATCTGCCCAAGTCGCAAGAGCGCTCAGACAAGCCGAAGCGAACTACCGTCACCAATGGCGGTGACAAACCTGCGGGCACCAGCGGAAGCAGCGGTGAGCGCCAGCTTTTGGGTGAATCCGCACCGATTGCGCGTGCCCGCGACATGATTGACAAGTTGGCGCGCAGCCAAGCGCCGGTGTACATCGCGGGTGAATCCGGATCTGGTAAAGAAGTTGCCGCACGCCTGATTCACTCCGGCTCGGCGCGCCGCGAGGCGCAGTTTGTCGCGGTGAACTGTGGCGCTATTCCGGAAAATTTGATGGAGAGCGAATTCTTTGGCTACCGCAAAGGAGCCTTCACCGGTGCGGATGCGGACAAGGACGGTTTTTTGCAGGCTGCTGACGGCGGCACGCTGTTCCTCGATGAAGTGGCCGATCTGCCGCTGTTAATGCAGGTAAAACTACTGCGCGTGATTCAAGAAAAAAAGGTACGCAAACTAGGTGAGACCGCCGAGGTGCCGATTGATTTTCGGATCATTAGCGCGACGCATAAAAATCTCGCCGACAAGGTCGCGGCTGGTGAGTTTCGGCAGGACTTGTTCTATCGCCTAAACGTGATCGAACTGAAAATGCCGAGCCTGCGCGAGATCCCGGAAGACATTCCCTTACTCGTCGAAAAGGTGTTGGAACGCCTGTGCGTGCACAACAATGTCTCGCTACCAATGCTCGAAGCAGCTGCCATGAAAGCGCTGGCCAACTACGACTACCCGGGTAACGTGCGCGAACTCGAAAACGTGTTGGAGCGTGCGCTGGCGCTTTGCGATGGCAAGTCGATCGCCGAGCAGGACTTGTATCTCACCGAGGTTCATGAGACCACCAACAAGGGCTCAACACTGGTCGCAGGCGAACGCACCCAGCCACTGCATGAATATCTCGATCAAATCGAGCGTCAGCAAATCAACAAAGCTCTGGAGCAGACGCGCTTCAACAAGACCGCTGCCGCGAAGCTACTGGGCATTACCTTCCGCTCGCTACGCTATCGTTTGGATCGGCTCGGGATCGAATGATTTTTTCAGCGGCCACCGCTGATTTCAAAACGCCGCTCGAATAAATCGGCATCGTCAAAATGTCGTTTGCCCACAAATGCAGTCGCATGACGCCCCCATTGCCGCATCGCGCCCGCACTCGCGACACCCATCGGCCAGAACAACCATCTTTCGCCGCGCTCGCTGCCACTGATGATGCCATCAATAGAAAAAATACTCTTCGTTGTCCCGTCCAGCAACGGCAACGCGCGCAATTCGCGATCATCACGCCATTGATACGCAATGCCGTTTGCCGGCGAAACAGCGTCAATGCCGACGACGTAGTGGCTACGCGATTGCAAGCGAATGGCAATGCGCTCAGTTGCAGCAAGCGTTGGCGCGGCGCGCGGCACGAACGCCCACTCCTCGTGGTCATTGGGCGCCGGCTTCGTGCGTACCGATTCAGTTGGAAAAAACAGGTGATAGCAGCCGCAGGAATGGATCGTGTCATAAATCAGCACCTGCCCGGCGCGATCCAGCGTGACGCGAAAAATCACCCCATCCAGCGACCCAGCCACCACATCAAACACACTGGCAGCAGGCCGTTCGCTGAACCAAAAACTGTAGTTGAGTTGCGTGTGAGTTTTGCCCGCAATGCGTGTGTATGACACCCGTTGATAGACGGTGGGTACGGCCGCATTGAGGACAAGGCGGCTTGCATCCCAGGTGAGTGCGCCGATTTGATCGTATGCGCCGCTCGTCTCAACTTCGATTTCCGGTGCGTACGCGTCAAAAAGAGCGCGCCAATCGTTCGCGCTCAATACCGGTACGCCGAGCGCGTCGCGCGATGCCTCGGTAAATCGCGCAACGGCGGCTTCACGCATTGGCGCGCGTGGTGGCGTGTAGCGGGATACCGGTAGTGCGGCACCAGCCGCGAAGGCCTGCCTTGCCCGGTCTTGCCACGCGGTCACGCCGACGAAAAAAGGCACGCGGATCACACCATAGAGTCCGAGTGCGCGTTTGGTCGTCGAGTAATCGTCGTCGACCGCCGCGTGCGGCGCGATCGCACTTGCGCGATCCACACGCCGCAGCAGGTCACCACAACGTAACAACTCCTGTTGCAGCGGGGCGTTTGAGTCAGTATTGCCTGAAGATGTCCGTAGATTGGCGATTTCAGCGGCGCGTGCATCGACATCCAACGCCGCCATTGCCGCCAGCCAAACGTGGGCCAGCGGTGAATCGTCGTTCACGATCTGTGTGCGAAATGCGGCGAGGAATCGATTCACGCGCAAATGCGGCGAACCCGCCACGCGCGCTTCTCCGCCATCACGTACGCCCGCAGCATCGACTGCCGCATCGAGTGATTCATACCACGCGGCGCACTGACGAATGTTCACATCGCGCGATGACAGGTGCTGCGGGTGCGGCGCGACTGCGCTTGTACAGCCCGCTGCTAGTAGCAAGGCAAGAATCGGCATGCAGCGGATGGAGATGGTGCATAGCATGCGACCGATTATATGCAGCATGCCGGGCAAACTAGCGGTACCATTCTGCTACCCACTTCGCCACGCACACTTCGCGACTTACACCTCACAGCGCACAAAACCATGTCCAGCCCACAGCCCGCCTACACTCCCCCCAAACTCGCGCCGCTCGCTGCGGGCGCGAAATCAGATCGTCGCCTCACGTTGCGCGAGGTCGTCGATGGCCTTGTGGAAGATGGCTACATCGCCAGCGTTGATAGCGACAAAATCATGCACGACCAGCGCTCGGTGCGCTCGGAAGCGCACCCGCTGGCGATTGTTGCCGCCGCAAAAATCAAGTCACTGAAACCGCCGCTGCGTATGCTCGATATTGAGCGCCTCACCGAATGGCTGGCCGGGCGCGTGGCGGTGCCGTACTACCACATCGACCCACTGAAAATTGACCTGCGCTCGGTGACGAATGTGATGTCTTCCGACTACGCGGCGAAGCGAAATATTTTGCCGGTAGAAGTCGCCGGGCGTGACGCCTTGATCGCCACTGCCGAGCCGTTCGTCACCAGTTGGCAGCGCGATTTGGGCGAGATGCTGCGCATGAATATCAAGATCGTCATCGCCAACCCGCTCGACATCACACGCTACGTCGGTGAGTTCTACAATCTCTCGCGCTCGGTCAAGCGCGCAGAAAAGACCGACGGCGGCAACGGCATCAACAACTTTGAACAGTTGGTCGAGTTGGGTAAGGCTGGCCGCACGCTCGATGCCAACGATCACCACATCGTTCACCTCGTCGATTGGCTGTGGCAATACGCGTTCGATCAGCGCGCCAGTGATATTCACGTCGAGCCGCGCCGCGATGTCGCGACCATTCGCTTTCGCATAGACGGCGTGTTGCATCAGGTCTATCAAGTGCCGACCACGGTGGCCGCTGCGATGACATCCCGCATCAAAATTCTCTCGCGCATGGACGTGGTGGAAAAACGTCGTCCGCAAGATGGCCGCATCAAAACGCGCATGCCGGACGGTACCGAAATCGAATTGCGTTTATCCACGCTCCCCACCGCGTTCGGCGAAAAATTGGTGATGCGTGTGTTTGATCCTGAAGTGCTGGTGCGCGATTTTTCTGAGTTGGGCTTCGCGCCCGACGATCTCGAAAAATGGATGAAGCTCATCAGCAACCCCGGCGGCATCGTGCTCGTCACTGGCCCCACCGGCTCGGGTAAAACCACCACGCTCTATTCCACGTTGAAGCTGTTAGCCACACCCGAAGTCAACGTCTGCACGATTGAGGACCCGATTGAGATGGTCGAGCCCGCGTTCAATCAAATGCAGGTGCAAATGCAAATTGATTTGGGCTTCGCTGAAGGCGTGCGCGCCCTCATGCGCCAAGACCCAGACATCATCATGGTCGGCGAAATTCGTGACCTAGAAACCGCCGAAATGGCTGTCCAGTCTGCCCTCACGGGCCATTTGGTGCTCTCGACTTTGCATACCAACGATGCACCGACAGCCGTCGCGCGTCTGCTCGACCTCGGCGCGCCCGCGTATTTGCTCAACTCAACACTGCTCGGTGTGATGGCGCAGCGACTCGTGCGCACGCTATGCGAACACTGCAAAGAAAAAGAACCGTTCACCGATCCGCTGCAAATTCGTTTGTGGCACGACACGGTGGCACCGTGGAAAGGCGAAGCCCCACGCGAAGTCTACAAGCCCGTCGGCTGTCTGGAATGCCGCCACACGGGTTACATGGG
The DNA here is from genome assembly GCA_043744255.1 of Burkholderiales bacterium. Lineage (GTDB taxonomy): Bacteria > Pseudomonadota > Gammaproteobacteria > Burkholderiales > Usitatibacteraceae > UKL13-2. The sequence goes on along the minus strand of JAYTVA010000094.1, from coordinate 12,474 downwards.
GCGCGTCGGCATCTACGAAATTTTGATCCTCGATCAAAACATGAAGCGCTTGATTGTTGAGCGCGCTGACCTCGGCGCGATTACGGCCGAAGCGTATCGCTCCGGCATGCGGCCACTACGCTTAGCCGGTGCGATGAAAGTCGCGCAGGGCGTGACCACGTTGGAGGAGGTGTTGAAGGTGGCACCGTCGGCACCCATCGAGAGTTCGAAGCCCGGTTGAGTAGGGTGGGCAAAGCCAAGCGTGCCCACGGAATTGTCTGAAACCCTAGGTGTGGCGCGGACTTTGGCGCTTTCGCGTCGTTTGCGCGGATGAGATTCTTCGCCGGGTACCCCCGACAGGGCGTCTCCATCGAAAGCTCGGCTCAGAATGACAAGTTTTTGAGTGAGGCGCGTGGGTTATTTTTGCGACGTTAGTTGAGTAGGGTGGGCAAAGCGAAGCGTGCCCACGCGCGGCTAGAGTAATTTGACCTTCGGTGTAACGTCCACAGGAGCTGTTTTCTTCATCTGGTGATCGAACGTGGCGAAGTCGCTAGCGTTACCGCTTGAAGCTAAATGCAGGGCATCGGCGAAGTCCATGCCTTTTTCGCACCAGTGCAGCGCCTGCGCCACGACCAACGGCTGCTCGTGCTCGACATTGCCCAATCCGCTCAGCCTGCGCAACGCATGAACCAGCGACGCGCGTTCGAGCCGATACAACCGTCGCAACACCCATTCCGTTTCAAGAAGAACGGTTTTCGGAATGAAGATTGCCTCTTTCTTGAACAAAGCAGCAGCGCGCTTGGTCTGCACCGCGTCATCGCCAGTGAGCAGTCGCACCAAAATGTTGGTATCAACCGCGTGCATGACGCGCCCGAACTTCAGCGGTAATCGCCTGATCCATCGCCTCTAGCGACTGCGCCTTCCCGGTGTAACCTGCGCACCCCACTACCTCACTAAGCTGCGTCGGCGCGAACGGCTTGAGCGGCCGCAACAGGACGCCCTCGCTAGTACTTTCAACGGCGAATTCAACTCCCGCTTTCCATTGATTGGCTGCGCGGATCGAGGCCGGCAGTATTACTTGCCCTTTGCTCGATAACTTTGTGGTTTCCATTTTTTTCACCCGATGGTAAGAAATAAGTAAGACATGCTAGTGCCAAATGAGTTCACATGCAACTCGGGCAGATGACGGGGTTGGAGCTTGGGCTCCGCTACCACCTTTCGAGAGATCGAAGCCCAATTGAGTAGGGTGGGCAAAACGAAGTGCGCCCACGGAATTGCCTGAAACCCTAGGTGTGGCGCGGATTTTGGCGCTCTTGCGTCGGTTGAGCGGATGAGATTCTTCGCCGAATAAGGCCCGGCTCAGAATGACAAATTGTTGAGAGAGGCGCGTTGTTGAAATGCGCTGACAACACGACAGCGCTACTTCTTGTTATGCCGAATCTCGCCCAAGTGCGGCACAAACACGCCAACCTTCCGATCCGCGAAAAAGTGTTTTAGCGTCACCTCAATCGTGCGAAACGCCAATTGCTCCCAAGGAATTTCGTCTTCACGAAAGAGTTTTACTTCCAAGCTCTCAGTGCCCGACGAAAAATTCAAGTCGTTCAACTTCGCGCGAAACAGCACGTAGACCTGACTAATTTGCGGTAGCGAGAGGGTGGTGTACATCTGCTCGATGGTGACACGTGCGTTGGCTTCTTCTAGCGTTTCGCGCGCGGCTCCTTCCTCCAGCGTTTCGCCTTCTTCCATGAATCCCGCGGGCAGGGTCCAGTAGCCGTAGCGCGGCTCAATGGCGCGTTTGCAAAGCAACACTCGGTCGCCCCACACCGGTAGCGTGCCGACGACGAGTTTCGGATTGAGGTAGTGGATGTGACCGCAGTAGGCGCACATGTGCCGCTCGCGGTCGTCGTCGTGGGGCACGCGAAGCTCGACTTTGGCAGAGCCGCATTGCATGCAAAAGCGGAGCGCGAGGTTTGATAGCATGGAGGAAAACCGTGGTGGAGAACGTGTGGGGAATGAACGTTCTCGATCATCGCGGTCAGAGGAGAACAGGTTAAAAACGCAGACTCACATGCTACTATAACGACCAATATTTTCAGTTTATTTTAAGGGCTTTTTTCGATGTTGAAGGTTTGGACGAAGACTTGTTTTGCGCTGCTGTTTGCAACTACCTATGCACATGCTGAAGTCGCGGTGGTGCTCAATTCCGGCGAAGGCACGGTGAGCCTCATCGACAAAGTAACGATGACGGAAACCAAACGTTTTCCGGTCGGCAAAGAGCCGCATCATTTAATGGCGACACCGGACGACAAGTTTTTGATCGTCGCCAACGCGACCTCGAACGATCTCGTGTTCCTTGATCCGCTCACCGGTGAAATCAAGCGTCGCCTCGATAACATTTCTGACCCCTACCAAATCGGTTTTAGCCCCGATAAAAAATGGTTTGTCTCGGTCTCGCTACGATTGGATCGCATCGACATTTACAACGGGGCCGATTTCAAACTGCTCAAACGCATCGCCACGCCGAAGGCACCAAGCCATGTGGCATTCAGTGCGGATAGCTCGCTGGCGTTCATCACGTTGCAGGACACCGATCAGATCGCGGCGATTGATTTAGCGACGCAGACCGTGAAGTGGAATATGCCCACAGGCCGCATGCCTGCTGGGGTTTGGGTCACACCCGATGATAAATATTTGTTAATCGGCATGACCGGTGCGGACTATGTAGAAGTCATCGACTGGCGCGCAAAAAAATCAGTGAAGAAAATTACCACCGGAAAAGGCGCACACAATTTTCTCGCGGTCGGTGATGGCAAGCGCGTGTTTGTCTCCAACCGCGTGTCGAATACCATCAACGTGATCGACCAATCCACGCTCAGTGTCGTCGATACGTTGAAGGTCGATGGCGGCCCCGACTGCATGGAAATCACCAAGGATGGCAAGACCTTGTGGGTTACGTCACGCTGGGCGAAAAAAGTGTCGATAGTCGATCTCGCGACCAAGACGGTGGTGAAGACGATTCCCGTGGGTAAGTCGCCGCATGGGATTTATTTTGTTTCGCACGCGGCGAGGAAATAGGGTGTTGCGATTGGTGGCCGCTGCCGGAACTCTGTTTGCGTTGACCGCCGAAGCCGCAATCTGCACCGGCACTGTCTACCTCACCATCGACACCGGGCACATGGCACCCGCCGAAGAAATCGCCGCGATCCTGAAAAAACAAAACGTCAAAGCCACCTTCTTTCTCGCCAACGAAAAAACGCAACGTGGCGACACCACGCTAGCTCCCTCATGGGCGTCGTTCTGGAAAGCGCGCGCCGACGAAGGCCATGCGTTTGGTTCACACACTTGGCGGCATTGGTATGTACGCGGCGACGTAGGCGCCGATAAGGTGCGCTACATCCCGTGGGGCAGCAAAGAGGGCGACACGCTCGATCAACAACAGTTTTGCGCAGAGCTAAAACAAAGCGAAGCCGCGTTCAAGACCATGACCGGTCGCGGCTTCGATGGCCTGTGGCGCGCGCCGGGTGGCAAGCTGTCGCCGAACGCCACACGCTTTGCCGAGAGCTGTGGCTTTCGCCATGTCGATTGGTCGCCCGCCGGATTCTCGGGCGATGAATTGTCGAGTGAAAAATTTCCTTCCGATAAGCTGATCGCCAATCAACTTCGTGACATCAAGAGCGGCGATATTTTGTTGTGGCATCTTGGTATTTGGTCGCGTAAAGACCCGCTCTATCCGCGTCTCGATGAGTTGATCGGCGGGTTAAAAGCGAAGGGCATGTGCTTTGCCAAAATTACCGATCACCCGAAGTGGAAGCGCTAGATGATCGACTGGATCGCCAATCAATTCACGCGTCTTCAGCAACTTGTGTTTGAAGGCGCAGTGTTGCCCGCGATGCACGCGGCCGGCTTCGGCGCGTATGCCGAGCAGGCGTTTGATTGGACGGAAGTGTTCCTGATCGGCGCGATTGAGATCGCCTGCCTCGCCGTTTTTTTGACCGCACTTGAGAAATGGCGGCCGGTAGAAATTCAGCCGGGGCCGGGCAAATATGTCGATGTGGTCTACACCGCGTTGCAGCGTCTGGGCTTCATTCCGCTGGCGATTTTCCTGTTGTTGATGCCGTTGGTTGACGGCATCGACGGCTGGCTTCGCATGCACGATATCATTCCGCCGAAGCTCGAAGACGCGCTGCCGTTTTTGCACGATGCACCGCTGCTGGGTTTTGCGTTCTATCTCGTGTTGCTCGATTTCGTCGCCTACTGGCTGCACCGCTGGCAACATCGCGTCGATGCGTGGTGGGCGCTGCATAGCCTGCACCACTCGCAACGCGAAATGTCATTTTGGTCGGATGACCGCAATCATTTGCTCGATAGCGTGTTGATCGACGGCGCGTTCGCGATGGTGGCACTGTTGATCGGCGTCGCACCCTTGCAATTTGTGATGCTGGTGGTCGCGTCGCGCGTGGTTGAGAGCCTATCGCACGCCAATGTGCGTATTGCGTTTGGCTGTGTGGGCGAAATCTTACTGGTCAGCCCGCGCTTCCATCGCGTGCATCACGCCATTGGTCTCGGTCACGAAGGCCGCACCCACGGTTGTAATTTCGCGGTGCTGTTTCCGATCTGGGACGTACTATTTCGCACCGCGAATTTCGTCAACGAATATCCCGCCACTGGCGTACGCGATCAGCTCGATGGCCGCGACTACGGACAGGGCTTCTGGGCGCAGCAAAAGCTAGGATTGGCGCGGCTTGGCGAGGCATTTGGTTGGAAACGCCGAGCGTAATTTGATAGTGGGCGGCGCGTATAATTCGCGCTCCGCATCTTTGCCCTCACTCTCTGGCTGCCACGCAATGTCATCGCTACCCACGCCGCACGTTTTCCTCATCACCACCGTTGAATCGCTAGACCACGAAGGCCGAGGCGTGGCGCACGTCGATGGCAAAGCCATCTTCATCGAAGGCGCGTTGCCGCGTGAAGTGGTGGAGTACCAGCCCTCACGCAAGAAGAAAAATTTCGAAACCGCGAAACTAGTGGCGATCAAAAAAACCGCAGCGGAACGCGTCACACCCAAATGTGGTTTCTACGAAATCTGCGGCGGCTGCGCGCTGCAACACGCGGACTACGCGCTGCAAGTGGCTGCCAAACAACGCGTACTCGAAGACAACCTGCAACGCATCGGCAAGGTCACACCAGAATCAATTCTCCCGCCGATCTACGCCGCCCAATGGGGATACCGCCATCGCGCGCGCATGTCGGTGAACTACGTCGCGAAAAAGGGCGGCGTGCTGGTCGGGTTTCGCGAAAAGAAATCCAGCTACGTGGCAGACATGCACTCCTGCGAAGTGCTGGCTGGCGGCGTCGGGCAGATGATTGATCCGCTGCGGGAAATGATGACCACCTTGGAAGGTCGTGATCGCCTGCCGCAAATCGAAGTCGCGGTTGGCGAGCGCGTGACGGCGCTGGTGTTGCGCGTGCTCGACACGCTGTTGCCGGGTGATGAAATCAAGCTCAAAGCGTTCGCCGATCAGCATCGCATTCAATGGTGGGTGCAGAGCAAAGGCCCGGAGACCGCAGTGCCGTGGTACCCGCTTGATGCACCTGCGTTGAGCTACTTGCTACCCGAATACGATCTCGATATTGCGTTTCGCCCGACCGAATTCACGCAGGTCAATCACGCGGTCAATCGCCTGATGGTGCAGCGCGCGATGCAGTTATTGAATCCGCAAGCGGGTGAGACCGTCGCTGATTTGTTCTGTGGCCTTGGTAATTTCAGCTTGCCGATGGCGCGATTGGGCGCGCATGTGATCGGCGTGGAAGGCAGCGCATCACTGACTGAGCGTGCATCGCAAAACGCCGCGCACAACGGGCTCACGGCACTCTCCACCTTCTTCCCAGCTGATCTTTACACCGACCAAGAAGCCGCGATGAAAAAAATCCCGGCGGTGTCAAAAATGTTGATTGATCCGCCGCGCGATGGCGCGTTGGAAGTCTGCAAATTGTTGTCGCCTGAATTGCGTCCGGAGCTAAAGCGCATCGTCTACGTGTCATGCAGCCCCAGCACCCTCGCACGCGATGCGGGTGAACTCGTACACGCGCAGGGCTTCCGGCTAGTCTCGGCGGGTATCGTGAATATGTTCCCGCACACGACGCATGTGGAGTCGATTGCGTTGTTTGAGCGGTAGTGCCCACGGCACGGAATGACATTCATTGAAGAATGTGTCTGTAGCGAACATCCCCAAACCCTGCGCCAATAAACGAGTTTCACCAAAACAAAAGCGGCCCGCAGGCCGCTTTTTTTCATCAACTTCGCTAACCATCAATCGCCGCTAGTAATCCCCAACAACGCCAGCAAATTGCTGAACACGTTGTAAATATCGAGATAGATATTCAGCGTCGCCGTCACATAGTTGGTCTCGCCACCGGTGACGATGCGGTTGATGTCATACAACATCAGTGCCGAGAAAATGCCGATGGCCATGACCATGATGGTCAATTGCAGCGCAGGCATTTGCAAAAAGATATTAGCGAATGCGGCTACCAGCAACACCAACACGCCGATGAACAAAAACTTGCCCATGTTCGAGAGGTCGCGTTTGATCGTCGTCGCGAGGGTTGCCATCGCAAAGAACACAATCGCGGTGCCACCGAATGCGGTCGCGATCAATTGGCCGCCGTTCTTGAAGCCGAGCGTTCGCATCAGCAAACCGGACATCAACAAGCCCATGAAGAACGTGAAGCCCAGCAGGATCACCACACCCCAGCCGCTATTTTTGGTTTTTTCAATCGCGTAGAAAAAACCGAAGGCGATGGCGAGGAACGCGACAAAGCCCATGACCGGGCTGCTGCTGAGAAACGAAAACTTGAGTTGCACGCCGAGCATCGCGCCGAGTACGGTAGGCACGAGCGACAGCGCGAGTAGCGCGTATGTGTTACGCAGCACACGGTTTTGCGACGCGGCGATGGTGCCAGTCTGGGTGGTCATTGGAACGGTTTGCATGAAGAGAATCCTTTCAATCGAGTGGACGCAAAACCAAAACTACAGCGCCAATTGTATCAATTTGCTGACCTGTGCGAGCTTTGACGTGCGTGGACGCTAATTGTTCCCGCTGTCACGCGACAGATGGTCGATGATCGCCAGTAGCGTGCGCCGGGTCGCGGCGAGATCACCGGGCGGAATGTCGGCGATGGCGAGTTGATTCACTTCCTCCGCGCGCGGCACAACTTTAGTGCGCAGCGCCGAGCCTTTCGCCGTCAAAAAAACCCGTACCTCTTTTTTGTTGTCCGGCATTTTCTGCCGCTTGATGTAGCCGACATTTTCCATCGCCAGCAGCGCCGTCGCTGTCGAGGATTCCTTCACCCCCGCTTGCTCGCTCAGTTGCCGTTGCGTCACGCCATCGGTTTGCCAAAGAATCCGCAGCAACGTCCAGTGGCCGTAAAGGAGGGCGTGTTCTTTGAGTCGGCGTTGCAGGGCGGTGGATGTGCAGCGGAACGCGTCTTTGATCAAATGCGCGATTCGTTCGTCATGCAAGGCGTCACGCCAGTTTTGCGGCGGTATCGCGGTCATTTTTTTGGTGGTGGTTTTGATGCGTGACTCCAGCAGATTCGACCAACTAAAAAACTTGTCATTCTGAGCGGCTCTATCGCGAAGAATCTCATCGGCGTGCAATTCGGGCAGCGTCCAAACGCGAATGGATGAGATTCTTCGTCGCGATAAGGCCGCGCCTCAGAATGACCATTTTTAGCGTTGACCCGTAGCCCGGAAGGAGCGAAGCGCATTCCGGGGTGACCGTCGCGCGGCGGCCACCACCCCGGAATACGTTTCGCTCCTTCCGGGCTACCACTGCAAATCTACTTCGCTTTCTTCGCCACCATCTCATCCCACTGCTTCAACCATTTGTCCTGCTTGTCCAGCGCCTCAGCTGGGTCGATGTATTTCACCGCCACATTCGCGAACGGATTCGGCATCGTTTTGTTGGTCACCACGTAACTATTGTCGAGCAATAACTTCTGCCCCTCGTTCAACATGAAGTCATAAAACAACAACGCCGCCGCCGGGTTTGGCGAATTTTTCAGTAGCGCAATCGTGCTCGGCTGCGCGATCAGGGGCTGCATCACCCAGCCTTCAATCGACACCGCGCCCTTGGCCTTCAACTGCTCCGGGTTCCAGTTGTAGACGGTGAGTGCGAACGGCACATCACCCGACGACACCATCTGCGTGAGCAGCGAATGCCCCTTGCGCGTGGACATGCCATTAGTCGCGACGATGTTGCTGAAAATCTTCGCGCCCTGTTCTTCGCCCAACTGCGCGAGCAATGCGCCAAACCACGCGTGGTTATTGGCCTCAATCCCGAGCTTGCCTTTCCATTTCGCGTCCTGCAAATCGGCGTAGCTCTTCGGCAAATCTTCTTTGTTCACTTTTGCGGTGTTGTACGCCGCTGTCCACACGTCCAGCGTGATACCGACCCATTGCTTATGCGCAGGCACGGCTTGCGCAATCAAATCAGCGTGATATGGCGAGCGCACTTCCTGCAACAATTTTTCGCGGTATGCAGCTTCATTCTCGGGCGCGTTGTTTTGCACGATGTCTACCGTGTGACGCTTGCCGCGTGCTTCTGTGGTCACTCGCTGTAACACCGCTTCGGAACCCGCCCGCCACGCGTTGACTTTGATGCCGTACTTCTTGGTGAACGCCGCCATCATTGTGGTCAACGCCGGGTACACGTGATACACGGATAACTCGCCCTCTTTTTTTGCGGCGGTGACTAAGCGCTCATGACGATCAGCGCCCTGATACATCGCGAGTTCGCGGACGGCAGCGGACTTGTCTTGGGCGATGGCGGGAATCGCCAAAGTAAGGATTACGGCAATGGCGAGTTGATAAAGTGCGCGTGACATGTTGTTTTCTCCTCAATTCTCGATGCTATTCGGATGCGTGGCAGCTAAACACTTCACCGTTCGCCCTGAGCTTGTCGAAGGGCCTTGGCATATAGACCCTTCGACAAGCTCAGAGCGAACAGTGAATTTTTCACTTTTGCGGGTCAAATTTTCTTCAACGCACGACGCCGCAAAAAATCAAAGTTAATCACGTATTGCTCTGACCGCGTGATGTTGTGATGCAGTCGCTCAACCGTCTCCGCGTCAAACATCGCCCCAATCCCGCCCGCCGCCTCCGTCATCAACTGAATCTGGCAGGCATTGTCGAGCATGATCGCGAGGATAGTGGCTTCCTCAACCGTCGCGCCAACAATCGCCACGCCATGATTGCGCATGAACGTTGCCTTGTGCGCGCCCAGCGCCGTCGCCACCGCCGCGCCCATTTCCTTGTTGCGGATCAGATCAATCGTATCCGTGAAATACGGCACGCCATCGGCAAACGCCGCACCCGGCTGGCTGATTGGCTTCAGCGTTTTGCCGGTCGCCGAAAACGCCACCGCATAGGTCGGATGGGTATGAATCACACTCATCACATCGGTGCGTGCTTTGTAAATTTCTGAGTGGATGAACACCTCGCTGTGCTTCCGTCCGCCGCCGCTCACCTTCTCGCCATCGAGATTGCACATCACCATGTTCTCCATGGTGATTTCGGCTAGGCCAAAGCTATGTGGCTTCATGTAGAAAAGCGTGGGGTCGCCCGGCACCCGAATCGACACATGCCCGCGCGTGAAATCGCCCTGATTTGCGTCTTCCAGAATGCGGCCTGCGTCGATCAGCCGTTGCTTGGTTTCGATGTCAGTCATGGTCAGGCTGCTTTCTCGTTTTGTGGGCCATCAAAAATCTCGACCAGCTCTTTTGTAATCGGCGAGTACTTCGCATGCGTGCGCAGCATGAAGCCGGCAAAACCATCGCTGTTGTGATGCTTCTTGCGCTCATTCGGCAAGTCGATGCGCACATTGCGCGCCGGGTCGCGCACGATGCCCATGGGGTCTAGACCCTGTTCGATTTTTTTTAGCTCGCGGCGCAGCGTGCGGCGAAAGATCGCGATGCCCTTGTCCGAGGATCCCAAATTTTCCTTGGTGCGATCCGCGATTGCGCCTTGCGTAATCCACGCCATCATGTCTTGGCCGTCGACGTTATCGACAATGAATTCGCCATGCGCATCCATGAACGGCACGTCATAGGTATGCACGCGCTCAAGCAAATGCTGCGCAACCTTCGCACCCGCTGGCGGAATGTAGGCGTTGTACCAAAGATGGAGCGTGTGGTGATCGTCCACCGGCACCCGCATCTGGAACGAGTAATAGCGCGAGGTCTCATCGCCGTTACCCACCGCCAACATATTCGGAAACACAATCGGATGGCCGATGCGCCAGTCGTCCGAATCCTCCGAATGCCCCGCCAGTAGCCGGTGTTTGGTGATGCCGAATTCAAACTCGCGAAAGTCGATCTTCTCGTGCCGCGCACTGATCGCGACCTTCACGCCCTCCTGCTCCCGCTGAAATTCGTATTGATGCCCGTGCAGCCACTCGGTGTGAATCGGGTCCAGCGAATTCTCCATCACCTGCAACCAATTCACCGGCAACAACGCGCGCCCCATGATGCGAATCGCACCGGGCGCCACAAAGCCATCAAAGCGCGGCAACAGCGGGCGCGGCTCAGGGCCCAGATACGCAAACAACACGCCGCCCAACTCTTCCACCTGATACGCATCCGTCGAAACCTTATCGCGAAATGCGCAGTTATCCGGCTCATTGGGCTGATTCAAACACTTGCCCTCGGCGCTAAATTCCCAGCCGTGATACGGGCAACGAATGCCATCCTCGGTCGGAATGCCATGCAAAAACGACGCACGGCGATGCGGACACTGCTCCGCAATCAAGCCCCGCCGCCCCTGCCGATCCCGAAACAAAATCAGGTCTTCGCCAAGCAAACGCACCTTCTTCGTCCACTTCGTCTCGATGTCATTCGCCGCACCAATCGGCTGCCAGTAGCGGCGCATCAGCGTGCCCATCGGCGTGCCGCGACCGACTTGGGTGAGCAGTTGATTTTGTTCAGCAGTTTCCATAAAACTCCTTGAATGCTTAGGTGCAGAAGTATTTGTAAGTTGAAGAATATTTGAATTGTTTTATGCCGTCAACTGGAACCGCTAAGCTCGGCTGGCAGAGTGACGTGTCCGCGGTCGTTGCGAAGTTACAGTCGAAGTTATCCGCCGCATGAATAGGCTGTATTTGCTCAGATATGGCGAATCCGCATTCTTACCGCGTACGCCGGGTTGCGCAGCCTGCGCGGCGTACAAAAATCGCCGTTGTGAAGGCGAAGTGGTAAAATCATGCATGCTTGAAAAGTAAGCGCACATTGCAAATCAGCGGAAGGTTGGCCGAGCGGTTTAAGGCACCGGTCTTGAAAACCGGCGAGGGCGCAAGTCTTCCGTGAGTTCGAATCTCACACCTTCCGCCAGAAGCCTCCTATTTGCGGGGCTTTTCAGGCGACCATCTCGATCTACCCGCAAAATTCCCCTCGAATTCAAACGTACGAGGCGTCGCTCGCAATCACGCATTTCAGTCAGTGTCGGGCTGCTAGTCGGCTGATTTGGTGATGCCACTGCCCGACGGAAATTTCGCCGATGCGTATCGAATGATCAAGTTCGCGCAAGCGAGCAGGAAGATGGATACAGAAATCCACACCATACCTGTTTCCATGGCGTGGCCTGCGCTGATTCCTTCGACCATGTGACGGGTAAGAGCCGTCATCGCAATGTAAATCAGAAATCGAACTGGCATGTGGTTGGTCGTGAAGTAAATCCCAACCATCGCGCCGATTTCCAAATAGATAAACAGCAAAAGCAAGTCATGTATGGTCGCGCTACCTTTGCCGACCATGCCGAGAAAAGCAACGCCCGCAGACCATACCGTGGCGGCACCAATGACAAACAGCGCGAGGTAGTGAAACGACCTTACCGCGCGTGATCCCAGTTTGTTGACGCGATTTTCCCAAGTCTCGTAACGCCCTGACGTTGTCATGATTTGTATCCGTTTGGCTAAAAATCTATCGTTGGTTGGTACTTCGTTTGCCGGTAGCCCAGCGATCGTAGGATTGAGTGTTGTCGCACTCGCCTCCGGATGCGGCGTTGCCCTTTTCAGGATACCCCAATGGCCGCCGCTTGGTTTTGATGGCAAGATAAAACGGGTGCGATTAAAACTGATGTGGTGTAGTCTAGAAGCTTCTCGACTTCCGACAGGAGAACCGACATGGACGCTAGACAGTTGAGTGACACTGAATTGCTTCGCCAGCTCAATGCGCATCCTCAGGTCAGAAATCGCATTGAATCGATACTGTCCGTGGTCAGCGACGAGAGCGGCGAACTCGCGCGCGCGGACGACGCCGAGATTCGCCTCATTGAAGAGATTCGCCGCTTGGGGCAAGAAACGCTCACCGCCTGGGCTCAACAGCAAGTCAGCCAGACCGCCCATGCGGCCAGTCAAGCACCGCGCACATGGCGGGAAGGTAAAAAAAACTCCGCTGGCACAGCACCTTCGGCGACATCAGCGTAGAAGAGCCGCAATA
>JAYTVA010000093.1:0-4566 GCA_043744255.1 Burkholderiales bacterium | reverse complement strand
CGGAAACGTGGGCACGCTTCGCTTTGCCCACCCTACGATCAAGCGAGCGTTGCGACATTCGTTGAAGACGCCCGCCAATACTGGGCTTTCGGCCATCCGCCAGCGCAAAATCTTCAATCCCCCGTCGGCGATAACTGAAACTCTTGCACATCATTTCGCTGCGTCAATTCTTCGCTCAGTCGTTGCCAGTTTGCTATATCGAGCGTGCGTAATCCCATCCGATAGGAAAATCGCCCGCTTGCGCGATCCAACTGATAGCTCATGTTCGCAATCGAAAATCCGCGTTGCGTGACCAAGGTGCGCAAGGTTCGTTCATCCATCAATTGCCCCACCAAAAATTGCACGCTGAACTGCGCGTAAAAATTCATCGGCATGCGCAACTCGATCCAGCGGAACACCGACAGCGTGCCGAGTGTGAGCACGATCGCGAGCCCGGCAGGGACATAAAAGCCCACGCCAATCAACACGCCAATCGCCGCCGTGATCCAAATCGACGCAGCAGTCGTAAGCCCGCGCACCGACAAGCCATCTTTCATAATCACGCCCGCACCGAGAAAGCCGATGCCCGTCATGATGCCCTGCGCCATGCGCGTGGGGTCAAGACTGATGCGCTCTGCTCCATGCGGGACGAACCACATATATTGATAGACGGTCAGCAGCATCAATAGTGACGACGCCATACATACGAGCGTATGCGTGCGAAAACCGGCCGGCCGCCCGTGATAGCTGCGCTCCAGCCCGATGATGCCGCCCGCCGCTGCCGCGAGGATGAGATGCTCGGCCATGCGGAAATAATCGCCTTCAAATGGAATCAGATTCATCGTTCGCTTCCTTTCACGGTTTGAGTGCGCGAATGAGCTTGAGGTAGTCGGCGCGCTCGGGCGTGAGGTGTCCGTGTCGCAATAGGTAATCGACCATGACCAGCGCCGCATCCGTGGTGAATTGGGCGGGTTCCGCCAACAGCGCGATCAACTGCGGCATCGATGCACAGACAAATTCGGCGACCTCACCATCCTGATTGTGCGGCACAAATGACGCGGGCAATTCGAGATCATGCACAAACATGATTTCGTGATGTACGCCTTCATCGACCTCGCGCACGCTCTTGATCGCGCCGACGCTCTTCGCTTGAGTCGCCAGACTCTTCTCTATGCCCGCTTCTTCAAAACTTTCTTTCACCAGCGTTTGCCACGGCGCATAACCACGCGCAATGCGGCCTGCAGTCAGGTTGTCGAGTAAATTGGGATCGAGGTGTTTATGAGCGGCGCGCCGCGCGAGCCACATATGCGCTGCACCGTCGCGATGCGTGATGCCATTGAGATGCACCGCGTACATCGTGAACCCAAAATACCGCGAGGCGGCGCGCTCGACGTGTAGCACGGCTGGCGCGTAAAACGATTCTGCCACCGCGACCTGTTCATCGCGCCAACCAGAAATGACCCCGGCACTCGCCAGCGCTTCGACCACGCTGGCAAAGCGCGCGCTGCGTTGTTCAACAGTGGCGAATTCACCGATCATGCCAACGCCGCGTGCGCGCACGCTAAACAATTCCGGCCAGTTATTGAGATGCACCGCGAAATCAGGTCTGAGCCAGCCGACCTCGAGGCCATTGACGGTGAGGGGCAACATCGTTTGTGCGGGATCAAAACCAGTGGCGGTTTCGACGAACCGAAGGAGATGGGGAAGCATTGGTGATATTTTTTTAAGCGTTACTTTTAGGCAATGCGCAAGTTTCGTGTCTTTGACAATGGTAACGTAGTTCCCGTAGACTTTTGCCCTGCATCATCAGTTTTCAGAGGGAGAGATATGGTTCTCTCCCTTCGTTTTTTTATCAGGAAGCAAATGAAAATCATCGTGATGGGTGCCGGCATTATCGGTATCAGCACCGCGTGGTATCTCGCCAAACACGGTCATGAAGTGGTGGTCGTTGATCGTCAACCCGCCGCCGGATTGGAAACCAGCTTCGCCAACGGTGCACAGATTTCTGTATCGCAATCCGAGCCGTGGGCCGCTCCTGGCGCGCCGTTCAAGGTCATGAAGTGGTTGTTGAAAGACGATGCGCCGCTGCTGTTTCGCCCGAAGATGGATTTGCATCAGTGGATGTGGGGCGCGAAATTTATGGTGGAATGTTTGCCGTGGCGGTTCCGGCACAACATTCGCGAGATGGTCAATCTCGGTTTGTATAGCCGCCAATCGTTGCAAGAATTGCGCGCTGAAACCGGCATCGAATACGACCACCTCACGCGCGGCATTTTGCAGTTTTATACGAATGAGGAAGATTTTGTCGCCGCGCAACAAGCCTCAAAATTGCTCGCGCAATATGGCATCGAGCGTGAAGTGAAAACCGCTGCGGAAGCGATTGCGATTGAACCCGCGTTAAATCACATCCGTGATCGTCTCGCCGGTGCGACCTACGCGCCAACCGATGAATCCGGCGATGCCCATGTGTTTACGCAAAAGCTTGCGGCACTGTGTAAAGACAAAGGCGTCACGTTCAAATACGGCGCGATGATAGAGACCATCGAACGCGATCAGGGTCGTATCAGCGGCCTACGCTTGCGTCACTCGACCGGCCACACCGAGACCGTGACCGCTGATGCCTACGTGTGCGCGATGGGCAGCTACAGCTATTTAATGCTGCGCGAAATTGGTATCCGTATTCCCGTGTATCCCGCCAAGGGTTACTCGGCGACGCTATCCACCAAAGGCTACACCGGCGCGCCAACTGTCAGCCTCACCGATGAAGCCATGAAGATCGTATTCTCGCGCCTGGGCGACCGCATGCGTATCGCGGGCACGGCCGAGCTGGATGGCTACAGCACCAATCTTTCGTTGATCCGCACCGAGGCGTTAGTGAAGCGTGCGCGCGAATTATTTCCGGGCGCAGCGGATTACGATAATCCGGTGTATTGGACGGGATTGCGTCCCGCCACGCCGTCGAATTGTCCGTTGATCGGTAAGACGCGCATCGCGAATCTGTATCTCAACACGGGACACGGCACACTCGGTTGGACTGAGGGGACTGGTTCGGGTAGGGCGTTGGCAGATTTGATTTCGGGGAAGAAGCCCGATGTGGATTATCAGTTTTTGAGTCGATGATGGAAGCGATAAAATTTGCACTGTCGTCCCGGCGCAGGCCGGGATCCAATATTGGCCGCGGCATGGCGCAACGAAAATTGGATCCCGGCCTACGCCGGGAAAACAGATGTTTATTCTGTACTGACGTCGCGTTGTTCACCGAGCTATTTCAATGACCATCACCCTAAAAGACATCGAATCCGCCCGCGCCGTGCTCAACGGCCACCTCGCCAACACGCCGTGCCTGCACTCCCGCACGCTATCCGAAATCACCGGTGCTGAGGTCTATCTTAAATTCGAAAACCACCAATTCACCGCGAGTTTTAAGGAGCGCGGCGCGTTAAATAAACTTGAATCACTGACGCCGACGCAACGCAAAAAAGGTGTGATCGCCGCTAGCGCAGGTAACCACGCGCAAGGCGTTTCGTACCACGCCGCGCGGCTCGGCATTCCGGTCACGATGGTCATGCCGCGCTTCACGCCGAATGTGAAGGTCGATTTGACGCGTCGGCATGGTGCGGAGGTTGTGTTGTTCGGTGAAAATTTTGATGAGGCCAATGCGCATGCGCACGAGCTGGAAATACAGCGCAGCCTCACCTTCGTGCATCCGTACGACGATGCGCTGGTGATCGCCGGGCAGGGCACCACCGCGCTAGAAATGCTCGACGCGCAACCGCAGATCGACACGCTCTGTGTGGCCATCGGTGGCGGCGGCCTGATTAGCGGTATGGCCATCGCTGCGAAAGCATTGAAGCCCGGCATCGATATCGTTGGCGTAGAAACCAAACGCTTCCCCTCCATGCACGCGGCCATCAACGGCACCGTCGCCGAGTTCGGGCTGTCCACCATCGCCGAAGGCATCGCCGTCAAACAACCCGGCAAACTCACGCGCACCATCGTTGAAAAATTAGTGAGCGAAATCGTATTAGTCGATGAAGGCGACATCGAAGAAGCCATCGTCATGCTGCTCGAAATCGAAAAAACTGTCGTCGAAGGTGCTGGTGCCGCGTCACTCGCCGCACTCATGCAACATCGCCAACGCTTCAAAGGTCGCCACGTCGGTCTCGTGCTATGCGGTGGCAATATCGACCCACTCATGCTCGCCGAAATCATCGAGCGCGGCATGGTGCGCTCTGGTCGGCTCGCACGGATCAAAGTTGAGTTACGCGATTTGCCGGGCGCACTCGCGAAAATCACCACCGTGATTGCGGCGGCCAACGCCAACATCGAAGAAGTTCATCATCAACGCGCGTTCACTAATCTGCCGGTGCAAAGTGCGGAAGTGGAGTTTGTGTTGAAGACCCGCAATGCTGCTCATATTGATGAGATTGTCGCGAAGCTGGGCGCGGTGGGGTTTAAGGCGAAGCGGCATTTGGCGGATATGTAGGCTAGGGAAGGTCTGATTAAGTGCATTGCATTCATCTTGCGGCGATATTGGGGCATCTGCTACGTTGTGCTCCTCGTGCGGTAGCGCAGGCAACGCACCTT
>JAYTVA010000092.1:0-16818 GCA_043744255.1 Burkholderiales bacterium | reverse complement strand
ACCTGCGCGAGCTGCTCACCGACGAAACCGATGCAGCGCGTATCCACAAGGTGCTGACCGAATGGTCGCCCTACGAAACCTATGCCCCACCTAAGCGTTCAGCAGCTCTTTGAAGAGCGGCGCGACAAACTCCAGCTAACGTGGATCGGCGGGCAGACGGGTGCCTCGCGCACGCTGCCTGACGACGCGCTCAATCGTCCCGGCGTGGGCTTGGTCGGCCACATGAATCTGGTGCACCCGATCCTGATTCAAGCGCTCGGCCCCAGCGACATCGCCTACCTTGATGGTTTGCCTGAGGATGCACGTGCGCTCGCCATGCGCCAGCTTTGCACCGGTGAGACGGTGTGCATCATTGTGTGCGATGGCGCGGATGCGCCGACGTACTTGATCGCCGCCTCAGATCAACACGCCGCACCGCTGTTTTCATCGACCAAGCCGAGTCGCGGATTTATCAATTTGCTGCGCCCGTATTTGCAGCGCGAGTTATCTGAAGTCACCACCAAACATGGCGTCTTTCTTGATGTTTTAGGCTTTGGCATCATGATTACCGGCAACTCGCAAATCGGTAAAAGTGAGTTGGCGCTGGAGTTGATTTCGCGCGGTGCGGGTTTGGTCGCAGACGACGCGGTCGAGCTGTTTCAGATTGGCCCCGAAACTATTCAGGGTCGCTGCCCAACCATCTTGCGCGATTTTTTGGAAGTGCGCGGCATTGGTGTGCTCAACATCCGCGCGATTTTTGGTGAGACGGCGGTGCGCCCGCGCAAGACCTTGCGGCTGATCGTGCATCTGGAGCGCCCCACCGAAGAATACTTTCGCGGGCTGGATCGGCTGCAAACCAAATCCAGCAACACCATCATTCTCGGCGTGGAAATCCCCACGGTCACGCTGGCCGTGGTCGCGGGGCGCAACTTGGCGGTGCTGGTAGAAGCTGCGGTGCGCCACTATATTTTGCAAACGCGCGGCTATGATTCCACCAAGGATTTCTTGGATCGCCACGAAGCCGCGATGCGCGAGCAAGTCGAGGATGCCGTGCCAAGCGATGTCGAGCCCGCTGACACGAGCATCTTCCGAGCCCACGGCGAATAGAGCGGCGCGTGCAACTCATCCTCCTCAGCGGCTTGTCCGGTTCCGGCAAAAGTGTGGCGTTGAAGGTACTAGAAGACGCCGATTATTTCGCGGTAGACAATTTGCCTGCCACGCTGATCCCGGCGTTGATCGCCTCGCTCGATGAGGCCGTCAGCAAGAAAATTGCCATCAGCATCGACGTGCGTACCGGCAATTCAATCAACGCCGTGCCAAAAATTATTGACGACATGACCGCGCGCGGTATTGATTGCCGCGTGATTTTTCTGGAAGCCAACGATGAAGCATTGGCGCGCCGCTTTTCTGAAACGCGTAGGCCGCACCCATTGGCCGAGCGCGTCACCACCGGCGTCGCCGATTGCATTGCCACTGAGCGGCGCATGCTAGCCAACGTCGCGGCACTTGGGCATCGCATGGATACTTCAGATGCGAATCCCAACGCGTTGCGCGGCTGGATCAAGGATTGGTTGAAGATTGATCGCGCCCGCCTCACGCTCGCGTTTCAATCCTTCGGCTTCAAACATGGCATTCCGATGGACGCCGATTTCGTGTTCGACGCGCGCTTTCTGCCCAATCCGTTCTACGACCCCAAGCTGCGCCCTTTGTCGGGCAAAGATGCGGCGGTGAAAATGTTCCTTGACGGTGATGCCAACGTCGCCCATTTCATCGACGACATCGCGGCGTTCCTGCTGCGCTGGATTCCGTCTTTTGTGCGCGACAATCGCGCCGCGCTGACCATCGCCGTCGGCTGCACCGGCGGGCAACACCGCTCGGTGTACATCACCGAAGCATTGGCGCAGCGCTTTGGCGACATTCAGCAGGTGCTGGTGCGTCATCGCGATATGACTTGACAATGGCCGAGGGTGACGTGGCATCACACGAAAATTTGCCGATATTTCCACTGGCCTCGGTGCTGTTTCCCGGCGGTACGTTGGCGCTGAAAATTTTTGAGCCGCGCTACATGGACATGGCCAAGGCATCCCTGAAGAACCGCACGCCTTTTGGCATTGCGCTGATTCGTGAGGGGCAAGAAGTGGGCGCACCAGCCGATCCGCATGCGGTCGGCACGCTCGCCACGATTACCGATTGGGACATGGAAAATCTCGGCGTGTTGCAGGTAAAAATCAAAGGCGGCGAGCGTTTTTGTATCCTCGACAAAACCATTACGCCGTCGGGGCTCGTGGTTGCCAACGTCAGCGAGCTCGGCACCGATACGTGCTCCGATCAACATGAATTGGTGCCATGCGCTGCGTTCCTACGCCGCGTGTTGGCGCAAATCGGCATGACCAGTGGTGTGACCGAAGGGCAATACACCGACGCAAGCTGGGTCAGTTTTCGTCTCACCGAATTGCTGCCATTCAACAACATCGTCAAACAAAAAATGCTCGAACTCACCGACGCGAATATGCGCTTGGATGTGCTGCATCGCTTTCTGCATGAGCAAAATTTGTTGGCTGCGTAGATTACTTTTGTAGGCTACGCAAAATGCGTTTCACCGGTGCCGGAATGGCGGCAGCAACGGCGTCGTCTAAATTTACCCACATCGCGCCCGGCTCCATCGCTAGCAGGCCACGCTTGCTCACCGCGATTTCGACCGGGTATATTGACAACGAATAATGCGTGAAGCCATGCGGCACCACGTCAAGCTCGCGCGCGACGCGGCCGGTGACGCTAAATTTTTTCTTGGCAAACGCCAATCCGTCGTCGTCAACCGCCACCTCTGGCAACGACCACAATCCGCCCCAAATGCCCGTCGGTGGCCGCTTTTCGAGCAACACCTCACCGCTCGCAATCAACACCAGCATCTTGGTGGTGCGATGCGGCACTGCGCGCTTCTCGCCCTTCCCCGGCAACTCGTCCACCCGCCCCTCGGCATGCGCGACGCACGATTTTTGCACTGGGCACAGCAAGCAGGCCGGGCTCGCGCGTGTGCAAACCGTCGCGCCCAAATCCATCAATCCCTGCGTGTAGTTTTCGATGTTGGCGCGCGGCAATTCCGCGTCGGCCATATTCCACAATGCCTCTTCAATGGGCTTCGATTTCACGTCACCCGCAACCCCGAAGTGCCGCGCAAACACCCGCTTCACATTGCCATCCAGAATCGCGCGGCGCTGACCGAACGCAAACGCACTGATCGCGGCAGCGGTGGAGCGACCAATGCCCGGCAGCGCGTAAATATCCTCAAACGCGCTGGGAAAAACGCCGCCATGCAACTCCACAACTTGCTTGGCAGCACGGTGCAGATTCCGTGCGCGCGCGTAGTAACCAAGCCCCGCCCAATGCTGCATCACCGCGTCTTCATCAGCAGAGGCCAGTGAAGCGATAGTCGGAAACGACTGCAAAAATCGCGCGTAGTACGGAACAACAGCCGCCACCTGCGTCTGCTGCAACATGATCTCGGACAGCCACACGCGATAGGCATCACGTGTGTTCTGCCACGGCAGCCCGTGACGACCATGCGTTTGCTGCCATTTGATGATGTGGGTGGAGAAGTGCAATTTGGGGGTCGGGGGCTGGGGGTCGGGGGTCGGGGCGGCAATAGTTACGGGCATCGCAAAATTCACTGCGCATCTTACTCGGCTTGCTGGACAACCGTGATTCGGGCGACCCCAACCCCCGACCCCCGACCCCCGATCCCCAACCCCCGATCCCAGAGCTAGTCCATAGCCCCTACCTATCAAACACATCACTTCAATCAATTAGACAAATATATCGCAGGCGGGTAAATTTGCATGGCTGCATCTGCGCAGACCTGCAATCAGTAACTTAACTGGAGATTCAACATGAAACTCAACGGAACCAAGACCCACCAAAATCTGAAAGACGCTTTCGCTGGTGAATCGCAGGCGAATCGTCGCTATTTGTATTTCGCAAACAAGGCTGACATCGAAGGCAATTCCGAAGTCGCTAATTTGTTCCGCAACACCGCTGAAGGCGAAACCGGCCATGCTCACGGCCACCTCGACTATTTGGCCAGCGTTGGCGATCCTGCCACCGGTTTGCCTATCGGTTCCTCGGCGAACAACCTGAAGTCAGCGGTTGCCGGCGAGACCCATGAGTACACCGACATGTACCCTGGCATGGCTAAAGCCGCGCGTAGCGAAGGCTTCGAAGAAATCGCTGACTGGTTCGAAACCTTGGCAAAAGCCGAGCGTTCACACGCCAATAAGTTTCAGAAAGCGTTGGACGGATTGGCCGCAAACGCGTAATTGTTTTTGATCTAAGAGCCGGGGAAACGAATTTTCGGCAGCGCCGTTTCCCCGCCTTCCGATTTACCGCCGCAAATCTTTAAGCACACACCATGTCCCAACGCGAAGGTTCGCTCGAAGCGCCTACCCGGCATCCACTCGATTGGCAGAACCCCGAGTTCTACAACATCGATGCGACCCTCAAAGAGATGGAGCGGGTGTTCGATATTTGTCATGGCTGTCGCCGCTGTGTGTCGCTGTGCAATGCGTTCCCCAAACTCTTCGATCTGATCGACGAGAGCCCTACGTTGGAGATCGATGGCGTGCCCAAAGAAAAATATTGGGCGGTCGTTGACCAGTGCTATTTGTGCGACGTGTGCTACATGACGAAGTGTCCGTACGTGCCGCCGCATCCGTGGAACCTCGATTTTCCGCACTTGATGTTGCGTGCGAAGGCGATCCAATTCAAGCAAGGCTCGCCGACGAAATTTCGCGATGACAATTTGTCATCGACCGACCGCAACGGCAAACTGGCGACCATTCCCGTCGTCGTGCAATTCGTCAACGCGGCCGCCAAGGTGCCCGCACTGCGTGCTGTTGGCGAGAAGGTGATGGGCGTGCACAAAGACGCGTGGGTGCCCGAATTCGCCACCAAGAAATTTCGCTCACACGCGGCCACCAGCAAGCCGTTCGCGGCCAAAGATGGCCAGCGATCACCCGGCAAGGTCGCGATCTATTCGACCTGCTACGTCAACTACAACGAGCCTGGCATCGGTCACGACTTGTTGAAAATTCTCGATCACAACGAGATCCCGTATGTGTTGGTGGAGAAAGAGGCCTGCTGCGGCATGCCCAAACTCGAACTCGGTGATCTTGAATCGGTCGCTGCGCTAAAGGCAAAAAATATTCCGCCGCTCGCCAAACTCGCGAAAGACGGCTACGCGATCCTCACGCCGATTCCAAGTTGCACGCTGATGTTCAAGCAGGAACTGCCGATGATGTTTCCTGATGACACCGACGTGAAAGCGGTGCAGGAGGCGATGTTTGATCCGTTTGAATATCTGATCGCACGGCAAAAGGACGGCTTCTTGAAAACTGATTTCACGCAGCCGCTCGGCAAGGTCTCGTATCACATCCCCTGCCACTCGCGTGTGCAAAACGTGGGGCAAAAGACCCGCGAGATGTTGGAGATGGTGCCGCAAACCACTGTCACGACCGTCGAGCGTTGCTCAGGCCACGCAGGCACCTGGGGCGTAAAAAAAGAATTTCATGACATGGCCATGAAAATCGGCAAGCCCGTATTTCGCCAGATGAACGATGCCGCGCCAGACTACATCAGCTCCGATTGCCAACTCGCTGCGCATCATATCGAGCAGGGCATTCGGCAACTCAAAACCGATACGCCCTCGACCGCCAAGACCGCACACCCGATCACACTCGTGCGCAAAGCCTACGGTTTGCCTGATTGAAAAACGTGAACAACGCTATGAATACCACCATGTCAAAAATTTCCCGCGATTCATTGATGTCACTCGAAGCCTACGCGCGCGCGCGGCCCGATTTTCGTGCCAAGGCCATTGCCCACAAGCGGTTACGCACCGTGCATATTGGCGATCACGTCACGCTACTGTTCGAAGACGAGATGACGATCCGCTATCAGATTCAAGAAATCCTGCGCGTCGAAAAGCAGTTTGAAGAGCAAGGCATCCAGGATGAACTTGAAGCCTACAACCCGCTGATTCCCGATGGCCGCAATTTCAAGGCGACCATGATGATCGAATACGAAAACGAGGACGAGCGTCGCGTCGCGCTGACCAAACTCAAGGGCATTGAGGACAAAACGTGGGTGCAGGTGGAAGGTTCGAAAAAAGTTTACGCCATTGCCGACGAAGACTTAGAGCGCGAGAATGAAACCAAAACATCGGCTGTACATTTTGTGCGCTTTGAATTGAACGAAGAAATGGCGGCGGCGCTGAAGTACGGCGTGGTGCTGTCAGTCGGAGTCGATCACGCCAATTACACCGCCAAGGTTGAGCCGCTTTCACCTGAGACGCGTACGGCACTCGTGCAGGATCTTCGTTAGCGTGCCGCTGAAAAAGAGCCGCCGCCGTTAGGTGGCTCTTTTGTTTTCCGCGACTAGAACACGCCTATTCACGGGCGTCTTGAGTTATTTATTGCCGTGATGTGCCGCCGATATTGAGATTTCAGCTATTTTTCGCTGAAAGCAGACAGGCCATTTCTTCGCTGCTACTAAGTGTCAAAATGCGGGTTCTCCAAGATCGTAAAGCCAGCCGACATGCTTAGTAAGATATTCAAAAAAGACGACGTTCCCACCGCAGCCGAACTTGAAGCCGAGGCCGCCGCTACCAACAATGCCGCACACGCGGCTGACAAAGCTGAGTGGGAACAAAAACTCGCCGCCGCAGGCAGTGACGAAGTGGCGTTATTGGCTGTGGCAATCGCATCGCCCGTGGTGGATGTAAAAGTTGCGGCAGTCTCCGCGCTGACCAGCGAAGAAGCGCTCAAGTCTGCGGAAAAAGAATTTCGCACCCATGACCGTCGCGTCTACCGCATCGCCAAGCAGCGCTATGAAACCTGTGTGGCCGAGCGTGGCGTGCGTAGCGTCGCGGCGACCTTGATTGCCAGTGCCGCGAGTCTGGAAGCGGAAGCGCATATCCCTGCCAATCGTCTGGTCGAACTCGATCACGCATGGCAAGTGCTCGATCAAACATTGATCAGCGACGAGCAGAAAACCGACTACGCGAATCGCGTCGCCAAGATCACCGCGATCATGCGCGAGCGCGGCGACCAACAGCTCGCGCTGAGCCGCTGGTGTAGCGACGCTGAGACGGCTCAGGATGCACTAGCCACCATCTGCGCCGACGTGATTACCGGCGCGAAAACACGCGCCGAATTGGCCGTGACCGCGCAGCAAGCCCTTGCCACCCTCACCGCCAAGCCCACTACCGACGCGGGCTTCACCGTCACCGGCAAAGCCAAAAGCATGAAGGATGTGCAACTACTGGCCGAGCAACTCGAAGGCGCGTTTGCGATGTCAGCGCAAGTCGATACGCGCTTGGGCATTCTCGATGAACTGACTTCACGATCGGACGCCAACGCTGCGGCCGCACGCTGGCGGGCACTGGCACCGATTGATGATATGGCCGTGAGTGACGCATTGAACGCGCGTTTTCACGAGTGGGAACGCCATCAAGCCGACGCACTCACGGCGAAAAAAACTGAACATCGCGATCACATCAAGGCCGAAAAAAAAGCCGAGAAAGACGCGAAGACCGAGCAACTTGTGGCCATCGTCAGCACCGCCGAAGCATCACTCGCGGCGGGTCAATTGGCCGAAACCAACAAGCATCTGGTGGCACTCGATGAAGCCGAATCACAGGTGCGCGCGACGGGCTCACTGCGGGTGCGCATTGATGCCTTACAGGCTGAATACGCGCGTCTAAAAGGCTGGCAGCACTGGGGCGGTGGACGAGTACGCGACGATGTGGTGGCCGAAGCCGAAGCATTGGCCGCTGAGGTTGCGGTCGAAAACGCCAAGCTCAACATCAAAGCGCATGCGGATGCCATCGAAAAATTGCGTGAGCGCTGGAAAGAGCTCGACAAACTCGGCGGTGCCACCAGCCGCGCGCTGTGGCAGCGTTTCGATGCCGCGTTGAAGACGGCGTATGCGCCGGTCAATGTACAGGTCGCTAAACTCAAGGCACAGCGCTCGGAAAATCTGGACGCGCGCAACAAGTTGGTCACTGCACTCAACGCTGCCCCCATGGCCGAGCCGCCCGATTTCAAAGAGCTTGCGCGCACCGTTGAACACTTCCAAGTCGAGTGGCGCAAGCTTGGCCCAGTCGAGCATACCGTGCCGAAAAAGGCGCAGGAAGGTTTGCTCACGCGCATGCGTGCGGCAGTCGCGCGGCTCGAAGTCCCGCTCACTGAAGCCCGTCGTGTGGCGCACCTGAAGCGCGAAAAATTGATTGCCGATGCGAAGGCCCTGGCGACCAATGCGCAAAGTCGCGACACCGTTGCCAAGGTGCGCGAATTACAAAACGAGTGGCAGGTACAGGCGAAAGCGCTGCCGCTGGCGCGCAATCAGGAAAACGCGCTGTGGAAAGATTTTAAGGCGGCGAGTGATTCGATTTTCACGGCACGTGATGCCGTGTTCAGCGCGCGTGATGCGGAATTCAAAGGCAATCAGGATGCGCGCGAAGCCTTGATTGCGCGCTTGGATGCCCTGCAAGGCGACGTCGCCGCAGAATACAAGCGCACCATTGCCGACGTAGACACTGCATGGCGTCGCGCGGGTGAAGCGCCAAAAGCGGTCGCCGCTAAACTCGATGCGCGCTTTCGAGGCGCGCGTGAATCGGCGCAAAAACGCATGCTCGGGATTGCCAATCGCGTCTGGTATGGCACCTGCGATGCGCTGAGCGCCAAGATCGCGCTGTGCGAAGAGATCGAAGCATCCAGTAACAAGGAGGGCGCGCAAGAACGCTACACCGCACTCGGCGCACTGCCCGCAAAATGGGAAGCCGCATTGGGCGCGCGCCTTAAAGCGGCGCTGGACGGCAAGAGTACGAGCAATGCCGACGCACTCAACAACGCATTACTGCAACTCGAAATTGTGCTCGACATCGAGCCGCCCGTACAGTTTCAGGCCGCCCGTCGCGAGTTCAAATTGCGCGCCATGAAAGCCGCACTCGAAGGTCGTGGTGCTGCGGGCTCGGGTGACGTCGAGCAACTGCTGGGTGATGCTATCGCGCACGCGCATGCCGACGCTGGTGCGCGAGATCGTTTGCGCGCCATCGTCAGCACGGTGCGGACGAACGGCAAACCGGGAAAATAAACGGTGATGTAAACATCTGTGCGCGAGGGTCGCTTGTTCAACCGTTGTGATGGGCTCGCGTTATGCAGCCATGTTCAAAACCCTCCTCACCGCCGCCGCATTTTTCGTCCTCGCGCACGCCGCAAGTGTTAGTGCGTTTAAACCGGCGTTCGAGCCCGCGTTTGAAGTCCATCAGCGCATCATCACTGCCGCAAAGCCCGCGCCAGCCGTGGCGCTCACGCTAGATGCCTGCGGCGGTGCCTATGACGCTAACCTCATTAACTTAATCGTCGCCAACCACGTCTCGGCCACCATTTTTGTCACCAAGAAATGGTTGGATCGCAATCCCGTCGGCACCGCCGCGCTGCTTGCGCATCCCGAATTATTCGAACTGGAAGACCACGGCGCTGAACACATCCCCGCCGTGATCGGCGCGGGTCGCCGTGTTTACGGTATTGCCGGGCAACCCGACCTCGCCCACTTGCAGCATGAGGTAGAAGCCGGTGCCACCCGCATTTATGAAATCACTCATCGCAAACCACGTTGGTATCGCGGCGCGACTGCGGAATATGACCGCACGGCAATCACGGAGATTGAGCGCATGGGTTATCGTGTGGCGGGATTTTCGGTGAATGCGGATGCAGGGGCGACCTTGCCGCGTCGCGAGATCGCGGCACGACTGCGCAAGGTGCAACAAGGCGACATCGTGATCGCGCACATGAACAAACCGGCTGCGGACACCGCTGAGGGCTTCGCGGACGCCTTGCCATTACTCCTCGCGCGTGGCGTGCACTTTGTGAAGCTGAGCGAAGTGGACGTTGCCGAAATCGCTCACTAGGCGGCGCTATTTTTTCTGGTACGTGACGCGGAACTGCGACGTCCCCTCGCGGCTGACGAAGTCTGTCGGGCGCTCTTTTTGCGACAGGTCATAACAAATTTCCAGCTCGTTGCCATTCATGCGTGCAATCGCCGGAATGCTCTTGCCTTTGTTCGCACCCACTTCGCCCTTGATGTCGATCTGCCGATGCGCGGTGCTGGTGTCGCCCGCGACAAATTCGATGCGCCCGAAGTCGTTGTAGTTCGGCGGAATGCCCGCACGGTAACGATCTCCTTCGATCCTGAGCTCAAACCCCGACGGTAACGTGAGTGCCTTGCCGCCCATTTCATTTTTCATCGGTGCCCACGTGCCCGACAAATCGCCCGGTTGCACCGCGCGCGCGCCATCCGCCATGACTGCACAGCCAGCGACAAAAACACCAAGGGAAGCGAGCAAAACCAACCAAGACTTTTTCATGGGGCACTCCGCGAAAATATGAATACCGAATGATTGTAGCGCGCGCCGCAAATGCGCTCGGTGGGTGCGGCAACGAAAAGCGCAAACAATCGTCAAGTGTGCAAACGGTTTTCGGGTCAAAACGCCCGTAGATGCTGGAGTTTGCGGCATTCAGTGGGTTGGAGCGGGTGAAGGGAATCGAACCCTCGTATGCAGCTTGGGAAGCTGCCGTTCTACCATTGAACTACACCCGCATTCAGCAAATTGTAACGACTCGCTGGGTAAATTCCAACAGCCGTGCAAGCACGTGGCTGGGACGAAGGGTTCAAACCCACGCATAGCGCGGTTGGCGCGTAACTGCACTTGTTCGGCGATGCGTTACTCGAACTGGATGGGCGGATTATGCAGGCGGTAGCCGGTACTGGCAGCGATGGTCAGCGTGATCATGACGAAATAACATCGCATCCAATTCATCGACTTCGCCGTACTATCTAATGAACCATCCCTGAGGTGCCGAGGCAACTCGGCAACTTGCCCGCCAATCGACGTTTTGTTTGGCGGGCTTTTTTATGCCGTTACTTCTGCTTGCCTTTGCTGCCTGCGGTTGCGGCGGATTTTTTCGGTGCAGCGTCCGTAGGCGGAACGTAATCGCCGATCAAGCCCTTGACCGGGCAGGCTTTAAAAATCGGGCATTTTGCGCAGCCCACAGCAACAGCGACGGGACAGAGTGTCATGACAAATTCCTTGGCAGTGGGTATTGGAAGATCATACGCTACGCCGTGCGCATCACGGGTTCTTTGCGATGTCGTCAAGACACTCGCGCCCCCTCGGCGTGATCTCAAAGTGCTCGGCCACAACGCTCACCGCGATGTAGCCCTTTCTGCCGAGGAACGTGGCGACCGGATCGTCCAGTTTGGCGGCGGGATTGGTGGCCAATGCGTTCAGCCCCGCGATGCACTTCTTGACGAATAGCGCTTCAGCACCTGCCTCAGTCAAGAGGTAGCTACCGTCTTTCCGATATTGCATCAGCTTGATCCCGACCAAGCGCTTGGCGTTTCTGGCAACGCAGGCGCTGTGTTTGACAACTGGCTTCCCGCCTTTCGGTAGACGGCCGACTTCGTCAAGGGCGTCAAATTCATCACGTGTCAAGTGCTGATTCATGGTGTTTTCCTGATTCTGATTTCGAGCACCATTGTACGGATAGCGAGGTGGTGATTGCCAAATCGGCTATTCGTCTTTATCCGCGTTACCGCTATCGAGGTTCAATTCCTGAATCTTGCGTGTGAGCGTATTGCGACCAATGCCAAGCAGCGTAGCAGCCTCGATGCGTCTGCCGCCGGTGTGTTCAAGCGCTTTCACGATCAGTGCAGATTCGAAGCCCTTGTTTAGCACTTCGTAAATGTCCTTTTCGCCGCGTGCGAGCGATGCCGTGACTTCGCGTTCCAGTGCGCGTCGCCAATCGCTGTCACCGCTGATATTGGCGTTATCACCGCGTATGTCGTGCGGCAGATCCGCGATCTCGACCGTTTGGCCGGGTGCCATGACGGTGATCCAGTGGCAGAGGTTTTCGAGTTGGCGGACGTTGCCAGGGAATGGGTGTTGCGCGATGAAATTCATCGCGTCGGTGGCGAGATGCTTGGCGTCCACGCGCAATTCCTTGGCGCTCTTGGCGAGAAAATGTTTGGCGAGTAACGGAATGTCCTCGCGGCGTTCGCGTAGCGCCGGCAGACGCAGCCGAATAACGTTTAGCCGATGGAACAAGTCTTCGCGGAACAAGCCTTGTTTGACGCGCTCTTCCAGCGCTTGATGGGTGGCCGCGATCACACGCACGTTGGCGGTAATGGGGGTGTGGCCGCCGACGCGGTAGAACTGGCCGTCTGAAAGCACGCGCAGCAGGCGCGTTTGCAAATCGGGGGGCATGTCGCCGATTTCATCGAGGAACAGCGAGCCGCCCTCGGCTTGTTCAAAGCGTCCGCGTCGCGTGGCGGCAGCACCAGTGAACGCGCCACGTTCGTGGCCGAATAATTCGCTTTCGAGCAGATCTTTGGGAATCGCCGCTGTGTTGATAGCGATGAACGGCTTGGCCGCGCGCGGGCCGTGGCGATGCAGCGCTTGTGCAACCAACTCTTTGCCGGTGCCGGATTCGCCGGTAATCATTACCGTGGCGTGGCTTTGTGCGAGGCGGCCGATGGCACGAAACACCTCTTGCATGGTCGGTGCCGAGCCAAGAATCTCTGGCGCGGCGCTACTGGCCTCGGCTTTCGGGGTTTCGCGAATGCTTTCATCGAGCGCGCGCTGAATCAGTGCGACCGCATGATCGACATCGAACGGCTTCGGCAAATACTCGAAGGCACCGCCTTGAAATGCGGCGACCGCACTCTCTAAATCCGAGTACGCAGTCATGATGATGATCGGCGTCGCGGGTAATTTCGCTTTCAGCTTTTGCATGAAATCGAGCCCGGACACACTGGGCATACGAATGTCGCTGATGACGACTTGCGGGGTTTCGTCGTCCGCGAGCGCGTCGATGGCGTCTTGCCCTGAGACGAACGAACGATAGAGGATGTCCTCACGCGCGAGCGATTTTTCGATCACCCAGCGAATGGATTTGTCGTCGTCGATGATCCAGACGGGTTTCATGTGCACTTTCTTAAATTTGCGGTTCGCGGATCGGCAGCAAGATGGTGAAGCGGGTTCCGTGTGCAACGGTTTCAAATTCGATGATGCCCAAATGTTGATTGATAAAGTTTTGCGCAAGCGACAGGCCAAGGCCAGTGCCGCCGTCGCGCCCCGATACCAACGGGTAAAAAACCTTGTCGCGCAACGCCTCGGGCACGCCGGGGCCGGTGTCTTCGATGTGCACAATGATGGCGTGACGATGGCGAACTTTTGCTAACGTAACTTGCCGCGCGATCCGCGTGACCAGCCGAATCTCACCTAGTCCATCCATGGCCTGGGCGGCATTGCGCGCGACGTTGAGCAGTGCCTGAATCAGTTGCTCGGAATCACCGTACAGCTCGGGGAGGCTGGTGTCGTAGTCGCGCCGCACGCGAATGCCATCCGGAAATTCGGCCAACACCAGCGAGCGCACGCGTTCCAGAACCTCGTGGATATTGATGTGCGCCATCTTCGGCATGCGGTGCGGTGTGAGCAAGCGATCCATCAGGCTCTGCAAACGGTCGGCTTCCTTGATGATGACTTGTGTGTATTCCCGGAGCCCATCGTCGGCGAGTTCGCGCTCCAACAGCTGCGCCGAGCCGCGAATGCCGCCAAGTGGATTTTTGATTTCGTGTGCGAGATTACGAATCAAATTGCGATTGAGCTGCTGGTTCTCGATGATTTTTTCTTCGCGGGAAATTTTGAGGTGCTGATCCAGCGGATGAAATTCGAGTGCGATGCCACCGACATTCGCGCCCGCTTCGAGCGGCGTCGCGACGCACGCCAGATGTAGCGCTGCCGCGCCGCTGATCTCGACGGTCATTTCGTTCTCGTTGAAGCCGGTGCCGCTACGGACGACCTGCGCCAACTTGTTGAATAGCGCCGCATTGCCCGGCAATAAGCGCTGAAGCGCGTGTCCCAGCGTATTGCGCTGACTGAACGCGAATAGGCTCTCCGCCGCCGGATTGGCATGCAACAGTGCCAAGTATTGGTCGAGAATCAACACCGCAGTCGATAGCAGATCGAGGCCGCTGTAGCGACACGCAGTTTCAGGCAACGATGGTGGAATGGGAAGGGTGTTTGTTTTCACGACGAAAGGCTCTGCACGGTAAAAGCAATTTGCTTGCGACGTGAGGTGATAGGGCTTGCATGTATTGTAAGCGGGACGCGTGCACCAAAAAAAACGCCGGAGCTCGATGCCCCGGCGCTGAATTTCGATCAGACGAATGATCGAAAGGAGTCGGATGTGGAGTCGGACGAAATTAGCGCGCAGCGACTTTCACGGGTTGATCGGATTTGCGCAGACCCTCGAGGTTGCGTTCGTGCATGTTTACTTGGTCTTGCAAGTCGCGCACGCGCTCAAAGTGACGCTCGACCTTCGCTTTGCCTTCGGCGTTTACGGCGGGCAATTGCCCGGCGGTGACGGATTTGCTTGAAAGCGATACGCGCAGTTTGCGGAAAGATTCGGAATTTTTCTTTTCGTCGCTGAGTTGCCCCCGGGCGGCGGTCAACAGCTTTTCTTCACGCGCGATGTCATTGGTGAGTGCACGCAGCCGTAGTTCTTCACGGCGTTTCTGTGTGATGGCATCGGCGGATGGTGCTGCGCTGGCTAAGAGGGCGGTTACGGGTGTCGTGGGCTTGGCAACAGCCGCGGCGGCGGGCTGGGTAATCGTAGCAATTGGTGCTGCAACCGGAACCTTTGCCACTGTCACATTGGGCGAAAGTTTTACCACTGGTAGTGTAGGGGCTGGGCTCGCAGCGACTGACGGCGGACGGATTGCGGGGGCACCAGCGTTACCTTGGAGTTGCGCTTTCGAGATCGGCGTGACGGTAGCGACGGTCGGCTTCGTGGGCGATGTCGCGATGACTGGCTCGGCTGGGCTAACGGGTATGAGCACCGGTGCCGGCGGCTTTGCGTTGGCCACAACGGGCGCTGCACCAAGGGACGCAGCAGGAGAGGTGGGAATAACCGTGATTGGTTCCAACTCAACTTTCTTGCCGCCCTTCACAGGTGAATTCGTATAAGTGACCTTGCCGTTGGCGTCGATCAACTTATAGATCGTAGGTGCTCCAGGTGGCGTTGGTTGGGTAGCCGCAGTGGTGTTGAGCATAGGCAGACAGACACACAACGCGATCCACCGCGCCGAATGCAGCTTGCCCTTTTTTCGAACCACGATTGCTCCCATGCGCCAACTCCGAGCCCGCTAGACATGGTCTGAAATCGACCTTCAACAGCGGAAAATGAGCATAAGCGCTTCAATTTTGTTTATCAACTCAATGGGTTGTGTGCGGACGCCCCGCAACCACTATGGGTAGTAAAACGGCCAAAAATTGACAAAAAAGCGGTCGATTTTGCGAAAAAACTTGCGCGTTTTCAGATGGTTCAACGCGGTTTTGCAAGCACTTTCCACAAGTGCGTCCCATAAACAAAACGGGCGGCCCCGTGAGGGTGCCGCCCGCGTTGGACAAACGTTCTTTGTTTATGCCGAGTAGTACATATCAAATTCAATCGGATGCGTGGTCATACGGAAGCGCGTGACTTCCTGCATTTTCAATTCAATATAGGCGTCGATCATATCGTTCGAGAACACACCACCGCGCGTCAGGAACTCGCGATCTTTATCCAAACAATCCAGCGCTTGATCGAGCGATGAACAAACGGTTGGGATCTTTGCGTCTTCTTCTGGCGTGAGGTCATACAAGTTCTTGTCGGAAGGATCTCCCGGATGAATCTTGTTCTGAATACCGTCGAGACCGGCCATCATCATCGCAGCGAAGGCGAGGTACGGGTTCGCGGTTGGGTCCGGGAAGCGCACTTCGATACGACGCGCTTTGTCGGATTGCACATATGGCACGCGAATCGAAGCGGAACGGTTACGCGCCGAGTACGCCAATTTCACGGGCGCTTCAAAGCCGGGTACCAAACGCTTGTACGAGTTGGTGCCAGGGTTGGTGATCGCGTTCAACGCGCGCGCATGCTTGATGATGCCGCCGATGTAATACAGCGCGGTTTCAGATAGACCTGCGTAGCCATTGCCCGCGAACAGGTTCTTGCCGTCTTTCCAGATCGACTGGTGCACGTGCATGCCTGAACCGTTGTCGCCGACGATCGGTTTCGGCATGAAGGTCGCCGTTTTGCCGTAGCTGTGCGCGACGTTGGTGACAGCGTATTTCAGGATTTGCGTCCAGTCGGCGCGCTTGGTCAGCGTTTCGAATTTCGTGCCGATTTCGCATTGGCCAGCATTGGCAACTTCGTGGTGATGAACTTCAACTTCCACGCCCATGTCTTCGAGCGCCAGACACATCGCCGAGCGGATGTCTTGCAATTGATCGACTGGGGGAACCGGAAAATAGCCGCCCTTGACCGGCGGGCGATGGCCGAGGTTGCCGCCTTCAAATTTTTCGCCGGTTGACCATGCGGCTTCTTCTGAGAACACTTTCGCCGAGCAGCCCGACATATCGACATTCCACTCAACGGCGTCGAAGATAAAGAATTCGGGTTCTGGGCCAAAGTAGGCGGTGTCGCCAATGCCGGTGGATTTCAAATACGCTTCGGCGCGCTTGGCGAGCGAACGTGGGTCGCGGTCGTAGCCTTTGCCCGTCGCGGGCTCGAGCACGTCACAGGACAACACCAACGTGGCCTCATCAAAAAACGGATCAATGAATGCCGTGCTTGGATCAGGCATCAATTGCATATCGGAGGCTTCGATGCCTTTCCAACCGGCGATGGACGAGCCGTCAAATGCGTGGCCTTCCTTGAATTTATTTTCGTCGAAAGCCTT
>JAYTVA010000091.1:0-17449 GCA_043744255.1 Burkholderiales bacterium | reverse complement strand
TGTAGACCGGCAAGACTGGCTGTCGGTACTGGCGCTCGTCTGCGAACGCTTCAACTGGGTGGTGCACGCCTACTGCCAGATGACCAATCACTATCATGCGCTGATCGAGACCGTTGATGGCAACTTGTCGCGCGGCATGCGCCAGCTCAATGCGCAATTCGGCACACAACGTAGCCGCGCGCGACGCGCCTATGCCAACTTTGTGGCGCAGGGCAAGGGACTCGCCTCGCCATTGCTGGGCACCAAGCATCAATTGCTGTTGAGCGATGAGAAGTTTATCGAAACCCATCAGGTGCCGCTAAAGCGGGAACAACTACGCGAACTCTCAATCGCCCACCGCCGCTCGCTGGCGCTGTCATTGCGCGACTATCAAGAGCAGCACGCCGACCGCAACGAAGCGATGGCAGCAGCCTATCGTTCTGGTGCGTATACGATGGCTGAGATCGCAAATTTCTTTGGCGTGCATTACATGACGGTGAGTAGAGCAGTGCGCGCGGTGGAGGAGTGAGTTTGAGGAATGTTGGAATGTTAGAACTGACCCCGCAGTTGCTGACCCCGCAGTTGCACCCCCCGATCTTCAACGAAACCTTTTCCCACCTGGCCTATTCATCAACAAGGCGGATCCCACCACCCTTGTTAATCCGCATCCAGATGCAGAAACATTCTATGGGGCATGTCAAGGGCATGACTACTGCTATCAAACCTGCGGCAGTAAACAATCGGACTGTGATTCTGATTTGAGACGAGTACTTATCGATTTCTGTAAGAGCATCCCTTTGGAGTGGCCGGGATTCGGCTTCTTTGATCGCCCAAGGGGCGAATTCCCTCAATTTTCGTCCCGCAGGGTTGAGTGTTTGGGTGCCGCTCAGAGAGTGTGGCTGGGATTGTTTGTTGGTGGGACGCCTGCACACGAAACACGGCAAAAAGAAATGTGTGTGGCCTGCAAATGAAACACAACAATTTGTTACCGCAAAAATGCGTCATTTTTTGTATTGCAATATGCATTATTTGTACAGGTTGCGAGCGGAGCGAAGGGCGTCTAATTGATTCTCACATGAAGAGTCACGGAGATTTTGATTTCCTGATTGTTCGCCATACCGTTAAGTCGTATGACGACTACAACGTTATTTTTTACTGTCGCTCACCTGAAACAGTTCGGGCTAAAGGAGACCAATTTTTAGATGCTGCTGAACCTACTGGGCACACGGGCCAAGGCTGGCGGACTTTCAGGGGCTACTCTAAGCACATGGCGGAACTCAAGAACGATTTGCCCCCTGATCAGATCAAAATCGAGGTCTATGACAAGAAGACGGTATACATCGAGTCAGCGTTAAGCATGACATTTGATGCTTGTCGGACGCGCGTATATTTTAATTTGGGGCAAGGTCCGCGCTTTGCGGAGACGATGTGGGACAAGGGTATTCGCTACCCGGAATTTCCAGCCCATTTGAAAACGCCCTTTCTGCGCAACATGAAAGTCTTTGAAGGCGGTGGCTGCTTCGAAATCAATCCTGAATACGTCGACGAACGAAAACAATACTTCTATTGCTCAAGCGATTTGGGCAAAACGTGGACGTTGGAAACGGAACGAAAACAAACGCCAACTACTGCGCCTGAGCCCGCAGCTCCTCCGGCCCCTGCTGGCAAACCGCAAGCAAGTAGGCCTGACACAAGAAAGTCCGGCGCATGAAAACATCATTGAGCGAAGCCAAAGTCGTCGGCGGCAATCAGGATGTCAACCTCAAGATTCCCGGCTTTGAAGGCTTTGAGATGATTGTCAAAGCCAACTCCGTCACTTTCCCCGATGGTGCCAAGGTCGGCCCGCTGGTCGTCTTCCCTGTGCATCTGGATAAGTTGCCGATGGTGCCGCCGAGTGGCACCGCCACCTTTATGGCCCCGGCATGGACGATTCAGCCTAGCGGCACGCGCTTTGATCCGCCCATTGAAGTACGCATCCCGAACAGCATCAACTTGAAGGCTGGTGAGACGCGCGAGATTTATCAGTGGGATCACGATCTGGCGACGTTTGTGCCGATGGGGCGCGCGACGGTGAATGAGGACGCGTCGTTGCTAGTGAGTGATGCGGGCAGCGGCATCACCAAGGCAGGCTGGGGTGGGCCGCCTTCGGTGCCGCCGCCGGAGCCGGATTGCGCGAAAACTAGCGGCCCGACAGACGATGATTGTGGAGAGAAATGTCAACGCTCCTATTCCACGAGAGGCGCTTGTGGCCCCCAGACTTTTTGCGCTGTGCCTGACCCGCAGCTAACCAGTGAGCGGTATAGCTGCTGCGACGGGAAAAAGTACGATAAGGACAAAGAATGTTGCAAGAAAATCCCGGTACTCGTGGCAAGCAGTCGTTACGGCATTGCCACAAAGGGAAAACCATTTGCTGAACAATCTTCACCATTGAAATTCATAAAAGGGCCAAAGGTCATAACTGGTTTTGATACGACCGATATCAGCCCGCCGATGCAATACAAGGGGCCGCCAATAGCAGACGCAGAGAATCGAAACGTGGACTTGATTCCACGCGCGGGTGTTACGTATGCTGTAGATGGATGCTCAGTTCCCCCATTATTGACAGCTACAATGTTTCCGCCTGGATTATTTATCAATAAGGCACGCCAGGAAACCTTAATAAATCAACATCCGGACGCTGAAGCATTTTATGTTGCGTGCGAAGGGCACGACTATTGTTATCAAACTTGCGGTTCACTGCAGTCAGATTGTGACTCGACTTTAAAAAATCGGTTGCTCAGTTTTTGCGAATCCATACCGCCCGAATGGATTGGGTCAGGTGCCTACGACCCTCTACCTGGATTTCGCGTATCTCGAAAAACAGAATGCATAATCAACACGTATAAGGTGTATTCGGGTTTGGTGGCGGGTGGCGCTTTTGCGCATGCAACACGCCAGAACGAAATGTGTTTGGTATGCGATGAGTAATATCACGTTGCTCTCACAGCGCGCCGCCTCATTCCTATTTGCCGCTTGCGCACTTTTTGTTGGCAACGGTTGTGAGCGCCGTGAAGGCCGATATATCGATTCCACAAAGACTCAACTCGATGATCTCGAGTTCTTGGTTGTTCGCAATACAGTTGCTTGGTACGACGAGTTCACTGTTGGTTTTTACTGCCGCTCGCCGGGAACGATTACCTCAGCGAGAACTCAATTTCTTGATTCTGCGGAGCCTAGTCAACACAAAGGGCAGGGTTGGAGAACATTTAGTGGCTATAGCAAAAACATTACGGACTTAAAAAGTGATAGTCCACTAGGCGCAATTCAGATTTACGACTCGAATACTGCTTATCTCGAAAGTGGGCTCACAATGACA
Source organism: Burkholderiales bacterium (assembly GCA_043744255.1). Lineage (GTDB taxonomy): Bacteria > Pseudomonadota > Gammaproteobacteria > Burkholderiales > Usitatibacteraceae > UKL13-2. Next base: position 14,115 of record JAYTVA010000091.1, on the reverse strand, counting down.
TTTGACGGCTGTCGAACTCGGGTTTACTTTAATGTCAGCGAGGGCGCACGATTTGTTGACAGCATGTCGGGCACAGGAATTCGCTACCCCCAACGGTCGCATCATTATGGTGCCCCCTTCCTCCGCAACATGAAAGTCCACGAAGGCGGCGGCTGCTTCGAAATCAATCCTGAATACGTCGAGGAACGAAAACAATACTTCTACTGCTCAAGCGATTTGGGCAAAACGTGGACGTTGGAAACGGAACGAAAACAAACGCCAACTACTGCAACTGAGCCTGCTCTTGGCAACAAGCCGCAAATAAAAAAGCCCAACTGATGGACGCCACCTACTCATTCCTCTTCTTTCTCGGCATTGGCGGCGTTGGTGCCGTGATTGCACTAATCTGCCTTCCCTATGCGGCATACGTCACATGGAAGCTGGCGTCAAAAAACACCAGATCGGCAGCGCTCCCGCAGTTTCGTTTTGCGTTGTTCGGTGGCGTCTTCCTCACATCTGCGCCATTCGATCTACTTTGCCTCGTGCTGTTGGGGCAGCATCACTACATTTTGGTCTCGGAGAATCTCTTCGCGATCTACGCCATAGCCGGTGTTGATAGGCAAAACTTCAGGTGGATTCCGTTCTTCGTGCTCGGCTACGCACTGTTCGCGTTTTTGTGGGCAGTCTATTTCCGATTACGGAAGTCGGAGCAAAAAGCAGAATTTGATCGTCAAGCAGAAAAGTAAAGTTTGAAACAAATGCTAAACAAAAAAAGGTGTTTCGTGCGCATAGCATTCCTACTCAAGTTCTTCAAACAGGCTAGGCACGGCTTTCGTGCGGCGATTCTTGCCATTTGCAGTGCTGCATATTTTGCGGCGGCACAAGCACCGACGGTCGCTCCCCCGAAGCTCGGCACACCGGGGCTAAGCTGCGTCATCAGCGCGGTCAATCGCAATGCGCCAATCGAAGTGGATGGCGGGGCCACGATTTTCGGTATTCCGCCGACCACAGGTTCATTTCGCGCGCGAGCAACGTGTAGCGATGGCTCCGTCGGCCAGACGGCGGTTCGCGTCTCAAGCATCGTCGGTGGGCAAACGATTGAGTTGGGCGACATCATTTGGGGTCGTATTGATCCGCTTTCATGAAACTCCATCTCAACACCACCGCCGGAATTAACACCATCACCGGTCATGGCGATGGTTACGTCGCTGTCAATGGACGGCAGCTTCACACCGCGCTGATTGTGACCCCTACCAAATTGATTGAGTCATGGGGCGCGCAAGACGTGGCGACGCTGGCCATGAGTGACTTTACGTTGCTACTGGAAATGCAGCCCGAGCTGGTGGTTTTTGGCAGCGGGAAATTATTCCGCTTTCCCGATCAACGGATCATGGTTGCTTTTTCGCAAGCGCGTATTGGCTTCGAGGTCATGGATACCCCCGCCGCCTGTCGCACATTCAATGTGTTGGCGAGCGAGGGACGGAATGCGGCGGCGGCGTTGTTGGTTTGAGTGAGTTCATTTGCTCAGCCTATATTCCCCACCCGCGCCATCGCACGCCGTAGCGACGATTCATCGGCATAGCCGACCGCAGCGGCGAGGTCGTGCATGGTGCGGTTTGGCGCTTCGGCTTTGAGGGTCGCTGCTAGTTGCACGCGTAGTTGTGTCAGGTAGTCCAGTGGCGTGATCCCCAACACGAGCTTGAATCGCGTGGCAAATAGCGTGCGCGAGAGCGCTGCCTCGCGCGCAAGTGTGTCGAGCCGCCACGCGCGCGCGGGCTCGGCGATCATCGCCCGCAATGCGCGGCACAGACGCGCGTCAGTCATCGCGGCAAATTCCGGCAATCCCAGCGGGTCACAGGCGCACAACACTTCGGCGAACGATTCGAACAGTGCGCGCTGCAAATGATTCAGTAGCGTGCTCGTCTCCCTCGTCTCCCTCGTCTCCCTCATCTCACTCGTCCCACCCCGTTCGTTGGCGACCATCTGCGCGAGTGTGGCGCTACGTACGCATTCCTGCGCGGTGAGCCTCACCACCGTCATCGCGCGTTGCGGCATCGCGCCAAAACTCTCCGCCGGTGTGCGAAGCCGTAGGTGGCCGATAACGGCCACGGCGTCTCGGCCGGGCCGTTTCTGGCCGCGCAATTGCAGACCCACTTCGGCACTCTCGCCCCGATTGATGACCAGCAATTCGCCCGGCCGTACCACATTGGTCACGCCAAGTTTGCAGGCCACCTCTACTTCAGTCTTCAGCGGCATGAAATAGCCAATCGCTGAAGCGAGCGACCAGTCCACCCATTGCGTTTGGCCGTGCCAGAGCGTCGCTTCGGCTGTGCCGTTCACTGCCGTCGGCTGTCTCGCCTTCGTCTGCTTGCTCGGAACGATTGGCCTGCTTGTTTGAACGATTTGCCGCATCCCTTGTGCGCTCCTTGTCGTAACAGTTCTGGTTGCAATCGGGAGTTGATACGGCTGAGCGACGTGATTGGTTGCGCCCTACCCCGAATGCAGCCTTTCTTTCAACATTCTCTGGAGCGCAACGTGAAAAAACGATTTCTAGATCAAATCAATATTCAACCGAGTTTTGCTTTTGCAAGGGCATTGGGTGTGGCAGCCACTCTGGCTGTGATCGGAACATCGACCGCTTTTGCGTCAGGCTCCATGAGCACCGGCGGCGACCGCGGCGCTGATCTCTATTCAGTCGGCAAGTCGATTTTTTTCAAGCAGGTGAGCTGCGCGAACTGTGCCTATGCCGGACGCGGCAAGACCGGCACCGATGCGCAGGCGCTCTTGACCACGCTCGCTGGTGGCGATAGCCGCGTGAAGCTCGATGACGACGAGAAAGAAGCACTCCACGCCTACCTCTCCACCCGTTTCAAACTAGACATGGGAGGCAAAAAATAATGGCGCGCACATTGACCACCACATCCTCTCGGCTGAGCGCACGTTCCTGCGTCGTCGCGATTCTCGCTGCGTGCAGCGCGCTGCCGGCCTTGGCACAAAGCCCGTGGCTGCCTTCGCCCGGATCAAACGGCTTGAAGCTCTCATACGATGCGCAAAAGGCCGACGAGTTTTATGCCGGCGCAACGCGCGGCAATTTGCCAGCGTCGTTGAAGCAGAACACGTTTCGGCTGGATTACAGCTATGGCATCAGCGACGCACTGGCGCTTGATGTCTCCGCCGGACATGCGAAAAGCGATTTCATCAAAGTGCCCGGCTTGGCGCCGAATGGCGGCTTGAGCGGCACCACCGATTCGCGAATTGGCATTCGCTTTCGCGTACTCGATGATCTCGCCGATGCGCCGGCCACGCTGACGCTAGGCGCTGGCGCGGTGTTCGCGGGTAGCTACAGCACGGGTGCATTGAGCGCGATTGGCGATGGCGCGAACGCTTTTGAAGTGTCGGCGTCCCTCGGCAAGGCCGTTACCGCCAACGTCAATGTCTACGGCACACTGGGTTATCGCAGCCGTCAATCACCGGTGCCAAAAGAGACGTACTACCAACTCGGCGCATCGTTCAGCCCTACCCCGCTGGTGAGTGTATTTATCAACCACGAGCAGGTGAAATCGCAGGACGGACTCGACATCGGCGGCCCCGGTTTCTCACCAGCGCGCTTCCCGGAGGTCAAAGAGCAATACAAATTGAACGGTGTCGGTGCCTCGTTCCGTTTCACGCGGAACGTTGCGGCAACTGTGCAATACGGCGAGAAGCAAGGCATTCGCAACACGGCGCAAAGCAAGGTGACCGGGTTCGCGCTGAGCACGTCGTTCTAGTGAATTTATTGCGTATCCCCGCTGTTTCAACCACTACACCCCGAGGCGAATTATGAAGCTCACCGAACAGGCAGCACGTGTTGAAAGTCGTCCGATTCAACGCTTGATTTGCGCCCCATCAATGGCAATTGCAATCGTGCTGGCGATGTCTGCACAGCCTGTGCTCGCCTCGGGGTCGTATGGTGGTCCAAGCGCTACCAGCAGTTACAGCGACCGCGCTGAGGTCAAGCCCGATCCACAGCTTGATCGTTATGCGCGCGGCAAGGCCATTTTTACCAAGCACATCACCTGCGGCACCTGCGTGTATGCGGGACGCGCCAAGGATGCCACCGACGCGCGCGCACTTCGCGACGAATTGGCGACACCTGCGACCAAAATTAAATTGCATCCAGAGGATCGTGATGCACTCACGGCGTATCTCAACGAGCGCTTTGACCTAGCGAAAGTCTAATCAAGTGGTATCAGAGTCAGGCAGCGGTGAGCGCGGGTCTGCACCTCGCGTGGTTGCGATCATCCCGGCGCTGAACGAAGCAGCGGTGATCGGGCGAGTGGTGACGGCATTACGCACCTGCCGTGAAGTCGCCATCGCGCATGTCATCGTTTGCGACAACGGCTCCAATGACGATACCGCGCGTATCGCGGTCAGCGCGGGGGCAATTGTGGTCAGCGAGCCCCGGCGCGGTTACGGTGCCGCCTGCCTCGCGGCCATTGGGGCGCATCACGCAGAAGGTCTGGGCGCGGAAATTCTTCTGTTTGTGGACGGCGATGGCAGCGTGTGTGCGTCTGAAGCCAAGAGCCTAGTTCAAGCGATTCGTGATGGTGCCGATCTGGCGGTGGGTGTGCGGGTGCCTGACCTGCAGGCGCGCGGCGCGCTGACGTATCCGCAACGGGTCGGCAATCTGGTCGCCTGCGTGATGATTCGGGCAATCTGGGGCGTTCGTATGCGTGACCTCGGTCCCTTTCGCGCGATCCGCACGTCGGCGCTCGCGCAGTTAGCGATGGCCGATATGCACTTTGGTTGGACAGTTGAAATGCAGGTCAAAGCAATTCAGCAAGGTCTTCGCTACGCCGAAACCCCCGTCAGCACGCGTGTTCGTGTCGGCAAATCAAAAATTAGCGGGACAGTTCGCGGGGTCATTGGTGCAGCCCACGGAATTATCGGCATGATCGTCAGGCTGCGCTGGCAGGAGTGGCGTCGCCATCGAACAGCGCGACCACGCGTGTCACCCCCAACCGTTTCCGCTAGTTCCGTCGCGGCCAAGTGATCAAACCGGCGCGACAATTACACTTTGTGGCGGCAATGATGACCGCCGCGCTAATGATGTTTGCGATCACCGCGCGCCATACCGGTAGCTATCCGCTCATCGTGTGGTGGTGCACGTTTGGCGCACTCAGTGTCGCGCTTGCCGCCACGCTCTTGCGTCTGATCCGATCGCCGGAGAGCATCAGCGCGGCGAGTGTGATCGCGTGGGCATTGCTGATGCGCGCGGTCGCGAGCGCAACGCCGGCGTTTTTTGAGGACGACTATTTTCGCTTTCTGTGGGACGGCTATCGCACGCTCCAGGACGGCAATCCGTACTTGCACGCGCCCGCTCACTTTTTTTCGACCTTTCAAGGCAACGCACGCATGCAGGACGTGCTCTCCGGCGTGAACTATCCGCAGATCGCCACCATTTATGGTCCGGCGTTGCAGATGTTGTTTGCGGCCTCTGCGTGGGTTGACCCTGGCGCGGCGTGGCCATGGAAACTCATCGTGTGCGCGGCCGACATGGGCTTAGTCTGGGTGCTGATTCGCGCCTTTGGGGCAGTCAATGCGTGCTGGTATGCGTTGTCACCGCTGGCGATTCACGAAATTGCGGTGGCGATGCATCCCGACGCACTCATTGGTGCGCTGTTGGTGTTGGCCGTGCTCGGCGCACGACGGCAGCGAATGTTAGGCGTGGCGATCTGTATTGGCGTCGCGGCGGCGATGAAGGTGCATGCGCTGCTCGCGCTGCCGTTTTTGCTGCTTGCGTTTGCGACATGGCCGCAGCGCATTAACGTTGCGGCGGGCGTGATCGCGGTCTATGGCGTGCTGTGGCTGCCGTTCCACGCGGGCTTCGTGAATGCTTGGCACACTCTCGCTGTGTTCTCCCGCCAGTGGGAATTCAACCCGTTTGCCTACGCGCTGTTGGCGAGCGTGCTGCCTGCATCCACGGCGCGCGCGGTGGCGGCGGTCATCATTTTGGGTCTCGTTGGCTGGCTATTTTTGCGCTGCTGGCGTGATCGTGCAGTAGACCTACCGACCACGCTGGTCATGGCTTTCGGTGCGCTACTGATGTTCGCACCGGTCATCAACGCTTGGTATTTATTGTGGCTGTTGCCGCTCGCATGCGGTACGCGTTTGGGCACGCGTTTGGTCACACCCTGGGTCGCCGCGATGATGTTGCCGCTGTCCTATCTCACGGGAAGCAATCTCGGTGATCGCCTCGCTGCCCCGCACCAGATCGCGCACGGGATGATGGTGATCGAATTCGGCGTCATCAGCATCGCGCTGGCCTACGACGCGTACACCCGCTTCAGCGATGCGCGGCGAAGATCAGCGCCCTTCCATCCGCAACGCCTCACTCAACACCCTGCCCTCTGACGCGCTCGGCGGGCGCGTGCTCAAAATCGCCGATAGTGTCGGCGCAATATCGACGACCGCTGCCGAGCGCGTGTAGTTCCCCGGCTTAATCCAGCGGTTGCCCTCGATCAGCAGCGGCACGTTGGTGTCGTAGCTGTACGGCGTGCCATGCGAGCACGCAGTTGGGGTTTTGGTAGTCTTGGATTGGAAGTAATGAAACGGCTTTTGCATCACGAAAATATCAATCGCTGATTGCGGATGCCATGCGCGCGAAATCAATGTGCTGATGTGCGTTGGCGGAAGTTGCCCGGTTTCGAGTTGCGTGCGTGTGTGCACAAAATTGATTCCTGGAAATGCTGAAAGTGCCCGCTGGGCGGCCTTTTCCAGCGATTCGTTCGATACACCTTTGGCGTCAGCAGCGGCGTAATCGAGCGTCACGCCGCCAGTCATGGTCTGCTTGACGAGATTCGCCACGCCGAATTTTTCTTCTAGTGCTTTGTTTGCGGCGGCGCGCATTTCGCCCGCATCAATGCGCGCAGCGTCGTAGCGGCGCGCTTGATTGAATTCCGGTACGTCCATGAACCCGTGATCGGCTGTCAGCACCACCAACACACTGTCGCGCCCCACTTGGGCATCGACTGCCGCAAAAAATTCGGCCAACGTGCGATCTAGGCGGAGCAGGTGATCTTGCGATTGAATGCTCGCGGGGCCGAAGGTGTGATTGATGTAATCGTGGCTAGAAAAACTCACGCCCAGAATATCGGTCACGCCGGCAGGATTGCGACCGAGATTTTCATTTTTCAACAGCGCCTTGGAAAAATCTGCCGTCATCTCATCGGCAAACGGACCGGCCAGCAGTTGCTGGTAGTAGATCGGATTCGGGGCTGGCATGGCGAGCCCGTATTGCAGACCAAATCGTGTGGGTAGTTGCCTGAAACTCGTCGCATACGCTTGCCCGTCGGCGGTTGAGCGCGCGTAGGCTGGCGCGTCGAGGAGCGGCTCCCAGGACTTCTTGAAATACTTGTCTTGCGGCTTGCTGGCCGCGTAGGCATCCACCCATGCCGGATGTTTGGCCATGTAGTAACTGGTGCTGGAAAAATTTCCTGTTTGCCCCATGTACATGTAGGCGGTGCCGGTCTTGCCAGCGAGCAAAATTGAGCCGCGATCTTTGCCCGACACGGCAAACACTTTCGACAAATTATTGTTTGCATAACGCAATTCATCGCCGACGGTGCTCGCTTGCAAATTTCGCGGGCTGGTGCCGTCGTCTTCTCCCGTCGGCGAGCCATCCAGATATTTGTGCGCCGTGTCGCCCACGCAATACATCACCTTGCCATCGCGGCCGCGCCATTCGTTGCCGATGATGCCGTGCTGGTATGGGTAGGCGCCCGTGAGTACCGCTGCATGGCCGACGGCGGTAACGGTCACGCCGTGCGCCTGATGCGCGTCGGTGAAGCGCGCGCCGCGATCCATCAGGCGGCGAAACCCATCGGCGACAAACAGGTCGTAATTTTTCAGTAATTGTTCCTGCGGCAAGCCGTCAATGACCACGACGAGCACCAGCTTGGGCGGGGCGATGGCGCTTGGCACGGCGCTGGTGGAAGCCACTCGCAAGGTATCGCGTGGCGCTTCGCCGACGGCGGTGCAGCTCGCCAAAATCGGTAACGCGAGCGCACATAATTTCAGAGAGTTACGGCGATTGATCGCAATGCGCATGGTCTGCTTTCTAGGGAGTGGTTACCAAGATGGACATGATTTTATGACGAATGCGTGGCAGATTGAGTAACCATCCTCCGCAAATGCGGCGCGCTCGTGCGGACAACCCTGCCGGTGTAATATCGCCGCACAGTCCCTAAACTAATCGGATCGAAACCATGACCTACTTTGTCACTGGCGCTACCGGCTTTGTCGGCAAGTTTCTTGTCAAAAATCTGTTGAAGCGCAATGGCACGATTTACGTGTTGGTGCGCAAGGCCTCGATCAAAAAACTCGAAGAAATCTACCCGTGGTGGGGGCTTGATGCGAAACAAAAACGCATTGTGCCGATTGTGGGCGATCTCGCAAAGCCCGCGCTGGGCGTGGCTTCCGGGGATATGACAAAACTCAAGGGCAAGATCAAACACTTCTTTCACCTCGCCGCGATCTACGACATGGCCGCCGACGCCGCCTCGCAATCGGTCGCCAACATCGGCGGTACGCGTCACGCGGTCGATCTGGCCAACACGTTGAAGGCCGGTATTTTTCAACACACGTCTTCCATCGCTGCTGCTGGCCTCTACGACGGCACCTTTCGCGAAGACATGTTCGAAGAAGCCGAGGAACTCGATCATCCCTACTTCCGCACCAAGCATGATTCCGAAGCCATCGTGCGCAATGAATGCAAAGTGCCGTGGCGCGTGTACCGCCCCGGCATGGTCGTCGGCCATTCGGCGACGGGTGAGATCGACAAGATCGACGGGCCGTACTACTTCTTCAAGTTCATTCAAAAGATGCGTGACATGCTGCCGAAATGGATGCCGACCATTGGTATCGAAGGTGGCCGCATCAATATCGTGCCAGTCGATTACGTCGTGGATGCGATGGACCACATCGCGCACAAGAAGGGGCTCGACGGGCAATGTTTTCACCTGACCGACCCGGAGCCCGCGCGCATCGGCGAGATTCTCAACATGTTCGCCAAGGCCGCCCACGCGCCGCAAATGACGATGCGTGTGAACGCGAAAATGTTCAGCTTCATCCCGAGCTACGTGGCGCAGGGGCTAATGTCGGTCGCACCGGTGCGACGCGCGCGCAATCAGATTTTGACCGACCTTGGCATCCCCAAAGATGTATTCAGTTTCATCAGCTACCCCACCAAATTCGATAGCCGCGAAACGGTGAAAGCGCTGAAAGGCTCCGGCATCAGCGTGCCAAAGCTCGACACGTACGCGTGGCGGCTGTGGGACTACTGGGAGCGTCACCTCGACCCCGACCTCTTCATCGACCGCTCTCTCAAAGGCAAAGTCAGCGGCAAGGTAGTCGTGGTCACTGGCGGCACCTCAGGCATCGGCGAAGCGACGGCAATCAAGATGGCCGAAGCTGGCGCGAAGGTGGTCATCGTCGCGCGCGACCCGGAAAAAGCCAAAGAGACGCTCGCCAAGATCAAGGCAGCTGGCGGCGAAGCCAAGTTTTATTCCTGCGATCTCGCCGAACTAGAAAGCTGCGACAAACTCGTTGCCAGCGTGCTCAAAGACCACGGTGCCTGTCACTACTTGGTCAACAACGCCGGTCGCTCGATTCGCCGTGGCATCGCCAACAGCTACGACCGGTTCCACGATTTTGAGCGCACCATGCAGCTCAATTATTTCGGCTCGTTGCGTCTCATCATGGGCTTTTTGCCAACGATGGTGAAGCAGGACTTCGGCCACATCATCAACATTTCGTCGATCGGCGTACTCACCCAAGCACCGCGCTTTTCAGCCTATGTTGCCTCAAAGTCCGCGCTGGACGCCTTCTCCGGCTGTGCCGCCTCTGAGTTTGTCGATAACCATATCAACTTCACGACCATCAACATGCCGCTGGTGCGCACGCCAATGATCGCGCCCACGAAGATGTACCAATCAGTGCCAACGTTGTCGCCGGAAGAAGCCGCTGACCTCGTCGTGGAAGCCATCGTCTACAAGCCTGTGCGCATCGCGACAAGGCTTGGCATCACCGGCGCAGTGTTGCACGCCGTCTCACCAAAACTCACGCAGATTATCTTGAACGCCGCGTTCAGGATGTTCCCAGATTCGTCGGCGGCGCAAGGCAAAAAAGGCGAGGCACCGAAGGAAGTCGAAATGACGCCAGAAGCGATGGCGTTTGCGCAGATTACGCAGGGGGTGCATTGGTAGCGCGCGCGTTTCGGTCAGGTTGCCTAGACTAACAGCACCGTACTGCCCCCTCGCTTCACTCTCCCCCTCAATCGCTTTTCGCAAAGGGGGAAGTGCATGGCATTGAGCACGGCTCCGCTTTTGCCCGTGTAGTGGTGAATCACCTTCGCTCGCGGTGATCGAGATGTGTGCACGGCACTTCCCCCTTTGTAAAAGGGGGATTGAGGGGGATTTAAGGTGACCAAACCTAAGCAACCCTAAACACAAACGGCTTCAAGGCATCGCATGCCCAGGGCGCCAAAGCCCGCGTGTCGGTCAGGTTGCGCAACCCGACCGAACCGTGCGCCCTAAGCGTGGCGAGGTGGGTTGCAATCACGCAACTGCGATTTGATTAGCCGTGACTAAATTCATCGCTGAAACCGGTACTCCTGGGTCACACCCTCATACCCATACGCCGTCGCGCGAACATCCTGCACGTAGATGTAACTCTCTGCGTGCAAATTCCCCATCAGCCGTTCGAATCCGGCAAACGCCTCCCGGATGTAGGCCGCCTTCTCCTCCTTCGTATTGGTTTCATCCGTGATTTTGATGTCGAAGTAGAAGCTGTTTGTGTTCTGCTCGCTCAATGAGCGCCCACCGATCAGCCAGCAATCGCGGTCCAGATATTCAATCGTGATGGCCGTAAGCTCACGTTTCTTGTGCAGGATGCGCGAGGTCACATCGAGCAGGAGATCGGCGATTTCTCGGGTCATTTCCGGGGATTTTTTTGCACTGACTTTTACGTTGATGATGGGCATATTGCTCTCCAGTTAGTTTGCTATGCAACGATATGTTCAAAAAAACTCAAGCAAGCATTTTTCGTGCGCTGCGCACGGTAGTGACAATTTTCTCAAACTGCGCCGCGCCCAGTGATCGCTTCAAGCGCTTGGTCACTTCCCCACTGGCGGCATTGAGTTGATCCTGCAACGACTGCGCTTTGGCTGTGGGAAAGATCGCGTATTCACGTCCATCCCGCTCCGTCGCCCGCCGCTCGATCAGCTTGAGTGTTTGCAGACCGTCAAGCGTGCGGGTCGCGGTAGGACGCGCGATGCCCATTGCTGCGGCCAACTCGCGCTGCAGCAGCGCGGGCGATGCCAAAATCGTCCGCAGCATGAATGCCTGCGGCGGCGTCAGACCGAATGGCCTGAAGGCAGTCGCCCATTCGCGCTCAAGCTGGCGCGCAAGTGCGGTGCTATTGAAGTAGAGGCATTGGTCAAACATACGCATAGCCTAGATGAATATCGTTCGCTATGCAACTATAATTCGCTATTCGCGATCTTCACAAGGATCGGGTTGCCGAATACATCAGCACCGTACTGCTTCCTCGCTTCACTCTCCCCCTCAATCCCCCTTTTGCAAAGGGGGAAGTGCATGGCGCAGAGCACGGCTCCGCTTTTGCTCTTGGGGTGGTCGGCGGATCACCTTCGCTAGCTTTGGGGAAACAAATGCCTAATCTTTCTTAACGGGTCGAAGAGAGGCGCTGCGTGATTTTTTGTATTAATGCTTTCAACCAAGCGGCCTGCACGTATCTCAGCGTAGGCAATGGGTCGCGAGAACAAATTGAGAACTAATGCCGCAATCGCAACCGTTTAGCACATAATGCCGAGCCGTTAACCCGTTTGGGTGAATACAAGAACGGTTTAGTTTCTCAAAAAGTGCTTGCGAGTATCCTAAGTTGCGCGCAAGTGGTTGCTTGGCGCCGAGATCAAGTTGATTTTCTAAAATATTTCTGGAGACATCATGAATTTTCGTTTTGCAAAACTAGCTATTGCTGTAGCCGCAATCACAGCAGCTGGGGTCGCTTGTGCTGCTGACCCCATCAAGATTGGCGTGACCGGGCCCTTTACCGGTGGCTCCTCATCCATGGGCGTGAGCATGCGCGATGGCGTGAAACTGGCAGTTGACGAGATCAACAAAGCTGGTGGGGTGTTGGGCAGTCAGATTCAACTGGTGGAGCGTGATGACGAAGCTAAAAACGAGCGCGGCGTGCAAATTGCGCAAGAGCTCATCAGCAAAGAGAAAGTCGTTGCCGCCGTGGGTTATATCAACACCGGAGTGGCACTGGCTTCGCAGCGCTTCTTTCAGGAAGCCAAAATTCCAGTCATGAACAACGTGGCCACGGGTTCTATCGTCACCAAGCAGTTTCCAGAGCAAAAAGAAAACTACATTTTCCGTAACTCTGCCCACGACAGCATTCAGGCACCCATGATTGTTGAAGAAGCCATTACCCGCAAAGGCTTCAAAAAAGTCGCTATTTTGGCCGACTCCACCAACTATGGCCAACTCGGTCGTACTGACCTAGAAGCCGCATTGAAAGCCAAAGGTGTCACCGCCGTTGCTGTTGAAAAGTTCAACGTTAAGGACGTGGATATGACCGCCCAATTGCTCAAGGCCAAAGCCGCTGGTGCAGAGGTGGTGCTGACCTATGCGATCGGCCCTGAGCTGGCTCAAATCGCCAACGGCATGACCAAGCTGGGCTGGAAAGTTCCGATGATTGGTAGCTGGACGCTGTCGATGGCCAACTTTATTGACAACGCTGGCCCCGGCGGCGAAGGCGCGCGTATGCCGCAAACGTTTATCCAAGAGCCGACGACGCCGAAGCGTCAGGCCTTCATTAATACCTACCTGAAAACCTTCAACCCGAAAAACGCACGTATTGACTCTCCCGTCTCTGCCGCGCAGGGTTATGACTCCATCTACTTGTTGGCCGCTGCTATCAAGCAAGCCAATTCGACGGATGGCAGCAAAATCCGCGAGGCGCTGGAGAACCTGAACGCACCGGTAGATGGCGTGGTAACAACCTACAACAAGCCATTCTCTGCACAAGACCATGAGGCGATTTCCGCCAACATCCCCGTGTTTGGTGAAGTCAAGGGTAACCGCGTGGTGTATGCATACCCTGATGACCAGGCCAAGGCATCCACCGTGCGCGTAAAAAAATAAACTAGCGATCCGCATCGTTACCGTCTTGCACGACAAAGACACCGCGAGGGCTCTACCAGCTTTCGCGGTGTTTTTTTGTTTGAGCGCGACGTCCCCCTGCGACCTATTTGCACACTGACCATTTCACGGGCCACCCAACATGGAAATCCTGCTCCAACTTATCTATAGCGGCATCGCGCTGGGCATGATCTACGCGGTCATCGCGTTCGGCTACCAGCTCACTTTTCAAACATCCGACACGTTGAACTTTGGTCAGGGTGATGCACTCATGCTCGGTGCCATGGTGGGCCTGACGCTGGTGAATCTCGGCGTTAATTACTGGTTGATGTTGCCACTGGTCATTATTTTTGGCCTGTTCCAAGGTGGGTTGGTTGAGCGCATTGGCGTGCGCCCCGCCATCAAGATCAAAAGCGAATTTGGCTGGATCATGTCGACCATCGCCTTGGCGATCATTTTCAAAAACGTCGCTGAAAACATTTGGGGCAAAGACGACCTGAAGTTTCCATCCCCCTTGTCAGAAGCGCCTATCAAGCTCTTCGGTGCCAACATTTTGCCCATGGAGATTGTGGTTGTCGTCGGTGCGTTGGCCATGATGGCGGCTGTAGAGCTGTTCAACCGCAAATCCATTTACGGCAAAGCAGTAGTCGCCACCTCCAACGACCGCGATGCAGCCTCCTTGATGGGCATCAACACCAGTGCTGTTATCACGTTTTCTTATGCTTTGTCTTCAATGACTGCCGCTGTAGCAGGCGTCTTGGTCGCACCACTCACGTTGACAGGCGCGACCATGGGTGCGGTGCTGGGTTTAAAAGCGTTTGCCGTTGCCATCATTGGTGGCCTCAATTCCGGCATGGGCATCATTGTGGGTGGTTTGATTTTGGGCATTGCCGAAACCACCACCGGTTTCTACCTGTCAACGGGCTACAAAGAC
>JAYTVA010000090.1:0-1500 GCA_043744255.1 Burkholderiales bacterium | reverse complement strand
ATCAATTGCATATCGGAGGCTTCGATGCCTTTCCAACCGGCGATGGACGAGCCGTCAAATGCGTGGCCTTCCTTGAATTTATTTTCGTCGAAAGCCTTCACCGGCACGGTGACATGCTGCTCCTTGCCCTTGGTATCGGTAAAACGAAAGTCCACGAACTTGACCTCGTGATCCTTGACCATTTTCATGACATTTGCGACTGACATTTAATTCTCCTTATGCAGATAACGTTTTACGAAACAAATCAAACTGGCGATAATCAAGACTTCAATTCAGCAGAAAACATGCCAGCGCTCGCAACATGGTAAGTCATTGAGCGGACAATGTTTTTTGCTTGGGAAATTGATGCGACGCACGAAAATAGTGCATCGAGATTTGCGCCGCACCAAAACAATGCGGTGTGCGAATTCAGCCCTCAATAATGCCACGAAATCTCGTCCAAATGATGAAAAAGCTGTGCGATCCGCTGATGATTTTTTTGCCGTGCTGGCAGGCGATATGACCGATCAATACGTTGTCATCGGCAATCCCATTGCCCATTCGCGCTCGCCGGAAATTCATGCAGCATTCGCGCGGCAGGTGGGACAGCAAATTTCCTACCAGCGCCTGCTCGTGCCGAAGGATGGCTTTCGCGACGCGGTGGATGCGTTACGCCGCAGTGGCGCGCGCGGTGCCAATGTCACGGTGCCATTCAAGTTTGAAGCGTATCACTACGCGACCGAATTGACGCCGCGCGCAATTGAGTCGGGTGCCGTGAACACGCTGCGCTTCGCTGGCGATCAGGTGCTGGGCGACAACACCGATGGCATCGGTTTGGTGCGCGACCTCCGCAGCAATCTCGGTGTCTCCCTCGTTGGTGCACGCGTGCTATTGCTCGGTGCGGGTGGTGCCGCGTATGGCGTGTTGGGTGCGCTCTGCGCTGTCGCGCCGAAGCTCATTGCGATTGCCAATCGGACGCACACCAAGGCGCAGGAGCTGGCGAGCAAATATTCACCAGACAAAGTACGTGCGATGGCCATCGCCGACCTCGCGGGCGAACAGTTCGAGGTGATTATCAATGCCACTGCTGCGAGTTTGGGTGGCGACGCTGTCTCGCTGCCAGCAAGCTGCTTCGCGCCTAACGCACTCGCCTACGACATGATGTACGGCAAAGCCCCGACGGCGTTTTTGCAACTTGCCGCCCATGCAGGCGCGCGCACGGCCGATGGTGTTGGCATGCTCGCGGAACAGGCGGCGGAAGCGTTTTACCTCTGGCGCGGCGTGCGCCCTGATACGGCAGAAGTTATCGCCATGCTAAAAGCCGGTTGAGTGCATTGATGCGGCTCCCCGGCCTCGACCTGCTGCGCGCCATCGCGATTCTCTGGGTGATGTTATTCCACGCGGCCAACGCGGGCTTAGGGTCAGTCTTATCCAATGAGGTTTGATACCGAAACCGAATTCGTGATTCCAACGAGGTTTGATACCGAATTTGGACGAAAGGCAGTTTATAGAGGGGTTCGG